>NZ_JBIUAQ010000037.1:0-81377 GCF_044547565.1 Amycolatopsis sp. NPDC052450 | reverse complement strand
TCTTTTGCGTTTCTGTTACTTGGGGGGGGGGGGCGCCGGGGGGGGGGGGTGGGGGGGGGGGGTTTTTTTTTTTTTTTTTTTTTTAAAAACCAAAAACCCCCCCCCCCACCACCGCGACCCAACGCCTTACTTGACGGCGCCCATCGACAGTCCTCGCACCAGGTGGTTCTGCGCGATCCAGCCGACGATCATCACCGGCAGTGACGCGAGCAGCGCGGCCGCGGACAGCTGCGCCCAGTACAGGCCCTCGCTGGTGATGAACCCGACGAGGAACACCGGCACCGTCCCGGCCCGCGCGGCGGTGAGGTTGACGGAGTAGAAGAACTCGGTCCACGAGAAAATCACGCAGATCAGCGCGGTCGCGGCCACGCCGGGCGCGACCACCGGCATGATCACCTTCCGGAGCAGGATCGGCAGCGTCGCGCCGTCGATCCGGGCCGCCTCGATCATCTCGTGCGGCACCTCCAGGAAGAACGACCGCATCATCCAGATGGCCAGCGGCAGGTTCATCGAGGTGTACAGGATGATCAGCGCCCACACGTTGTCCAGCAGCCGGGTGTTCTGCGAGATCACGTACAACGGGATGATCGCCGCCACGATCGGCAGCATCTTCGTCGACAGGAAGAACCCGAGCGCGTTGCTCGTCCCCTTCACCGGCGCCAGCGACAGCGCGTACGCCGCCGGGATCCCCAGCAGCAGCACGAAAAGCGTCGAAACGACGGTCACGAACGCCGAATTCGACAGGTACGGCAGGAAACCGCGTTCGAGTACGCCGGCGAACTGGTCGAGCGTCGGGGTGAAGAACAGTCGCGGCGGATCGGTGTAGGCGTCGGCCTCCTGTTTGAAGGCCGTGAGGATCATCCACAGCAGCGGGAACACGAACAGGATCGCGATCACCCAGGTCGCGGCCGTCAGCGCGCCCGGCCCGAAACGACTTTTCATTTCGCGCCTCCCTGTACCGAGAACGTGCGGAACATCAGCCGCAGCGCGAAGGTCGCGACGATCATCGTCAGGATCACGACGATGACACCCATCGCGGACGACTGCCCGATGTCGAAGCCTTGGAACGCCCGTTGATAGATGTAGAACGGCAGGTTCGTGCTGGCCGTCCCCGGGCCTCCCTGTGTCATCAGGAAGATCGCGTCGAAGCTGTTCACGATGTAGATCGCGCCCAGCAGCGTCGCCAACTGCAGGAACCGGCTCAGATGCGGCAGTGTGATGGCGGTGAACGTCCGCCAGCGGCCGGCACCGTCGACCGACGCGGCCTCAAGCACGTCCTTCGGCTGGCTCTGCAACCCGGCCAGGATCAGCAGCATCATGAACGGCGTCCACTGCCAGACGACCTGGGCCATCACCGCCGCCAGCGGGTACTCCGAAAGCCAGTCGACGTCGGTGCCGAAGACGAAGTGCAGCAACCCGTAGGTCGGGTCGAACATCGTCGTCTTCCACAGCAGCGCGCCCGCCGCGGGCAGGATCAGGAACGGCGTGATCAGCAGGGTGCGGACCACACCGCGGCCGAGGAACTTGCGATCCAGCAGGATCGCCAGCCCCAGGCCGAGCAGCAGCGAGAAGAACACGCACACGACCGTCAGCACCACGGTGTTCAGCAGCGCGCCGAGGAACGTCGAGTCGGCGAAGACGTCGATGTAGTTCTGCAGCCCGACGAAATGCCGCGAGCCCGGCCGCACCAGGTTCCACGACTGAAACGAGTAGAACACCGTCAGCACGAACGGCAACTGCGTCACCGCGACGACGAACAGCAGCGCGGGCAGGAGCGGCAGCCGTCGTTTGAACGGCGTGTCGGTACCGCGCTTGGGAGCCGCCTTCTTCGCATGGGCCGGCTCCGGACGGGCAGGAGCGGAGATCGTGGCCATCACTGCACCTCCTGATACGACTTGCCGACGGTCCGCGCGTACTCCTGCGACTGTTCGAGTGCTTCGTCCACGGTGATCTGTCCCGCGATCGCCGCCGAGAGCTGCTGGCTCACGCGGGTGCCGAGGTCCTGGAACTCGGGGATGCCGACGAACTGGATCCCGGGGTAGGGCACCGGATTCACCATCGCCTTGCGCTGGTCGGCGTCCGCGATCCCGTCCAGCGTCGGCTGTGCGTAGGCCTTGGCGGCCTCGCGGTACTGCGGAATGTCGTAGGTCGATTTCCGCACGCCCGGCGGGACGCGGTTCCAGTCGCCGAACTCCTTGGCGACCCGCTGCACGTACGCCTTGTCGGTCATCCAGGACATGAACTTGAAGGCGATGTCCTTGTGCTTAGCGACCTTCGGGATCGCCAGCGCCCACGTGTAGAGCCACCCGCTCGCCTGCGTCTTCTCCACCGGCGCCGGGGCGTAACCGGACTTCCCGACGACCTTGCTGGCCGACGGGTCCTCGTTCGTGCCCGCCATGACCGTGGCGTCGTACCACATCGCGGCCTGGCCTTGCGTGTACCGCGTGCCGCATTCGGAGAAGCCCGCGCTCGACGCGCCGACCTCGCCGTGGTTCCGCACGAGGTTCACGTAGAACTCGGCGGCCGCTTTGAATTCGGGGCTGGTCAGCTTGGCGTTCCAGTCCTTGTCGAACCACTGGGCGCCGAAGGTGTTGGCGACCGTGGTGAACGGCGCGAGGCTCTCGCCCCAGCCGGGCTTGCCGCGCAGGCAGATCCCGGCGATGCCCTTGGCCTTGTCGTCTAGTTTCGCCGCGAACTCGGCGATCTGCGTCCACGTCGGCTTGGCCGGCATGGTGAGTCCGGCCTGCTCGAACAGATCCTTCCGGTAGGCCAGGAACGAAGACTCGCCGTAGAACGGCACCGCGTAGAGCGATCCGTTGTGCGACAAGGATTCCTTGATGCTCGGGATGAAGTCGTCCGCGTCGTAGGACGGATTCGCCGCGATATGCGGTTCGAGGTTCTCGAGCCAGCCGTTCGCGGCCCACTGCGGCGCCTCGTAGTTGCTGATCATGACGACGTCGAATTCGCCGCCCTCGGTGGCCGTCGACGCGGTGATCTTCGCGCGTGCCTGGTTTTCCGGCAGGGACACGAATTTGAGGCTGACACCGGGGTTCGCCTTCTCGAACTCGCCGGAAAGCTCGATGGCGTCCTTCATCTGCGGGTTCGCGACGATCGCGACGACGAGCGTCCGGTCGCCGGTCCCGAGCGCGCCCGCACCGGCGCACCCGGTGAGGGTGAGCAGGAGAACCGCGAGCAGAGCGGCTGCTTTACGCACTTTCGCCTCCCGGTATGACCTGCACCTTCAGGCCGGCGCCGCTGCGCATGAGGGCGAGCGCGTCGGGATACCGCTCCAGCGGCAAGGTGTCGGTGAGCAGTGCGGCGGTGTCGACGGCGCCGTCGGCGACCAGGTCGAGCGCGGCACCGAAGCTGTTCATGACGGCCATCGAGCCGACGACGGTGATCTCGTCGTTGTAGATCCGGAACGGTGAAAGCGCGACGCGCGCTTCGGCGGGCGCGACGCCGAAGACCAGCAGGCGGCCTCCGCGTTGAAGCGAGTCGAAAGCGGCTTCGATGGCGGGTGCGGCGCCGGTGCAGTCCGCGGCGGCGTCGAACTTCTCGTCGTCGAGGTCCTTCACGTCGCCGGCGACCGCGACCGCGCCGAGGTCCATGGCACGGCCGAGCCGGGAGGTGTTGCGGTCGACCACCGTGACGTGGGCACCCGCGCGTTGCAGCAACTGCTGCATGATCAGCCCCATCGTGCCCGCGCCGACGACCAGGAACCGCTCCCCCGCCTCGACGCCGATCCGGCGCACACCGTGCACGGCACAGGAAACCGGCTCGACGAGGGCACCCTGTTCCCAGGTCATCGTGTCCGGCATGCGGTAGCAGTTCGCGGAGGGAACGGCGACGTACTCGGCGAAAGCGCCGTTCACGGTGTCGCCGGTCGCGTTCCAGTTCTCGCAGAGGTTGCCGCGGCCGGACCGGCAAGGCTTGCAGTAACCGCAGAACAACGACGGGTCGACGGCCACCCGGTCGCCGATCTTCCAGCCGCCCGGCACGTCGGCGCCGAGTTCGACGATCTCGCCGGCGAATTCGTGACCGGGGACGATCGGATACGGCGTCGGCGGGAAGTGCCCGTCGGCGATGTGGAGGTCGGTCCCGCAGATCCCACAGGCACCCACCTTGACGACGACCTGGCGATCCCCCGGTTTGGGATCGGGTACCTCACCGACCCTGATCTCGCCGGGCTTGTCCACGATCGCGGCACGCATGCCAGCTCCTCTTCTCTCCGCTCAAACGAGCGGGGCGGGCTTATGCTTCGGACTGCATGTCCAGGCATGGTGAACTTTTCCCTGGTGTTACGTCAACCTTTCGTGCGGATTTCGCGTTATAGTGCTCATATGAGCGCGAAGAAGCAGGCACTCGGGCTGGTGGAGTCGCTACGCCTGGCCGCGGTGGCCCGGCGGTTCTACGAACAGGGGGCGTCGAAGCTCGAGATCGCCGACGAGTTCGGCATCAGCCGGTTCAAGGTCGCGCGAATGCTCGACACAGCCAGGGAAAGCGGCATCGTCAAGGTCGAGTTCCACCTGCCAGCGCCGGTCGACCTCGTGCTGTCCGAGGAGATCCGCTCCGCGTACCGGCTGGACCGCGTCCTCGTGCTCGAACGAGCGCCGGAGCCGGAGTCCCGCGAGGTCGCCCGGCGGAAGATCGGCACTCTCACGGCCCAGCTACTGACCGAAATCGTCACTCCCGGCGACGTGCTGGGCCTGTCCTGGGCACGTTCCGTGAACGCGATGACCGACGCGATCCAGTCGCTGCCGAAGTGCCCGGTCGTGCAACTGTGCGGGGTGCAGGCGGGCATGGACATGCGGGACCGGTCGGTGGAGACGGTCAGCCGCGTCGCCTCCGTCTCCGGCGGGCAGGCGTACCCGATCTTCGGCCCGCTCGTCCTCCCCGACCGCCGGACCACCGAGACGCTGCGCAGGCAGCCCGGGATCGCGGAGACGTTCGGGCAGTTCAAAAACCTGACCAAGGCCGTCGTGAGCATCGGCGCGTGGAAGCCCGAGGAATCGACCGTCTACGACGCTCTCGACGAAGCCGAGCGCAGCGCCATAGCGAAACGCGGTGCCAAAGCCGAAGTCTCCGCGCGGCTGTTCGACGCCGACGGCACCCCGATGTCCACCGGACTGGCCCACCACGTGCTCGCCATCAGCGCCGAGGAACTGCTCGCCGTCCCCGAAGTGATCGCGCTGGGCTACACGGAACCGAAGGCCGAAGCGATCGACGCCGTCCTGCGCTCCGGCATGGTCTCGACGCTGATCACCGACGCCGCCGCGGCCGTCCCGCTCCTCAAGCTGGCCGCGGCCCGCCCACCCACCTAGCCGACCTCGCGAGTTACGCCCCCAATCACACGAGTTACGCCTTCAATCACGCGAGTTCGCCTTCCGATCACGCGAGATCGCGTAACCGGGTCGCCTGATCCTGCGCCGCCATCACTTCGTCGCCGTGCCTGAACGCCCACTCCCCGAAGGCTTCGATGGGCGCGAGCAGCGTGGCTCCGAGGTCCGTCAGCGAATACTCGACCTTCGCCGTCCGGCCGCAGTCACGCCTGCTGACCAGGCCGTTGAACTCCAGCCGCCGGACGGTCTCCGTGAGCACCTTCGTGCTGATCCCGCCGAGCCGTCGCCGCAGTTCGGCCGGCCGCAGCGGCCCGTCGCGCAGGGCCCACAGCACGACCGGGTTCCACGTGTTCGCCATCAGGTCGAAGGCCAGCCGGGCACGGCAATCGGCGAGAAAGACGTCGTTCATCGGACCTCCGGTAACCAATCGGTACCCGCACGGCTTTCTACGGTCATGGGGTAACTCGATCTTAGGGAGCGGCACATGCGTATCGGTATCTTCGGCGCGGGCGGGATGGCGGAGGCGCTCGGCGGCCAATGGGCCAAGGCCGGGCACGAGGTGACGGTCGCCGCCCGCGACCGGGCCAAGGCCGCCAGGATCTCCCCGCGAGTGGGGACTTGGGAGGAGACAGCCCGCGCCAGTGACGTGATCCTGCTCGCCGTTCCCGCCGCGTCGGTGACGGAAATCCTTGCCGCCGCGGGGGATCTCGCCGGGAAGGTCTTGATCGACTGCACCAACGCCGTCGGCAAGGGCGCCGTTCTCACGGTCCCCGACCAGGCCGCCCGGATCGCCGCCGCCGCACCGGACGCGCACGTGGTCAAGGCGTTCAACCTGTGCCACGTGGACGTCTGGCAGATGACTCCGCCGGTGTTCAGCGGCCGTCCGCTCGCGGTGCCGATCTGCGGCGACAAGGTCGGCGAAGTGAGCGAACTGGTCCGCGACCTCGGGTGCACTCCGCTGGTCGCGGGCGGCCTCGACCGGGCGGCGCTCATGGAGGCGACGATGGCGTTCATGGTCGGGCTCTGGTTCGACGGCCACGACGCCCAGGCATGCTTCCCGCCCCTTCCGGTGTGACTTCAGGGTCGTCCCCGATGTGCCGGGCCGGCCTGGCGGGCGAGCCTCGTTTCTGCTGGCGCCGCTCGCCAACGCGTCGGCCTTCACCGGCTTCACGCTCGCCGCGGCGACGGCCTGGGGTTTCACCCGGCATCGGTGGGTGCTGGCGAAGTTCACGATCACGCTCGTCCAGCTGTACGCCGGTATTTTCCTGCTGTCCGGCGCTTTGCGGGATTCCGTGGTGGCGGCGCGGGCCGGTGAGCCGGCACCGCTGGCACTGGTGGCCGGGACCGCGCTGATGGCGAGCGCGCTCGCGTTCCAGGCGTGGCTTTCGGTGGCGAAACCGTGGGGCAAGTTCCGCTCCGGCACGAGGCTGCCGACGGCGCCGCACCGTGCTGATCACTCAGCTGGTCCGGCGCCGTCGGCTGCTCGCGGCACCGAGGTCGTGAAAGCCTCGTTTCGCGCGCCCGCGTGCCGGCGTCAGAGCTGGTCCACCGCCGTGATCCGGATGACCGCCGAGCCCGCCTCGTCCGAAGCAGCCAGGTCGACCTCGGCGCTGATGCCCCAGTCGTGGTCACCCGCCGGATCGTCGAAGATCTGCCGCACCCGCCAGATCTCCTTCTCCTGCTCGATGATCAGCAGCTTGGGACCGCGCGCGTCCGGCCCGATGCCGAGGGTTTCGTGCTCGTCGAAGTAGTCCTCGATGGCGTCTTCCCACGCGTCGGCGTCCCAGCCCGAAGCGGCGTCCAGATCGCCGAGCGTCCCGTAGGCCCGCCGCGACGCCAGCTCCACCCGGCGGAAGAGCTCGTTCCGCACGAGCACCCGGAACGCCCGCTCGTTCCGCGTGACCGCGGGCGGCTTGGACGGCGGCCGCACCGAAACGGGACCCTCCTCTTCGGGGTGCCGCAAGGCTTCCCACTCGTCCAGGAGGCTGGAGTCGACCTGCCGCACCAGTTCGCCCAGCCATTCGATGAGGTCCTGCAACCCCTCGGTCTTGGCCTCGTCGGGGACCGTGTGCCGCAGCGAGTCGTAGGTGTCGGTGAGGTACCGCAGCACCAGCCCTTCCGACCGGGCGAGCTGGTAGAAACCGATGTACTCCACGAAGTTCATCGCGCGCTCGTACATGTCGCGCACGACGGACTTCGGCTTGAGCTCGTAGTCCTCGACCCACGGATGTCCTTGCCGGTAGCGGGAATACGCCGCCTCCAGCAGTTCCTCCAGCGGCTTCGGGTACGTGACGTTCTCGAGCAGTTCCATCCGCTCGTCGTACTCGATGCCCTCGGCCTTCATCGCCTGGACGGCCTCGCCGCGCGCCTTGAACTGCTGCTGCGACAACACCGGACGCGGATTGTCCACAGTAGATTCCACAATGGACACGACGTCGAGCGGATAGGACGGCGACTCGGCGTCGAGGAGTTCGATCGCGGCCAGCGCGAACGGCGAAAGCGGCTGGTTCAGCGCGAAGTCGAACTGCAGGTCCACGGTGAGCCGCACGATGCGGCCCTGCTCGTCGGGTTCGTCGAGCCGTTCGACGACGCCCGCCGCGAGGAGCGCGCGGTAGATCGCGATCGCGCGCAGGATCAGTTTCCGCTGGGCGGGACGATCGGAATGGTTGTCCTCCAGCAGATGCCGCATCGAGTCGAACGCGTTGCCCGGCCGGGAGACGACGTTCAGCAACATCGAGTGGCTGACCTGGAAACTCGACGTCAGCGGTTCCGGCTCGGCCGCGATCAGCCGGTCGAAGGTGCTCTCCGTCCAATTGACGAACCCTTCCGGCGCCTTCTTGCGGACGATCTTCTTTTTCTTCTTGGGATCGTCGCCCGCCTTCTCCAGCGCCTTGGCGTTTTCGACGACGTGGTCCGGTGCCTGCACGACGACGTAGCCGTCGGTGTCGTACCCGGCACGGCCGGCGCGTCCGGCGATCTGGTGGAACTCACGCGCCTTGAGATGCCGCTGCCGCACGCCGTCGTACTTCGTCAGCGCCGAGAAGACCACTGTGCGGATAGGTACGTTGATGCCGACGCCGAGGGTGTCGGTCCCGCAGATCACCTTCAGCAGCCCGGCTTGCGCGAGCTGCTCGACCAGGCGCCGGTACTTCGGCAGCATGCCGGCGTGGTGCACGCCGATACCGTGCCGGACCAGCCGCGACAGCGTCTTCCCGAACCCGGCCGAGAACCGGAAGCCGCCGAGCATCTCGGCGATGGCCTCCTTCTCGGCCTTCGAGGTGACGTTGATGCTCATCAGCGTCTGCGCGCGTTCGATCGCCGCCGCCTGCGAGAAGTGCACGACGTACACCGGGGACTGACCGCCGTGGAGCAGCTCGGACATCGTCTCGTGCAACGGCGTCAGCGCGTAGCGGAAGGTCAGCGGCACCGGCCGTTCCACCGAGGTGACCACCGCGGTCGGACGGCCCGTCCGGCGGGTCAGGTCCTTCTCGAAGAACGAGACGTCGCCCAGTGTCGCCGACATCAGCACGAACTGCGCGTTCGGCAGTTCCAGCAGCGGCACCTGCCAGGCCCAGCCGCGATCAGGCTCCGAATAGAAGTGGAACTCGTCCGCGATGACCTGCCCGACCGGCGCGTCGGCGCCGAACCGCAGCGCCATGTTCGCCAGGATTTCCGCCGTGCAGCAGATGATCGGCGCGTCGGCGTTCACCGCCGAATCGCCGGTCATCATGCCGACGTTCTCCGCGCCGAAGATCTCGATGAGCTGGAAGAACTTCTCCGAGACGAGCGCCTTGATCGGCGCCGTGTAGTAGCTGCGGCGGCCGTGCGCGAGCGCGGTGAAGTGCGCCCCTACGGCGACCAGGCTCTTTCCCGAGCCCGTCGGCGTCGACAGGATCAGGTTCGCCCCGGAGACCACTTCGATGATGGCCTCTTCCTGCGCCGGGTACAGCTCGAGCCCGCGCTCGGCCGTCCAGGAGGAGAAGGCTTCGAACAGCGAGTCGGGGTCGGGACGCGCAGGCAGGAGGTCTGTAAGTGTCATCAGAGGACCTATCGTGCCATCCGTTGGTCGCTTCTTGCCCAGGGGTGATCGCGCCCTCCGCCGGAAACCCGTAGGCTTCGCGGTACCGCGCACCTATCGGGCAAGCATCGCCCGGTCGCGCGCACACAGGCGGTAATCCGAGAGGGCTTAGGAATGGCACAGGACATCATCCCGATCGAACTCGGCCTGCCTCAGGGTGACGTCGTCACCCTCTGGGCGCCGCGCTGGCGGGAGGACGGCGAGGAGTGGGAAGCCTTCCTCGGCGACGAGGAAGACCTGTACGCCTTCCCGGACGCGGCGCATCTCGCGGCCTTCGTCCGGACCTCCGAGCAGCACGACCTGCTCGACCACCCGGCGTGGGAGGCCGTGCCCGCGCTGAACGTGCCCGAGCTGATCCCGGACGACGACCACACGTACGACCTGGTGGGCGTCCCCGAGCTGGTCGCCGAGAAGCCGGACCAGTGGACGCTCGGCGAGCTGGCCGAGATCATCGGCATCGTGCGTTCGCTCGCGGACGTGTGCGAGCTCGACGAGGTCCACGAAGTCCTCGACGCGCACGAGAGCTTCTCGCTGCTGGATCAGGGCACGCTGCCCTTCTCCGGCCGCGACGGCGAGCGTCTCTGGGCGGACCTGTCGCAGGCGGTCTCCGAGAAGTGGGACACCGTCCTCGACGCGATCGACGGCCTGGTGACCGCTCCCGACGTCGACGAGAAGGTGCTGGAGCAGACGGCGGAGGAGCTCGCGACCTTCCTCGCGGAGTCCGCCGAAGCCGAAGCGGCCGCCGCCGACGACGACCTCGTGGACGATGACGACGAGGACGAGGAAGACGACGAGCCCGTCGGCTTCTGGGGCGAGGTCGGCATCGACCCGATCAAGATCATCACCTCCGGCGCCGAGTACTACACGCTGCGCTGCTACCTCGACGACAAGCCGATCTTCCTCGGCAGCGAAGGCGAGATCGACGTCTTCACCTCCGAGAAGGCCCTCATCCGCGCGATCGCGGACGGCAAGGACCTGGCGGACAACGACCTCTCCCAAGTGTCCACTTGGGACGAGGTGGCCACGAAGGCCACCGCCGGCGAGCTCGAGATCGACGTCGACGCCGAGAACACCTACGTGTTGAACGGGATCGCCGACGACATCGCCGAAGGCCCCGAGGCGATCGACCCGACCCAGCTGGAGCTGGCCGTCGAGCTGATCACCGACGCCGCCGAATGGGCCGAAGACGACAGCGTCGAGACCGCGCTGGCCGGCAACGAAAGCCTCGGCTGGCTGGTGTCGTTCGTGCTGCGGCCGGACCCCTCGCGGCTCGAGCCGAGCGCTCCGTTCGACGCCGAACAGTCCGAGTGGCGCAAGCTCGTCGAGACCTTCGAGAACCGGCTCACTGTCGTCTGATCCATCCACCCGGAACGCTATGAAAGGCCCCTTCATTGCAAATTTCGCAATGAAGGGGCCTTTCATAGCGCTTGGGTGCTCTCGTGCTTGACGGGCACCAGTGCGATGGCCAGCGCGGGGAAGACCGCGGCCACGCAGAAGGCCAGGGCGTAGCGTGAGTCGCCGATCACGAGACCCAGCAGCGGCGGCGTGAGTGCCGCGGCGATGTTCTGGCCGGTGTTCTGCGTGCCCATCGCCCGCCCCGCCCACGCGAGCCCGGCCATCTCCGCCGACGCGGTGAACCCGAGCCCGTTGTCCGACACGGTGATCACCGCGGCCAGCACGAGCGCGAGCAGCACCAGCCACGGCCACGTCGCGTCCCCGAGCGCGACCAGCAGCATCACCCCGGCGCTCGCCATCGCCAGCTGCCGCATCGGCCGCAGCCTGCTGCCCGCGCGGTCGGACCAGTAACCCGACGCGATCCTGCCCAGCGCGCCGAGGATCTGGACGGCGCCGACGAACCAGCCCGCGGACGCCGCCGTCCAGCCGTGCATGGTGACCAGGTACACGGGGGTGAAGGCGGAGACCGTGAACTGCGGGACGACGAGCAACGCGCTCGCGCCGTGGACCCGCCACAACGCCGGCTTCCGGTACGGCGACGGCGGCTTCTCCCGCTTGCCCGCTTCGGCCTTCGGACGCGGCGGATCGACCAGCAGCCAGGCGACGAGAAGCGCGACGGCGATCGCGGTCAGCGCGGGCAGCAGGAGCGAGACCTGGAATCCCCAGCGATCCGCGAGCGGCGGGAGACCGAAGGCGGCGACGCCCACCCCGAGCGGCTGAGCCATCTGGCGGATGCCCATCGCGAGGCCCCGCTCGGCCGGGCCGAACCAGCCGAGGACGGCCCGGCCGCTCGCGGCATTCACTGACGCGGTGCACGCACCGGCGAGCAGGAACACCCCAAAGAGGATCCCGAGCGAGTGGTCGCCGACGGCCGCATACACGAGGAGTAACCCCGAGACGCCGAGTCCGAGGGCCATTACCAAACGCTCTCCGTAACGGTCCGCGGCCGCACCCCAGAGGATCAAGGTGAACAACAGGCCAAGACTCGGCGCCGCGACCACGGTTCCCGCTTCGGCGAGCGTCAACCCCTCCGCACGCTGCATGGACGGCACCAGGAACGGCAGCCCGTAGAGGAACGAACAGCTCGCGGTCTGCGCGGCGAGGCCGAGCGCGAGGATGAGCCAGCGTCGTTTTCCGCCGACCCCCACGTCCACGACCTGCGTCATCACGACCACCGTTTCACTATATGGGAATCAACTCCTACATAGTGAACGATAGTTGGCTATGCTAACGAACGCAAGGACGCATAGCCGGGCTTGATGACCGTGTTGATGATGTCGAGCCGCTGGTCGAAATCGAGGAAGGCGGATTTCATCGCATTGATGGTGAACCACTCGAGATCGGCCACCCCGTAGCCGAACGCGTCGCTCAGTGCCGCGAATTCGCTGGTCATCGAGCAGCCGCTCATCAACCGGTTGTCGGTGTTGACGGTGACCCGGAACCGCAGCCTGGCGAGCAGGCCGAAGGGATGTTCGCCGATCGAGCGCGCCGCTCCCGTCTGGACATTGGACGTGGGGCAGATCTCCAGCGGGATCCGGCGGTCGCGGACGTAGGCGGCCAACCGTCCCAAATGGACCGTGCCGTCACTGTCGGTCTTGATGTCCTCGACGATGCGGACCCCGTGGCCGAGCCGCTCGGCGCCGCAATGCTGAATCGCCTCCCAAATGGACGGCAGCCCGAACGCCTCCCCGGCATGAATGGTGAAATGCGCATTATTCGTCCGCAGAAACTCGAATGCGTCGAGATTTCTGGTAGGCGGAAATCCGTCTTCCGGCCCGGCGATGTCGAACCCGACCACGCCGGCGTCGCGGTAGCGGACGGCGAGACCGGCGATCTCAAGCGCCCTGGCGTGCTGGCGCATCGCGCAGAGCAACGTCCCGACGCGGATCCGGCCACCGCCGTCCGCCACTCTCCGTTCACCTTCGGCGAATCCGGCCTGAATGGCCTCGACCACCGCATCGAGTGACAGTCCGCGTTCGACGAAGAGTTCGGGGGCATACCGCACCTCGGCGTAGACGACCCCGTCGGCCGCGAGGTCCTCCACCGCCTCGGCGGCCACTCTGACCAGCGCTTCCTCGGTCTGCATGACACCGCAGGTATGCGCGAACGTCTCAAGGTACGAGACGAGGGAGCCGGAATCGGCGGCGTCGCGGAACCATCGTCCGAGTTCGACGGGATCGCTGGTCGGCAGGGCCGTGTACCCGCTCTGTTCGGCGAGTTCGGCGACCGTGGCGGGACGCAATCCGCCGTCCAGGTGGTCGTGGAGGAGAACCTTCGGAGCGCGGGCCAGTACCGCCTCCGGGATGCTTGGTCTGCTGCTTTCAGAGGACATACGTAACGGTAACCAGCCTGTCATTCCCCTACATGGTGGTAACTCGTACGCTCTGGTTAACCCTCGGCTTTGTCGATCACGGGCTGAATCGGCCATCAGGGTCAGAGCTCGACATTGTCCGATACCCGGGGGCCATACGCAGAGCAATTTCGCAATGGATAAGCTTGACGTCACGTCCCTCCCATTTCCCCGCCCACGAAGGACACCGCAGTGACCACTGACAACCACATTGCAGCCCCGTCCTTCGACCGGATGCGCAACATGCTGGTGCGCGCGGCCGAAGTGCGTGAGAGCGAACAGCAGCAGATCTTCGACGCGCTCGACGACATCTACGCACGTCTGGCCCCGGTCGACTCGCTCGGCGCGGTGCGCAAGCGGCTCTCGGAGATGCCCGACCGCACCGAGACGAGCGTGCTCGCCGAACGTCTCGACGAGACCATGTCGCGGCTCGAAGCGCAGGACACCGCGATCGCCGCACTGACCCGCGCCGTCGAAAGCATCGTCGACAAGCTGGCGAAGCCGTTCGCCCAGCTCGACGGCCGCCTCGACGGCATGGCCGCGCGCCTCGAAGGCGTCGGGGGCCGGATGGACGGGCTGGAAGACAAGCTCCAGAACATCCACCGCCGTCTCGACGAACTCGGCGCGCACCTCGACAAGCAGGACGTGAAGACCGACGCGCTGCCGCAGTCGGTGATCGGCCCGGTGCGCGAGCGCGTCGAGCAGGCCGAGTCGACCCTGCGGGACCGCGTCGACACCGTCGACCGCGAACTGCGCACCCGCGTCGAGAACCTCGACAAGGCGACCAAGGAAAGCCTCACCGCGAACACCGAGGCGCTGAAGACCGCGCTGACCGAGACCGGCGAGATGATCGACGCTTCGGACCGCCTCGACGGCCTCGGCGACCGCCTCGAAAAGGTCACCTCGCGCCTCGACGACCTGGCCGAGCGCCTCGACAAGGTCGAAGACGGCTTCACCGGCCGCCTCGGCGACCTCGACGGCTCGATCCGCTCCGGTCTGTCGAAGGTCGAGAGCACGCTGCAGAAGCAGCCGGACACCGACTCGGTCGACACGCTGGTGCGCAAGAGCAACGACGAGTCCGTGCGCCGCATCGGCGGCCAGCTGGACGAGGCCATGGCGACCTTCGCGGAGCTGATGCTCGGCGGTGGCCCGGCCGTGCAGCAGATCTCCCCGCCGCCGCCCGCCCCGCGTCAGCCGCGTCGCAGCTCGCGCAACGGCCGCGCGCCCAAGGCGGCCGACGCCAAGGCCAAGGCCGACGGCACCGACGAGACCACCGACTGATCCGCTTGTAGCGCGTGAAGGCCCCTTCCCCTCGGGAAGGGGCCTTCACGCTTCTCTGACCTCTTCGGCGCCCGGCACCGACCTGCGTTTAGCCCCCTAATCGCGATCCGCCCGCGCCCTACGCATTCCGTCACCTGGTTGCGGCAGGGCCACCCGCGACGAGGATGCGCGCCCGCCGGCGCCCAGCCGGACAGCCGAGTCGGACGGCCGAGCTTGAGCGGCCGAGCTGGGCAACCGACGTAGGGGCCCCCAATGTGGCATTGGGGGCGCTCGCTCCCAGCGCGCCCCACGCAATTCGGCACCTGGTTGCGATAGTTGCACGCGCAACTATCGCAACCAGGTGCCGAATTGCGTGGGTCAGGGCCGCACGGTCTCCAGGACGAGCGGAGCGGAGGCCGGGGCCTCCGAGGAGACGGCGTAGGCGTCTTCGAGCGCAGCGAGAGCCGAAGGAACAGCGTCCGGCGTATCGGTGTGCAGCTCCAGGAGCGGCTGCCCGGCCGAAACCTTGTCGCCCGGCTTCGCCAGGCACAGCACGCCGGCCGCGGCCTGCACCGGATCCTCCTTGCGCGCCCGCCCGGCCCCGAGCCGCCAAGCGGCGACCCCGACCGAATAAGCGTCCAAACGCGACAAAACCCCATCAGCGGGCGCCGAGACGACGTGGACGTGCTCAGGTCGCGGCAAGGGAGCGTCCGGATCCCCGCCCTGTGCGGCGATCATGCGGCACCACGTCTCGTAGGCCTTCCCCGACGCGAGCACCGCGGCCGGGTCCACATCGGACAGACCAGCCAACGCCAGCATCTCCCTGGCCAAAGCCACGGTCAGCTCGACGACGTCGGCCGGGCCGCCGCCGCGCAGCACCTCGACCGACTCCGCGACCTCGATCGCGTTGCCGACGGCGTGTCCCAGCGGCACGTTCATGTCCGTGATCAGCGCAGTCGTCGCGACGCCGTGCGCGGTCCCGATCTCGACCAGGGTCCGCGCGAGTTCACGCGCCTGCGGAAGCGTCTTCATGAACGCGCCTGAACCGGTCTTCACATCAAGGACGAGCCCGGCCGCGCCTTCCGCGATCTTCTTGCTCATGATCGAGCTCGCGATCAGCGGGATCGACTCCACCGTCGAGGTCACGTCCCGCAGCGCGTACAGCTTCTTGTCGGCCGGAGCCAGCCCGGAAGTGGCCGCGCAGACCACCGCGCCGACCTCGTCGAGCTGCCGGATGATCTCCGATGTCGACAAAGCGGCACGCCAGCCGGGGATCGACTCGAGTTTGTCGAGTGTCCCGCCGGTGTGGCCGAGCCCGCGCCCGGACAGCTGCGGCACGGCCGCCCCGCACGCCGCGACGAGCGGCGCCAGCGGAAGCGTGATCTTGTCGCCGACCCCGCCCGTCGAATGCTTGTCGATGGTCGGACGGCTGACCTTCAGGTCGAGCCGCTCCCCCGACGAGATCATCGCGCCGGTCCAGCGCGCGATCTCGCCGGAATCCATCCCCCGCAGGAAGATGGCCATCGCGAGCGCGGCCATCTGTTCCTCGGCGAGGTCGCCGCGTGTGTACGCGTCGATCGTCCAGTCGATCTGCTCATCGGTGAGCCGTCCGCCGTCCCGCTTCGCGCGGATGACGTCGACAGCGGCGAACGCGCTCACGGCAGGTCTTCCGGGCCGAACGCGTCCGGCAGCACCGCGGACATCGGCAGGATGCCGCTGGGAGTGTCCACAAGGCACTCCGCGCCACCGTGCTCGAACAGGATCTGACGGCAGCGCCCGCACGGCATCAGGAGGTCACCGGCGCCGCTACGGCAGGCGACGGCGACGAGTTTGCCGCCGCCGGTCAGCCGCAGCTGCCCCGCCATCGTGCATTCCGCGCACATTCCCAAGCCGTACGAAGCGTTTTCGACGTTGCAGCCGACGACGATCCGGCCGTCGTCCACCACACCCGCGACGCCGACGTGCAGGCCCGAGTACGGCGCGTACGCCGACTTCGCAGCCTCGACGGCTTGAGCCCGCAAGGCTTCCCAGTCGTACTCCGCCATGTCAGTCCTCACCTCGCCGATAGGTGGCGCCGATCGCCTTGGGCGGTCGCAGCCGCTGCGAAGCCACCGCCAGCACGATCAGCGTCACGAAGTGCGCGGTGTACGGGATCAGGTCGCTGGGCAGGTCGTCGTTGTTCCAGTAGATCGCGTACAGCGCGACGGCACCGACGACACCGAGCGCGGAAGCGATCCACTGACGGCGGAACAACTGCACCGCCACGATCACGGCCAGCAGGATCACCGCGCCGTACAGCAGCGCGAGCACCGCGGTGCCGCCACCGGCGAGCTGGAGTCCGTCCGCGTAACCGAACAGCGCCGCGCCGCCGAGCAGGCCGCCCGGCCGCCAGTTGCCGAAGATCATCGCCGCGAGGCCGATGTACCCGCGGTTGTTGGTCTGGTTCTCCAGGTAGTCCGCCCCGCCGGCGAGCAGTACGAGCGACGCGCCGCCCATTCCGGCGAGCCCGCCGGAGATGGTCATGGCGACGTACTTGTGCAGGTAGACCTTCACGCCGAGGGATTCGGCCGCGACCGGGTTCTCACCACAGGACCGCAGCCGAAGGCCGAAACGCGTCCGCCACAGCACGAGGTAGCTGATCGGGACCAGCGCGATCGCGATCATCGTCAGCGGCGCGACCTCGGTGACCAGGCCGTTGAGGATGCCGGCGAGGTCGGAGATGAAGACGCGCTGCATCTTCTCCAGATCCAAAAGCCAGTCCGAGAGGAACGTCGCCGAATAGGTGTCGAACTTCGGGACGGGCGGCGACTGGCGCGGGTTCCCCGAAAGCGGGGTGAACACCAGGTTCGCCAGGTACTTCGCGACGCCGAGACCGAGCAGGTTGATCGCCACACCGGAGACGATGTGGTTGACGTTGAAGGTCACCGTCGCGACGGCGTGCAACAGCCCGCCGAGCGCGCCGAACACCACCGCCGCCAGCAAACCGGCCCAGACGCCGCCGTAGAACGCGCCCCAGGCTGCACCCCAGGTGCCGAGGATCATCATGCCTTCGAGACCGATGTTGATCACGCCCGCGCGTTCGGCCCAGAGGCCGCCGAGCGCGCAGAGCAGGATCGGCAGCGCCAGCCTCAGCGCGGTGTGCGCGGTGTTGGTCGAGGTCAGCGTGTTGACGCCGGTGGCGTACGACGCGATCGCGAGCACGCCGACGGCCAGCAGCCCCCAGATCGCGCCCTTGAGCCAGCCGGGGATGCGGCGCTTCGGCGGCTTCACCGGCAAGGTGGTCCCGCCCGTGTTGGGCGACAGAACGTCCGCGGTGGTCACACCGCACCTCCCTCGGAAACGCTCGATCCCTTGCGGCCGTTGCCTGCCAGCGCGCGACCGACGCGACGCTGTTCGGCGGCCAGGTCCGCGCGGCGCACGATCTCGTACGCGATGACGACCGACAGCACGATCACGCCCTGCATGATCGTGGCGATCTCTTTGGACACGTTGATCTGTTCGAGCGACACCGCGGACCGGTCGAGGAACGCCCACAGCAGGGCGCCCAGCGCGATCCCCGCCGGGTGGTTGCGGCCGAGCAGAGCGACCGCGATACCGGTGAAGCCGTACATCTGGGTCGAGGTGATGCCGTAGCTGAAATCGCGGCCGAGCAGTTCCGGCATCGCGACCAGCCCGGCGACACCACCGGAAAGCAGCATCGCGATCAGCGTCATCTTCTTGGCGTTCACGCCACCGGCGGCGGCCGCCGTCGTCGATTCACCGGAGGCCTTGAGCTCGAACCCGAACCGGGTCCGGTTGAGCATGAACCAGTAGGCCGCGCCGATCAGCGCCGCGATGAACACGAAGCCGAACAGCTCACCGGAAAGGATCGGGATACCCGGGATCCGGCCGGTGCCGTCGATCTGCCGGGTGGCGATGTTGTTGCCGGTCTGCACGCCGAACTGGTCCGCGTTGACCAGGAACGCCACGATGCCGCCGACGATCGCGTTCAGCATGATCGTCGAGATGACCTCGGAAACGCCTCGGGTCACCTTCAGCACGGCGGGGATGGCCGCGTACAGCATGCCGCTGAGCACCGCGACGACCAGGATCGCCAGCACGTGGATCACCGGCGGCAGTTGCAGTGCCCCGCCGATGATGGCGGTGACGATGGCGGCGAACCGGTACTGGCCTTCGACACCGATGTTGAAGAGGTTCATCTGGAAGCCGATGGCCACCGCGAGCCCGGACAGGTAGTAGACCGTCGCGAGGTTCACCGTGTCGACGGCCGTCGAGCCCTTGAAGAGCTGGCCGATCATCGTGCCGTAGGCCTGGAGCGGGTCGGCGCCCGAGATGATCAGCGCGATGGCCGTCAGGATGACGGCGAACACGATCGCGAGCAGAGGCGGCAGCAGCCTCGTACGCCAGCTACTCACGCTGCACCTTCTTCAGTGTCGGAAGCACCCGTCATCGCGGAGCCCAGTTCCTGCGGGGTCACGGTCGCGGGGTCGGCCTCGCCGACCAGTCGTCCGCGCAGCATGACCTGAATGGTGTCGGAAAGCCCGATCAGCTCGTCGAGGTCGGCCGAAACCAGTAGCACGGCCAGCCCGGCCGCGCGGGCCTGGCGGATCTGCTCCCAGATCAGCGCCTGCGCGCCGACGTCGACACCACGCGTCGGATGCGACGCGATCAGCAGCACCGGATCGCCGGAAAGCTCACGCCCGACGATCAGTTTCTGCTGGTTACCACCGGAAAGCGCGGCGGCAGGGACGTCGATGCCCGGCGTGCGGACGTCGTACTGCTCGACGATGCGGCGGGTGTCCTCACGCGCGCCGGCGATGTCGAGCAACTGTCCTTTCGCGACCGGCTCGCGGGTCTGGTAGCCGAGGATCCGGTTGACCCACAAGGGTTGCGTGAGCAGAAGGCTGTGCCGCGTGCGGTCTTCGGCGATGTAGCCGATCCCGGCCTCGCGGCGGGCGAGCGTCCCCAGTTTGTGCAGTTCGACGACCTGGCCGTCGACCTCGGTCAGTTCGATCCGGCCGCCGCCCTTGCGCATGCCCATGATCGTCTCGACGAGTTCGGTCTGGCCGTTGCCCTCGACGCCGGCGATCCCGAGCACCTCGCCCGCGTGCACCGTGAAGGAGATGTGGTCGAGCACGTTCCGCTCGGAACCCTCGACACTCAAGCAGACGTCGTCCAGGCGGAGGACGGGCCGATCGGTCACGGTGGACTCACGGGTCTCCGGGCTGGGCAGCTCCGAGCCGACCATCATCTCGGCCAGCTGACGTGAGGTGATCGTCTTCGGATCGGCCGTGCCAACGGTGGTGCCGCGGCGGATCACGGTGACCGTGTCGGCGATCGCGCGCACCTCGTCGAGCTTGTGCGAGATGAAGAGGAAGGTGAAGCCGTCCTTCTTCATCGCGCGGACGGTCTCGAACAGCGCGTCGACCTCCTGCGGCACGAGCACCGCGGTGGGCTCGTCGAGGATGATGATCCGGGCACCGCGGTAGAGCACCTTCACGATCTCCACGCGCTGGCGGTCGGCGACGCCGAGTTCTTCGAGCAGCGCGTCCGGCCGGGCGTGCAGGCCGACCCGTCCGGCCAGCTCCGCCAGTTTCGCCCTGGCCGCGCGGCCGATGCCGTGCAGGTTCTCCGCGCCGAGGAAGACGTTCTCCCCCACGGTCAGGTTGTCGGCCAGCATGAAGTGCTGGTGGACCATCCCGATCCCGGCCTTGATGGCGTCCTGCGGGTTGCGCAGCCGCACCGGTTCGCCGTTGATCGCGATGCCGCCCTCGTCCGGCTGCTGCATGCCGTAAAGGATCTTCATCAGGGTCGATTTGCCCGCGCCGTTTTCGCCGCAGACAGCGTGCACCTCGCCCTTGGTGACGGTGAGGTTGACGTCGGAGTTGGCAACGACACCGGGGAACCGCTTCGTGATCCCGGTCAGCTGCACGGCCGGTTCACCCCGGTCGGGGGCGTCGGTGACCTCGGCCTGGGGAGCGCTCATGGAAAAGCCATCCAGTTCTGGGGTAAACAGGTTGGGGCTCGGAAGGGGTTACCCTCCCGAGCCCCGCTGCCTGGTCGAGCTTACTTCTGCGGCTTGTCCGAGACGGTGATCGCCCCGGAGACGATCTGCGCCTTGTAGCCCTCGAGGACGTCCTTGATGTCGTCGACCTTGCCACCGGAGGTGGCGTAGCCGATGCCGTCGACCTTGAGGTCGAACCGCTTCGGCAGCGACGTCAGGTCGCCCTTCGCGAGCGCGCGCAGGTAGTCGAACACCGCCACGTCGACGCGCTTGAGCATCGAGGTGATGATGACGTCCTTCGACGCCTCGACCGTCTTCTGGTTGTACTGGTCGGAGTCGACGCCGATGGCGAGCGCGTTGTTCGACTTCGCGGCCTCGAAAACGCCCTTACCGGAGGCGCCGGCGGCGTGGTAGAGCACATCCGCGCCCTTGGCGATCTGCGCGGCGGCCTTCACGTTGCCCTTCGCCGGGTCCTGGAACCCGGAGAAGTCACCGGCCGGGGTGAGGTACTCGTCCTCGATCTTGGCCTTGGACGAAGCGGCCTTCACACCCTGGAGGAAGCCGGCCTCGAACTTCTGGATCAGCGGCGTGTTCACGCCACCGACGAAGCCGACGTGGCACTTCTTCGACTTGTAGGCGGCGGCGACACCGGCCAAGAACGAGCCCTGCTCCTCGGCGAAGACGAGCGAAGTGACGTTCGGGGCCTCGACGGACTCGTCGACGATCGCGAACTTCGTGTTCGGGTACTTCGGCGCGACGGCCTTGACAGCGTTGGCGTAGGCGAAGCCGACCGCGATGATCGGGCTGAAGCCCTGCGAAGCGAGCTGGTCGAGACGCTGCGACTTGGCGGCCTCGTCTTCGGTCGCCGCGGCGGTGCTCTCGGTGACCGTGGTGACGCCGAGCTCGGCCTTCGCCTTGTCGGTACCGGCGGCGGCGGAGTCGTTGAAGGACGCGTCGCCACGACCGCCGACGTCGAAGGCCAGCGCGACCTTCAGCTTGCTGCCGTCGACCTTCTCACTGGACTGGCTGGTGCTGGTCGAGGCGGCCGCCGCGGCGGGCGGCTTCGGCGCCGTCACGCAGCCGGCGGACTGGTCCCCAGAGCCCGCGTTGTTGTTGTTCCCCGCACCTGAATCCTTCGCGCATCCGGCCAGTACCAGAGCACCGGCCATGGCGGCGGCGGCCAGCGCGGTTCCACGCATGCGACGCAACGTGTGTCTCCCTCCCCGCTGATCCAGCGGATGGTCCGAAGAAACGACCCGGCGACAGTGCCGGGTTCGACCGAGAGACGGTACCTAACGGCCGCTTTGCCGCCATAGGAAAGGCACGCTACGTAACACAAACGTTTACTCATGAGTCGTACGCGCGACGAACGGACCACGCACGGTGATCACGACGGAGTAAGCGCAGGCCGCACCCGGCCCCCAGGCCGCGAGAAGGACCCAAGATCGTCACGCACCGTTCAGAGAACCCCCTCCCGTCCACAGTGGACGAACCGGTGAGTTACCGGCCGCGTCACCCGATCGGGCAGGGACCTCGATGTCTGGTCCATCACACAGAGGAACCCGGAGGTGAGCCCACCGTGAGGTGCGGGTCTAGCATCCTTTTCATCCACGCTCGATGACCATGATCTCGGCACCGTCGCCGGAGCCGTCCCCAGGTGGACGTCCCGGCGGCAGGCGCGGAAACCAGCGGTCAGCGGGCCCAAGCCATGACGTTGGAGGCCGTTCACCGATGTCCACCACGGCTAGCACCGCCACCGAGGCGGCAGCGAGCGATCGGGCGGGTGCCTCACGCCGGCAAGGGACCTTCTACCGGGGCGACCCCGGTATGTGGTCCTGGGTGCTGCACCGCATCACCGGCGTGCTGACATTCTTCTTCCTCTTCGTGCACGTGCTCGACACCGCGCTCGTGCGCGTGTCGCCCGACACGTACAACGAGGTCATCGAGACCTACAAGACCCCGCTGGTCAACCTCCTCGAGGTCGGCCTCGTCGGCGCGGTGCTGTTCCACGCGCTCAACGGCATCCGGGTCATGCTGGTCGACTTCTGGGAGAAGGGACCGAAGTTCCAGAAGCCGATGCTCTGGACCATCCTGGCCATCTGGGTCGTGGTGATGATTCCCGGTGCCTTCTTCATGATGAAGCGCACCGTCGAAGTTATGTTCGGGGGGCACTGACCATGGCATCCGAAGTTCTCGCACTCGACAAGCCGCGCTCGCCGAAGCGCCCCGCTGCCCGCCGCAGCAACTTCGAGCTCTACAGCTGGCTGTTCATGCGCATCTCGGGCCTCGCCCTGATCGTGCTGGTGCTCGGCCACCTGTTCATCATGAACATCCTCGACGGCGGCGTGCACCGCATCAACTGGGGTTTCGTCGCCGGCCGCTGGGCTTCGCCGTTCTGGCAGTTCTGGGACCTGTCGATGCTGTGGCTCGCCGAGATCCACGGCGGCAACGGGCTGCGCACGATCATCGACGACTACGCCCGCAAGGACAGCACCCGGTTCTGGCTGAAGATCGTGCTCTACGTCTCGATGGTGCTGATCCTCGCCGTCGGCACGATGGTGATCTTCACCTTCGATCCCGGCCTCTCGGCCAACTGACGCCCCACCACAGGTAAGCGGAGTCCTCATGCAGTTCCACAAGTACGACGTGGTGATCGTCGGCGCCGGTGGCGCCGGCATGCGCGCGGCCATCGAATCCGGCCAGCGTGCCCGCACCGCGGTCCTCACCAAGCTCTACCCGACGCGTTCGCACACCGGCGCCGCCCAGGGCGGCATGTGCGCCGCGCTGGCGAACGTCGAAGAGGACAACTGGGAGTGGCACACCTTCGACACGATCAAGGGTGGCGACTACCTGGTAGACCAGGACGCCGCCGAGATCATGGCGAAGGAAGCCATCGACGCGGTCCTCGACCTCGAGAAGATGGGCCTGCCGTTCAACCGGACGCCCGAGGGCAAGATCGACCAGCGCCGCTTCGGCGGGCACACCCGTGACCACGGCAAGGCCGCGGTGCGCCGCGCCTGCTACGCCGCGGACCGCACCGGGCACATGATCCTGCAGACGCTGTACCAGAACTGCGTCAAGCACGGCACCGAGTTCTTCAACGAGTTCTACGTGCTCGACCTGGTGCTGACCCCGGACGAGGACGGCAACCCGGCCGCTTCCGGCGTCGTCGCCTACGAGCTGGCGACCGGCGAGCTGCACGTCTTCCAGGCGAAGTCGATCGTGTTCGCCACCGGCGGCGCGGGCAAGATCTTCAAGACGACGTCGAACGCGCACACCCTCACCGGTGACGGCCTCGGCATCATCTTCCGCAAGGGCCTGCCGCTGGAGGACATGGAGTTCTTCCAGTTCCACCCGACAGGTCTCGCCGGGCTCGGCATCCTCATCTCCGAGGCCGTGCGCGGTGAGGGCGGCATCCTCCGCAACGCCGACGGCGAGCGGTTCATGGAGCGCTACGCCCCCACCATCAAGGACCTCGCGCCGCGTGACATCGTCGCCCGGTCGATGGTGCAGGAAGTGCTGCAGGGCCGCGGCTGCGGGCCGAACAAGGACTACGTCGTCCTCGACGTCACGCACATCCCGGAAGAGACGCTGAACGCGAAACTCCCGGACATCATGGAGTTCTCGCGGACGTACCTGGGTGTCGACCCGGTCACCGAACCGGTGCCGGTGTTCCCGACCTGCCACTACGTGATGGGCGGCATCCCGACCAACATCCACGGCGAGGCGTTGCGGGACAACGAGAACGTCATCCCCGGCCTGTACGCCGCGGGCGAGGTCGCGTGCGTTTCCGTGCACGGCTCGAACCGGCTGGGCACCAACTCGCTGCTGGACATCAACGTCTTCGGCCGCCGTGCCGGCATCGCCGCCGCCGAGTACGCGCTGGCGCACGAGCACATCGAGCTGCCGGAGAACCCGACGAAGGTCGTCGAGGAGCAGCTGTCGCTCCTGCTGTCGGAGCACGGTGACGAGCGCGTCGCCGACATCCGCACCGAACTGCAGCGGACGATGGACTCGCACGCCTCGGTGTACCGCACGGAGGACACGCTCAAGCAGGCGCTGACCGACGTGCAGGCGCTGAAGGAGCGATACAACCGGATCACCGTGTCGGACAAGGGGAAGCGGTACAACACCGACGTCCTCGAAGCCGTCGAGCTGGGCTTCCTGCTCGAACTCGCCGAAGTCCTGGTCGTCGGCGCCCTGGCGCGCAAGGAATCCCGCGGCGGCCACGCCCGCGAGGACTACCCCAACCGCGACGACACGAACTTCATGCGGCACACCATGGCCTACAAGCAGGGTTCCGAGCTGACCGCGGACATCCGACTGGACTACAAGCCGGTGACCTTCACCCGCTACGAACCGATGGAGCGGAAGTACTGATGACCACGGCCACCCCCGAGAAGTCGGAGGCCGTGTCCTCCGACCACACGCCGATCACCGTCACACTGAAGATCCTCCGGTTCAACCCCGAAGTCGACACCGAGCCGCACTGGGAGTCCTACGACGTCCCCGCGCAGCGCACCGACCGGCTGCTGAACCTGCTCTTCTACGTGAAGGACTACATCGACGGGACGTTCTCGTTCCGCCGCTCGTGCGCGCACGGCGTCTGCGGCTCCGACGCGATGCAGATCAACGGCATCAACCGGCTGGCGTGCAAGGTCCTGATGAAGGACCTGCTGGAGACCGGTGGCAAGAAGACCACCATCACCATCGCGCCGATCAAGGGTCTGACCACGCTCAAGGACCTTTACGTCGACATGGACCCGTTCTTCGAGGCGTACAAGGCTGTGAAGCCGTACCTCATCGCCTACGGGAACGAGCCCACCCGCGAGCGGATCCAGTCGCAGGCCGACCGCGACCGGTTCGACGACACGACCAAGTGCATCCTGTGCGCCTGCTGCACGTCCTCGTGCCCGGTGTACTGGAACGACGGCTCGTACTTCGGCCCGGCCGCGATCGTCAACGCGCACCGGTTCATCTTCGACTCGCGTGACGAAGGCGCCGAAGAGCGTCTCGACATCCTGAACGACTCCGAGGGTGTCTGGCGCTGCCGGACGACGTTCAACTGCACCGACGCGTGCCCGCGTGGCATCCAGGTGACGAAGGCCATTCAGGAAGTGAAGCGCGCTCTGCTCTTCAAGCGCGTCTGACGCCTCTGGCTCGCTTTTGCGCAAGTCCGTGAAGGCCTCCTTGAGGGACCCAGAGTCCCTCAAGGAGGCCTTCACGGACTTCTGGGGCGGTTATCCACAACGCCTCAGTTATCCACAGGGCAGTGAAGTGCGTCTGGTGAAGCGGTCCGGGCCGGTTCACGCTGTGATCATGAACAAACGCGGCAGATGGGCCGAGCATCCCGAACTGCTCCAGCAGCGAAGCCGACACGGCGTCATCAAGGCCACGACTTTGGAATCGCTCGACATGAGCAGCAAGGTCATTTACCGAAGATGTCTGCCCGGCGGTCCCTGGCAACGCTTGCTACCGGGGATCATTCTCCTGCACCCGGCTCCTCCGACAGTCGGAGAACGGGTGATCGGCGCGCTGCTGCACGCAGGCCCACGCGCACTCGTGACCGGAGCGGAGGCTTGTCGCCGACACGGTCTTCGCCCTCGCGAGCTACCGCCGGACGATGACGTTCACGTCCTCATCCCCCATGAACACAAGGTCCGCAGCGCTGAATTCGTGACCGTCGAGCGAACCCATCGCCTGCCGGAACCGCGGATCCGCGAAGGTGTCCCTTTGGCTCCGCTCGTTCGTGCGACCACGGACACGTGCCGGCGCCTGCGGGCAGTGGAGCCCGTCGGCCGTCTGCTCGTCGAGGCGATTCAGCGCGGCCACTGCTCACCCGATGCGTTGGCCCACGAACTGAACACGGGCTCGAAGCGAGGTACGGCGATTCCGCGCCGAATTTTGGGTGAGTGGAAGGACCTCTACTCGGTCGCAGAAGCGCGGGCCAAGATCCTGAGCCGCAGCCTCACGGTTCAGCCGAGCCACTGGAATCCGGAAATCTGTGACAGTCGTGGCGGCTACATCGGCCGCCCTGACGCGTGGTGGGACGATGTGGCGCTCGCTTGGGAAATCGATTCGTTCGACTTTCACTTCTATCGCGAGGACTACCGGCGCACGGTCGTGCGCAATACCCGCTACGCCACCGCTGGGATCACCGTCGTCCAAACTTTGCCCTCGCGACTTCTGACGGATCCCGCCGGCGTTCTAGCCGAACTAGAAGCGGCTCGTCTCGCCGCATCGGCCCGTCCACGCCCACTCGTCAACCTCGTCTCCCGTGCCGCATGACGGTCCGTGAAGGCCTCCTTGAGGGACCCAGGGTCCCTCAAGGAGGCCTTCACGGACCGAGCTACTCCAGCACGCGCGCGTCCAGCGAGTGGCTGTCGGCACCGGAGTCGGCGGTCCCGGGCAGCAGGTCGAAAGCCTCCGGGTCGATGTAGTCGACGGCGCCCGTGCTCACGTCCCGCAGCATGTTGTACAGCCCCGCCATCACGGCACGCGTGAAGTGCTCCCGGTGCTGCTGCCCCAGCGTCTGCGTCTGCCCGCGCACCTCGAACAGCACCGTTCCAGTCCCGTTCAAGGCGAACGAACACCGCGCTTGCCCCGGCAGATCACGATCGGCGCCGTGCGGGTACCGCGCCCCGACGAACCCGCGCGACGTCATCCCGTTGAACGCGCTGATCGCCAGTTGCCGCGATTCGTCCTTTGTGTACACATCGCGGTACTTCGCGTACTTCTGGCCGGGCTCGAAGAACTTGTCGGGCAGCGGCGGGTAGTCGATGCCGACGTCGAGGAGCCGGTCGCTGCCTTCCTGCCGCACGCACGCGCCCTGATGGTGCAGGTCGACGTAGACGTCGGGGACCTTTCCCCGCTGAGCGGTCAGCCCGGCGTACACCGCACGCAGCGCCCGCGCCTCGGGCGTGATGAACCAGCCCGGCTGATCCGGCGCGCCGGGGAAGTCCTCCGCGCGCGGGACGTAGTTCAGGTCCGGGTTGAAGTCGCGGTTGACGTCGAATCCCGGCCGTTTCCGGTAGTCGTCGCCCTGGAGGACGTCGCTGAGGTAGTTCCAGGCGGGCGGCCGGTCCTTGAGTTGCGGGAACTTCCGCTGCACTTCGGCCCACGACAGGTCGTTGCCTCGCCGGTCGAGTTCGGCGCCGTCCGGGTTCAGTTTCGGGACCGCGACGAAGGTGATGGTCTTCCGCAGCCGCTCGGCGTCCCGCGATTCCGACGTGCCGAGGTAGTCGAGGATGCGCAACAGCGCGTCGGTGCCGGTCTTCTCGTTCCCGTGGATCTCACTGGAGACCACGAAGACCTTCGGGCCGGTCCCGACGGTCGCCTGGTGGATCACCCGCCCGCGGTTGGACCGCCCGGCCTCCTTGACGGCCACCCGCCCCTTGCTCACGCGCTCGAGCCTGCCGAGTTCGCGGACCATCTCGCGATAGTCGGTGAACTCGTTGATGGGCAGCTCCCGTGGCTCGTCGCTGCAGGGCGCCGCCGGAGCCGCGACCGCCGCGGGCGTGCTGACAAGCGGGAGCATCGCCAGCCCCACCACCACGGGAACCAACCGACCGAACACCGACATCGTGAACTCCCCACTGTCGAAGGTGTTCACAACGTAACCAGTGGGACCCGATCGCGGATCCGACGAAAGGCGCTTCACCGCCAAGAGAGCCGTTGGAAACGGTGCGTGACTGAGATAGTCTGGAGAGTCACCAAGCCGGGTGATCGAGGGGCGGCGAGGCGATGACGGCAGGTTCGGAGCTGCGTGCGCTCCTTTCGCAGCGATTCCTCCCTTTGATCGCGGAAATCGAAGAACTCGTTTACAAACACGGTTACATCCGCGTCTTCGGCGGCACAGTCTCCATGCTGGGGTTTGTCGGCCTGCTCGGCCAGGTACTCGGCATCGCCTGGCTCAGAACGGTGTTCGCCACCGCCGCCGGCGTCTTGTTCGTTATGGCCGCACTGGTTTCGTTCGCGGGAACGCAACGACAACGCAACAAACTCGTCAACGTGGAGAACATTCTTCACGACTACGCCGACAGTATGCACACGGATTCACCGATCGTCCTCCGCGAGTGGCGACAGGAAACCATCGTCGAGAACAACGGTGACGTCTACTGCAAACGCAACATGATCCTCAACGCCGCCGCGGACGGCAAGCCGAGATACGTTTCGCTGAAGATGACCTACTACGGGATGACTCCCCTGACCGCCAGGGCGAAACGGCGCATCTCGTGCAAGGCGTACCACGCGAGACCGGAAAGCGCGTCCGAACGCACGCGGGCGAAGGCCACGTCCGTGTGGAAGAACTCGAAGACCGGCAAACCGCGTCTCGACATCTATGTCCACTTGGGAAACCGTGTCGCGGACGGCGACCTCGTGACCGTCGAGTGGTGGTGGCCGAAGATGTCGGCGGATCTGATGAGCGGCGCGGAGCCGGAGGACTTCGACGTGGTCTTCGACAAGGAGGTCTGCAAGTTCACCCACCGCGTCGTCTTCCGCAACGTGCCGAACCCCGCATCTCTCACCGTGCGCAATCAGGGCGCGCGCAATTTCAAGAAGAAGGTGCGGAACAACGACGTGATAGTCGAGTTCTCCGCTCGCGAGCCCCAGTTGAGCCAGCGGATGGGCTTCGTCGCGGACTACACGCGTAACGGCTGACGCTCCGGCACGGGTGAAAGCTCGACCTCATGCCGGAGCCAGGCGATGGGCTAGTTGCCGCCCGTCTCAGAACCGCCGGTCATCATGTATCCATTCGCGAGGTCGAACCTGACATCCCCATCGAGCGATGTGGAAGTGGGCACCTTAACGCAGGCCGATCGAGACGCGCGCAGTGCGTCACTCCATTGAGCTTCACTCAAGAGCTTACCCCGTCCGGACGGTGTCAATACCGAAAAACCCGGCACGTGATCGGGCGATCACCGAACGAATCTCGCTTTCGCGCAAGTGCGGGAACGAAACCGGGGCCCGCCCGCGAAACGCGGACGGGCCCCGGCAAACGAAAAGATCTACTTCACCGCGTCCAGAGCGTTGACGCGGCCGTGCCCGTAGTACGAGTTGTCCTTCGCCGGGCCTTCACAGACCGGTGCGGCGGTGCCGCACTCGACCGCGTCGGCCTGGTGCTCCAGCAGCCAGGTCAGCAGCCGCGGCGGAGCGTGGCGGTAGCGGGACGCCAGCAGCGCGGCGACACCGGCGACGTGCGGGGACGCCATCGAGGTGCCGCACTTGGCGCCATAGGCACCGTTGAAGATGGTCGACAGCGGGCAGCCCACACCCTGGCCGGCGGGCGGCAGCTGGGCGCGGTCGCCACCGGGGGCGGTGACCGAAACGTCGTCACCGTAGTTGCTGTACGACGACTTCGTGCCCGCGTAGCCGATGGCCGAGACGTTGACGACGCCGTCGATGGCCTTGGGCAGGATGCCGCAGCTCTCGTCGATGGGGTGGGGACGGTTCGGGTCGGTGGTCTGCTTGTCCGGGTCGAAGCCGCTGTTGCCGGCGGCGGCGACGTTCAGGACACCACGACCGGTCGAGTAGGCCACCGCGCGGCGGACGGCCTCGAACGCGGCCGCGTCGCCCGGCTCCTTCGTGCAGTAGAACATGCCCGGGTCGATGTAGTAGCTGTTGTTCGTCACCGGGAAGCGGTGCTTCGCGGCCCACATGAACCCGCAGACGGCGGCTTCGGGGAGGATCAGGCCGTCGTCGTTCACGACCTTGACCGACGCCAGCTTGACGCCGGGCGCGACGCCGGTGAAGCCGCGCGCGGTGTCCTTGCCCGCGATCGTCCCGGCGACGTGCGTGCCGTGGTCGGAGTTCGTCGGGGCCCAGGCGGCGGGCGTGGTGTCGGGCGCGCCGGAGTTGCAGCCCGCGGACGTCTTCGGGTCCAGGGCGTCCTTCAGCCCGGGGTGGGTGGGCTCGATGCCCGAGTCCAGCACGCCGACGGTCACCGAGCGGCTGCCACCGGAGACCTTGTTCGCCTCGGGAGCCTGGATCGCCCGCATATCCCACTGCTGGGCCGACAGGTCCTCTTCGACGGCGACGCTGGTGGTCTCTTCGTTCTCCTTGGTGTCGACCACCGCGGAGCGGGTCGAACGGGACGCGGCCGCCGGCGGGAACGCCACGTCACGGCCGCCCGAGTAGGCGCGGAAGACGCCGATCTTCGCCTGGAAGTCGGCGTTGCGCGAGGTCGCCACCGCGACCCCGATCTCCGGGTAGTACGCGACCTTCTCGCCGCACTTGGCGCGCAGCTCGGCGTCGACCTTGCGCTCCGGGGTACGCGGGTTGTAAAGCACCACGTAGTTGAACGGCGCGCTCGCGGTGTCGCACTGCGGCGCGGGCGCGGCACTCGCCGACGGGGCCGCGAACACGCTTCCCGCCGCCGCCGCGACGAGCGCGGGGACGAGCAGACGTCTGATCCGGGACATTCAACCTCCATGATTCGGTGAGGTGAACGTAAGGGAGGCGGAGCCCGGCCACCACCGTCAAAAGGACGACAAACCTGATCAGGCGTCAGCCTTTTCCGCGTCCCGTGACTTGGCGCCACGAAGCGTGCGCAGACCGATCAGGCCGATGATGGTGCCGAGCACGAACGAGACGACCGTCAGCACCGCGTGCACGATGAAGTAGGCGGTGGGCGAGCCGTCGGCGGCCCAGGCGCGGTCGCTGTCCCACAGATTCTTGGCGAACGTGATCCAGATGATCCACGACCACACGCCGAAACCCAGCAGGAACATCGAAGTACCTCGCGAAATGCGCATGCCCCTGAGTATGCAGCGAGCCCGGCGACGCTACATTGCTCGGGTGCACAGCGCTATCTCCCGGTCGCTCATGGTCCTCGTTTCCGGTGTGCTCGCCCTCGCGGTGACGCCGGTGGCCACAGCCGCTCCGAAGCCACCAGCCCAGGCGCAGCCGTGCGCGAACAAGACGTCGCCTCCCGCGCCGATCGACACCTCCGAGAAACCGCGCCCCGGCGAGGTCGCGCCGGAGCCGTTGCCGGTCCCGCCGGTCCCGGTGGGGGGCGACCGGATGGCCGAATGCGGGATCGTGCTGCCGAAGCGCGCGCTGAACCCGCCCGAGGGAAGCACCGCCGCGTCCTGGGTGCTGCAGGACCTCGAAACCGGTGACGTCATCGCCGCGAAGGACCCGCACGCCCGTCAGCGGCCGGCGTCGCTGATCAAGGTCCTGCTCGGGCTGGTGGTGGTCACCGAACTGCCGCCGAACAAGGTCGTCGTGCCGACCAAGGAGGACGCCGAGCAGGAGTGCACCTGCATGGGCATCGCCGCGGGCGGTCAGTACACAGTGGACCAGCTGCTGCACGGACTGCTGATGCACTCGGGGAACGACGCGGCGCACGCGCTCTCCACCGTGCTCGGTGGCGTGGACGCGACCCTCGCGAAGATGAACGCGCTGGCCACCCGCATCGGCGCCACGGACACCCGGGCCGCGACGCCGTCCGGACTCGACGGCCCCGGCATGTCGACCTCCGCCTACGACATGAGCCTGATCTTCCACCACGCGATGAAGAACCCCGAATTCGCCAAGGTGGTCAAAACCAAGAGCTTCGAAATCCCGCCCACCGCGGGAAAACCGGTCGTCACGATTTACAACGACAACAAACTGCTCGGTAGCTATCCCGGATTCACCGGCGGAAAGACCGGATTCACCGACGACGCGCGCCACACCTACGCCGGCAGCGCGGTCCAGAACGGTCACCGGGTCGGGATCGTGATGCTCCGCGCCGAGCAGCGCCCGACGCGGGTCACCGAACAGGCCGCGAAGCTCCTCGATTACGGCCTCGCGCTGCGCGAGGCCAAGGCGGAATCGGTGGGGCGCATCGAATACCGGCCGACGGCCGCGGTGGAAGCGGATCCGGCCAACGCCGTGCCGAACGCCGACGGCGCGTCGAACAGTGGCGCCGCGGCCGCGGCCGAAGACCCGTTCGGGGTGACGGGCTGGATCATCACGCTGGCCGTCTTCCTGATCATCGTGGCGTCGTTCGTCGTCGGTCACCAGCGCAAGAAGGCCATGGCGGGCGAGTAGCCGAAATCGGCGGACAGCGGCCGCTGTCCTTCGGTCTCCACTCGTGAACCGTTCGGGGGACGGCCGCGGGTGTCCCCCGATTTCGTCCTGCTGATGTGGGCGGAGGACTACCAGCCGGTGCTCGGCATCGTCGTGGGCGTTCTAGGCGTGGCCCTGCTCGTCGCGGGCCTCGTCCGGAACAAGAAGGCCGCGCAGGCACAGCCCGTCGTACAGCAGGCTTCCCAGAACGCCGGCCAGTAACCGGAACTTCAGGACTTTCGGCGGCCGAACCAGCCCAAGAGCGCGCCGGTCGCGAAAGCCCCGCCGACGGCACCGAGTCCCGGCCCCTGCTGCACGGTCACCCTCGGGTGGATCAGCACCGGGGCCGGCGGCTCGATGACCGTCTTCAAGTTCTCCTTCGCCGTCGCCGTCCATGCGGTGACGAACAGCAGGAACCGCGAGACGAGGTTCGCGAACACGAGCAGGCCGATCACCGGGCCGAACAACGTGAACGCCGGTGATTTCGTGACACTGCCGAGGTAAAGGGTCGCGGCCTGCTGGAGCACGATGAACCCGACCGCGGCGAAGATCGCGCCCTTGACCGCGCTGCGCAGCGCGACGTGCTCACGAGGCAGCCTCGCGATGACCCACAGGAAGACCAGGGTGTTCGCGAGCAGGCCGAGCACGATCGTCGCGACCTTCAACAGGAACACGGCCCAGCCCTGGTTCTCGAGCCCGACCAGTTCGAGCAGGAACCGCCCGACGCCGCTGCCCGCCGCGGTGAGACCGAACGAGACCACCAGCGCGAGGCCGAGACCGACGAGGGACAGCAGATCCTTGATGGTCGTCGAAACCAGCGGGAGCTTCTGCTTTTCCTGCCCCCACTGCGCGGTCAGCGCGTCACGCAGGTTCGACATCCAGCCGACGCCGGAGTACAGCGCGAGCAGCAGGCCGAACACGCCGATACCGCCGCCCGAGTCCAGCGCCGCCTTGATGATGCTGCCGACCAGATCGCTGAGCCCCTCCGGGACCGACTTCTTGATGCCGTCGACGAGCTGGTTCGTCACCACCTGATCGCCCGCGAGCACGATCTTGATGATCGCGAACGCGACCATCAGGATCGGGATCACCGAAAGCACGCTGAAGTAGGTGATGGCGGCGGCGTAGTGGTTGCCGTAGCGCTCGGTGAACGCGTCGTTCGCCCGGATGAGGTGATCGAGCCAGCCGTACTTCCGCCTCAACCGCGGTAACAGCTTGTCCTCATCCGGCTTCGCGCCGTCATCTTTCGCCACCTTGAAACGCTAACCACGCGGCGGCGACCGCGCAGCGCGAATCAGCCTGCCGGGGGAAGGAATCCGATGTTCTCGTAGACGTCGCGCAAAGTCACCGAAGCGACTTCCCTTGCCCGTTGCGCGCCGAGGGCCAACGCCTTGTCGAGCTCGGTGACGTCGTCCAAGTAGGACCGGACGCGCTCCTGCACCGGCGTCACCCACTCGACGAACGCCTCCGCGACACCCTTCTTCAGATCGCCGTACCCCTTGCCCTCGTAGGAGTTCTGGAGTTCGGCGACCGGCTGGTCGGTCAGCGCGGAAAGGATCGTCAGCAGGTTCGAGACGCCCGGCTTGTTCTCGGTGTCGAAGACGATCTCGCGGCCCGTGTCCGTGACCGCCGAGCGCACCTTCTTCGCCGACTTCTTCGGGTCTTCGAGCAACTCGATGAGGCCGTTGCCGGTCGACGAGGACTTGCTCATCTTCGCGGTCGGGTCCTGCAGGTCGTAGATCTTCGCCGTGTCCTTGACGATATGCGGCTCCGGCACGGTGAACGTCTTGCCGTAGCGGTTGTTGAACCGCTGCGCGAGGTTGCGCGTCAGCTCCAGGTGCTGCCGCTGGTCCTCCCCGACGGGGACCTCGTTCGCCTGGTACAGCAGGATGTCCGCGGCCTGCAGAACCGGGTACGTGAACAGTCCGACGCTGGCGCGATCCGTGCCCTGCTTCGCGGCCTTGTCCTTGAACTGCGTCATCCGGCTCGCTTCGCCGAACCCGGTCTGGCACTCCAGCACCCACCCCAGCTGGGCGTGCTCGGGCACCTGGCTCTGGACGAACAGCGCGCTGCGGGCCGGGTCGACGCCGAGCGCGAGCAGCTGCGCGGCCGAGCGGCGCGTGCGGTCACGCAGCACCTTCGGATCCTGCTCGACGGTGATCGCGTGCAGATCGACGACCATGTAGAAGGTGTCGTGGGTGTCCTGCAGCCGCACCCATTGCCGCAGCGCACCCAGGTAGTTGCCAAGGTGGAACGAGTCGGCGGTCGGCTGGATCCCGGAGAGCACCCGCGGGCGCTTCAGTTCGTCGGACACGCCCGGATTCTCTCAGGCCACCTCCGGGCGGGTCATCCGGCCTCACCCCGGCCGAACGGTCTAAACGGTTAAACGCCACATACTTCCGACGGTTCTGAGCGCGGTGCCCGATTCCTAGCGTTCATGGCACCGGATCTTCCGGCCACACCGAAGGAGAACCCAGATGAAGGCACGATCCCTACTGATGGGCTTGGCCATGGCGGCTGCGGCCGTCTTCTCGCTTTCCGGCGTCGCGGCGGCCGCCGAGCCCACCGGAGGCGTCCAGCCGAACATCGTCGGCGGCGGAAACGCGACCCAGGTCTACTCGTTCATGGTGTCCCAGCAGTCGAGCTCCGGTGGCCACCAGTGCGGTGGCTCACTGATCAGCTCGACCTGGGTGGTCACCGCGGCCCACTGTGGCACGCCGTACCAGGTACGCGTCGGCACCACGAACCGCACCAGCGGCGGCACCGTCGCCCGCGTGGCCCAGCGCATCGCCCACCCGAGCGCCGACCTGGCGCTGCTGCGTCTCTCGACGGCGGTGTCGCAGGCGCCGGTCACGATCGCCGCTTCGTCCGGGGCCGTTGGCACCGCGACGCGGATCATCGGCTGGGGCCAGACCTGCCCCGTCCGCGGTGGCTGTGGCGCTCCGATCAACCTCCAGGAGCTGAACACCTCGATCGTCGCCGACACCCGGTGCAGCGGCATCAGCGGCGCCAGCGAGATCTGCACCAACAACCCCAACGGTAACTCGGGTGCCTGCTACGGCGACTCCGGTGGCCCGCAGGTGAAGCAGGTCAGCGGTGTCTGGCAGCTGGTCGGCGCCACCAGCCGCGCCGGGAACAACAGCAGCACCTGCGCGACCGGGCCGTCGATCTACGTGGACGTCCCCTACTTCCGCAGCTGGATCCGCACCAACTCCGGAGTCTGATCCGGTTCCCGCGTCGCCCCACCGTCCCCGGGGGCGACGCGGGCCCAGCCGGTTCAGCAACGAACCGTGCGGAAGCTCGAACAGCCGCTCCAGCAGCGCGACCGCCTTCAGGGAGTCGCACCGCTCGGGGCGGCTTCTTCCGGTCCGCCAGTAGCTCAAGGTCGCGACACTGACCCGGACGCCCTGCCGGGCGAGCCGGTGCCGGATCCGGTCGAGGCCGAGACCGCTGTCCGTGATCGCCCGGTCCAGAGCGAGCGGGAAGGGGTCACCGGGCCGGCTGCGACGCCGCGTCACCGTCATGGACCTGAGGGTGGCGATCAGCGGGCGGCTAAACAATCCGGGCGGGACTAGGTGTACCTACCCAAGAAATCCGCCGCGTCGCCTTTAGCGGGCTAATCGCGATCCGCCCGGCCCCGCCGCCGACCTGCGTTTAGCGGGCTAAACGCGATCCGGGCCGACCTGACGCCCAGGCGACTTTAGCGGGCTAATCGCGATCCGGGGGCGTGTCGACTTTAGCGGGCTAAACGCGATCCGGACCGGGAAAACGCAGGTCAGGAGCGCTGCTGGCGGGCGAGGCCGTCGTCCGCGAGCACGGCCTCGGCCATCGCGGCGACGGGCGGGGCGGCGGACTGGGCCGGAGCAACGGGAGCGGGGGCGACGGCGGCCGCGCGCGCCTTCCGGCGCTGACGGAACACACCGAAGGCCATCCCGACGATGCCGAGCGCGACGGCGATCAAGCCGACCGGGCCGAGAAGACCGAACGCCATCTCCGAGCGCGACGCCGACTCCGCGGCCGACGCCGGACCGGCGCCCGCGACGAGCAGGGCGACCGGGATCGCGATGACCGCCGCGGCCCTGGCCGCGGGCAGGGCCGATCGCATCAGGAGATGAACTGGGTTCCGCACCGGAGTGCCTCCCGTGACGTGACTTTGCCGAACCGGAACGCTAACCCGAACGAGTGAGCATTTCCAGGCTGCTGGTCAAAAAACTACCGAGCGTGTCAAGACCTGTGGGTTCTGATCAACTCGGGGCACGAGACTAGCCCCTCACAGGGGGGGTCTTTCGAGCACCCCTCTTCTTAGAGTTGTCGACGCCGGAGCCGGTTTCTGACAAAAGCGGACAGCGTTACGCCATTCGGCTGTCACCAAGGGGCCGAACAGGCACGATCCGACTTTCCCCGGTTGGTTTCTTGTACGCAATGGTCTATACCTGTTGGCCATACCCCTTAAAAGGTATAGACCAATCTCCCTGCATGGTCCCCTCGTACGAAGGAGCCACCGATGTCTCTTCGACGTATTCTCGCGGCGGTCGCCGCCACCTTCGCCGCCACCACGGTCGCCGTGGTCGTCCCGGCCCAGTCCGCCTCCGCCGCGGACTGCGTGGCGCCGTGGAACGCGAGCTCGGTCTACTGGGGCGGCAACACCGCCTCCCACAACGGGCACAACTGGTCCGCGAAGTGGTGGACACAGAACGAAACGCCTGGTAGCGCGCAGGTCTGGGCCGATCAAGGCGCCTGCGGCGGCGGCACGACCAACCCGCCGAACCCGTCCGGCTTCGTGGTCAGCGAGGCCCAGTTCAACCAGATGTTCCCGAGCCGGAACTCCTTCTACACCTACAACGGCCTGGTCACCGCCCTCAGCGCCTACCCGGCCTTCGCCGGCACGGGCAGCGACACGGTGAAGAAGCAGGAAGCGGCCGCCTTCCTGGCGAACGTCAGCCACGAGACCGGCGGCCTCGTCCACATCGTCGAACAGAACGAGGCCAACTACCCGCACTACTGCGACACGAGCCAGTCCTACGGCTGCCCCGCGGGCAACGCCGCGTACTACGGCCGCGGCCCGATCCAGCTGAGCTGGAACTTCAACTACAAGGCCGCCGGCGACGCGCTGGGCCTGCCGCTGCTGACCAACCCGTGGCTGGTGCAGAACGACGCGGCGGTCGCCTGGAAGACCGGCATCTGGTACTGGATGACCCAGAACGGCCCGGGCACGATGACCCCGCACAACGCGATGGTCAACAGCCGCGGTTTCGGTGAGACCATCCGCAGTATCAACGGAAGCATCGAGTGCAACGGCGGCAACCCCGCCCAGGTGCAGAGCCGCGTGAACAAGTACCAGCAGTTCACCGGGATCCTCGGCGTCAGCCCCGGGGGCAACCTGTACTGCTGATCCATCCAGGGAACCGAAGGGGCCTTTCGCCGCATCTGACGCGGCGAAAGGCCCCTTCAGTTTTCGTCGAGGGACACCAGCAGGCGGCGCAGCGCGGCGTCCAGGACACCGAGGTCCTCACCCAGCGGCGACAGGAGCTTCGCGACGTTCGCCGTGTGCTCGGTCATCGCGGCGTCGACGACTTCGAATCCGCGCTCGGTCAGCGTGACCCGGAAGCTGCGCCGGTCTTCGGGGTCCAGCGCTCGTTCGACCAGCCCCGCCGCCTCGAGCCGGTCGATGCGGCTGGTCATCCCTGCCCTGGACATCATCAGCGTCGCGGACAGCTCGGACGGGATCAGCGTGTACGGCTTCCCGGATCGCCTGAGCGCCGCGAGCACGTCGAACTCCCCTTGTTTCAGGCCGTGTTTCGCGAACACGCCTTCCACCATCGGCGTGGTCAGCATCGCCACCCGGCCGAGGCGCCCGGCGACGCCGATCGCCGTCAAGTCCAGTTCCGGCCGCTCGCGCCGCCATGCGCCGACCACCGCGTCGATCGCATCCGCGTTTCGCTCTTCGCTCACGGACGCAGTCTATTCGACGAGAGATAGTTTGACAGCGAACTATCAGCGGTGGAACTATCGTCGGCATGACTGAACGCGTCGAAACCCGCGAAGCCGTGCTCGTCCGCGCCGCCGAAACCGAGACCGTCGGCGCGGCCCCCACCTTCGTCACCCTGCTAGCCGACGTCTCGACCACAGGCGGAGTCCTGAGCAGCGCGAGAACACAGCTGGGCGTCGGCGCCGATGGAGCGGCGCCGCACTATCACACCGGTTCCTCCGAAATGTTCTTCATGCTCGGCGGAAAGCTCGAAGTCCTTGTGGGAGAAGAGATCGTCACCGTCGCCGAGGGCGACATGCTCGTCGTCCCACCGCTGACCACACACGCTTTCCGCGCGGCTGCGGACTCGACGGCGGACGTCCTGATCGTGTTCATCCCCGGCGTCGAACGGTTCGACTTCTTCCGCCTACTGGAAAAGGTCGGACACGGCGAAGCGACCGTCCAGGATCTCTTGGACAGCCAGGAAAAGTTCGACAACCACTTCGTCGAAAGTCCAGTGTGGACGGAGAGCGCGAAGGCCCGTCAGTAACCGCGCGGCGGGTAACCCGGCGGCGGATGACCGGGTTGCGGGTAGTGCGGCGGCGGGTAGTGAGGCGGCGGGTACTGCGGCGGCGGATATCCCGGATGCTGCGGCGGATACGGCGGCGGGCCGTACTGCGGCGGGGGCGGATACTGCTGCGGATACCCGGGATTCTGCGGCGGATACGGCTGGTGCGGGTACTGGGGTTGTTGGGGGTACTGGGGTTGCGGTGGCGGCGGGGCGGCGGGCTGTCCGCCGCCGAGGTGGAACGGCAGCAGCGACACCAGTTGCGCGAGCTTGCCGAGCGTCGCGACGATCTCGTCCGGCTTGATCCGGCCGAACGTCGGATTCTCGACGTAGACCAGTTCCGCGCCCACCAGCGACCAGGTGTGCAGCTTCGAGGACCGCATCGTGGCGGCCACTTGCGGCGTCAGCACTCCGACCGCGATGTTCGGGTCGGTGTCGATCAGCTTGTACCAGCGGTTGAACTTCCGGTCCGCCGTCGCGGGCTCAGGGTACTGCTCGACGTCCCAGGCGGACTCGATGCTCGACACGACCTGGAAGTTCGGCATCGGCGCGGGCAGCGTGACCACCCAGATCGTGTCGATCGAGATGGTGTCGAGCTCGTTGACCTTCTTGTTGGTCCACCGCGTGTGCACGCTCGTGACCGTCGGGCGGCGGTGGTAGTCGAAGACACTGAACCGCAGCCCCTGATACGCGCCGCTCAGCGCGCCGAACGCCATCCGCTTGTCCCCGCGCTGGTTGAACGGCAACACCGTCCACCGCTCCAGGAGGTTCGGCGCGTCCGGGCTGAACTCCCACCCGTACTGGCCGGACATGGCGTAGCGCTCGGCGTTCGTCGCCTCGATACGCCTGGCCTCGTTCGTTTCCATCGCAACCCCCGGATCTCCCGCGCGCAGATTATCCGGAGTACGTCGCCGGCGCGTGGTCGGTCCTCCGCATCTCGCAACCGCCGCAGGACACCGATCAATCCGGGAAGTCTCTCAGTAAGTACCTGCCACACCAAGGCATCGTCGACCGTCGCGTAACCATGGATGAGGATGTTGCGAAACGCGACGATACGGCCGAGGTCAGGCACTTGTGCCGCAAGACAGCTATCCGATTTGGACAGCTGGTTCAACGCTTCTCCGATGATTTCGAACTGACGCCGCGTTCAAGGCATCCCAGAGGTAAGCGTGAGCGTCACGCTGCATAGAGAAGCTCCCGTGTCTCCAGCACCTGCTGTTTGAAGTACGGATTTCGAATGCTGGTCACGCTGATGAGATCGACCGGGCGACCGAGCACCTGCTCAAGGCCTTCCTTCAGGTCGAAGTACGTCCCGAAGTGATCAAACCCCGGTCCTGCGTCGAACTCGACGAGCACGTCGACATCGCTGGACACCACGTCGAACCTGTCACTCACGGCTGAGCCGAACAAATCGAGGCGGCGCACCGAGTGTGCTCGGCAAAGCTCCTCGATTTCGCGCTTCTTGAGCTCGATCGACTCGTGCACGCCCGCCACCTCCTCAGCCTGATTGTGCCTGACCGGATCCCGGAGGTCACGGCGAACAGCCGTGATCCAGGATATTCGGCCGTCCGCTCAGTCCCCGTACGTCGCCGTCACCGGCGCGTGGTCGGACCAGCGCTGGTCGTAGGACTCGGCGCGCTCGACCACGACGGAAGTACACCGCTCGGCCAGGCCCGGGGTGGCGATCTGGCAGTCGATGCGCCAGCCCGAGTCGTTGTCGAACGCCTTCCCGCGGTACGACCACCAGGTGTACGGGCCGGGGCCTTCCGGATCGAGCTTGCGCTGCACGTCGACATACCCGGCCTCGGTGAACACGCGGCCGAGCCACTCCCGCTCCTCCGGCAGGAAGCCCGAGCTCTTCTGGTTGCCGCGCCAGTTCTTCAGGTCGGTCTTGTCGTAGGCGATGTTCCAGTCGCCCACGACGACGACCTCACGACCGCCGGCCGCCGCCTTGGCGCGCAGGTCGACGAGGTACGGCAGGAACGCCGCCATGAAGCGCTCCTTCTCGTCCTGGCGCGGGGTGCCGACGTCGCCGCTGGGCAGGTACAGGCTCGCGACCACGACGTCCGGCAGGTGGATCTCGGCGTACCGGCCGCTGTCCTCGAATTCGGGCTCACCGAACCCGATGCGGACCTCTTCCGGCTCGGCCCGGCTGAAGAGCATGACGCCGTTGCGCCCCTTCTGCACCGACGGCGCGTGCACCACGTGCCAGCCTTCGGGCGCGGCGGCACCGGCCGGAAGCTCCTTGAGCTCGGCCCGGACCTCTTGGCAGGCGACGACGTCGGCCTTCGTCGAGCCCAGCCACTCGACGAAGCCTTTTTTCGCGGCGGCACGGAGGCCGTTGACATTCACAGTGGAGACGGTCAGCACCCGTCGCACGCTACCCGGGGGGTCCGACAGAACCGGCACGGCGTGCGCTCTGCGAGACTGCCCGCATGAGCGAGCTGACCGTGCTGGGCAGCTGCGGCGCCTGGCCGGAACCGGGCCGGGCCTGCGCCGGCTTCCTCCTGGTCCACGAAGGTTTCAAGGTCGTTCTCGACCTCGGTTACGGCGCCGCGTCACGGCTGTTCGAACACTGCCCCGGCGGCCGGGTCGACGCCGTGGTGGTGACGCACGAACATCCCGATCACTGCGCCGACGTGAGCGCGCTCGGACGTGCCCGCGCCTACGGGCTGCCGGACGAGCCGAGGATCCCGCTGCACTGCACGCCGGGCACGGTGCGGCGACTCGAAGCGATGGAACCGCGACCGCATCCGACGACGATCTTCGACGTGTACGAACTCGGCACGCCACGCGAGGTCGGGCCGTTCCGGATGACCACGTTCCCGCTGCCGCACCATGTGCCGAACCACGGCGTCCGGCTGACCGCGCCAGGGCTCACCGTCGCCTACACCGGCGACAGCGGGCCGAGCCCGATCCTGGCGGAGCTGGCGCGCGACGCCGACCTGCTCATCGCGGACGCCACGCTTCAGGGCCCTTCTCCCGACGAGACGCCGCGCCTGGTGTCGACGGCGAGCGAGGCGGGGTACTGGGCCGAGCGCGCGGGTGCCCGGCGGCTGCTGCTGACCCACTTCTGGCCGGGCTCCGACCGCGAGGTCTCGGTCGCCGAAGCGCGGAAGGAGTTCAGCGGCGAGGTGCTGGCGGCCGAGGAAGGCGCCCACTTGCGTTTAGCGGGCTAACGGCGATCCCGCAGGTCAGGGCACCCGGTCGCCTTTAGCCGACTAGACGCGAAGCCGCAGGGCGCGGGCGTGTCGCCTTTAGCGGGCTAAACGCGAAGCCGCAGGTCACGGGCCGCATTTGGCGCCTTGGACCGGGGTCGTGAACTCGGCGGAGACCCACTTGCCCTCGGCGATCTTGCGGAAGCCGTTCTCGACCACCGGCTGCGCGTCGATCTTCGCGTCCTTGACGTACTTGCCGACGATCTTCTGCCCGCCGGGGGCGTCGCGCGCGTTGAGCACGTCGGCCGTCACCACGACCTGGCATCCGGTCGGGCTCGACGCGCTGGACTCCCTGTCCTGTCCCGAGATGGCGACGACGACGATGAGCGCCAGTCCGCCGCCGATGAACAAGACCGGTTTCGGGATGGCCATGCTGGTCACTCCTCGAACAAGGGAATCGTTTTCTGTCCGGTCCAGAGTGGCAGAAGCCGGGGCGGTCGCCCAGATCCAGGATGGCCAACCACCCGGAGGCGCCAACCGGACGGCGGGCGTACTACCCACCGTCACAAGTGCGCGAAGGCCCCCTTCCGGCGAGGAAGGGGGCCTTCACGTACTGGATGAAACTCAGCCCTGGGCGATCTTCTTGGCCAGGTTGGCGTCCAGCGTCGCGAGGAACTCCTCGGTGGTCTGGAAGGCCTGGTCCTTGCTGATCAGCAGCGCGAGGTCCTTGGTCATCTTGCCGCTCTCGACGGTCTCGACGACGACCTGCTCCAGCTTGTTCGCGAACCCGATCAGCTCCGGGTTCGAGTCCAGCTTGCCGCGGTGCTCGAGGCCCCGGGTCCACGCGTAGATGGACGCGATCGGGTTGGTCGAGGTCGGCTTGCCCTGCTGGTGCTGGCGGTAGTGCCGGGTCACCGTGCCGTGCGCGGCCTCGGCCTCGACGGTCTTGCCGTCCGGGGTGCGCAGCACCGACGTCATCAGGCCCAGCGAGCCGAAGCCCTGTGCGACCGTGTCGGACTGGACGTCACCGTCGTAGTTCTTGCAGGCCCAGACGTAGCCGCCTTCCCACTTCATCGCCGCGGCGACCATGTCGTCGATCAGGCGGTGCTCGTAGGAGATGCCCTTGGCGTCGAAGTCGGCCTTGAACTCGGCCTGGTAGATCTCCTCGAACACGTCCTTGAACATGCCGTCGTAGGCCTTCAGGATGGTGTTCTTGGTCGACATGTAGACCGGGTACTCACGGTCGAGGCCGTACTGCAGCGAGGCACGCGCGAAGTCCTCGATGGACTTGCGGTAGTTGTACATGCCCATGGCGACGCCGCCGCCCTCGGGGAACTTCGCGACCTCGAACTCCATCGGCTCGGAGCCGTCGTCCGGGGTGTAGCTGATGGTCAGCGTGCCGGGACCGGGGACCTTGAAGTTGGTCGCCTTGTACTGGTCGCCGTGCGCGTGACGGCCGATGATGATCGGCTTGGTCCAGCCGGGCACCAAGCGCGGGATGTTCTGGATGACGATCGGCTCGCGGAAGATCACACCGCCGAGGATGTTGCGGATCGTGCCGTTGGGCGAGAGCCACATCTTCTTCAGGCCGAACTCTTCGACGCGCGCCTCGTCCGGCGTGATCGTGGCGCACTTGACGCCGACGCCGTGCTTCTTGATCGCGTTGGCCGAGTCGATGGTGACCTGGTCGTCGGTGCGATCCCGCTCCTCGATACCCAGGTCGTAGTACTCCAGGTTCACGTCAAGGTACGGGTGGATCAGCCTGTCCTTGATGAACTGCCAAATGATGCGGGTCATCTCATCGCCGTCGAGCTCGACGACGGTGCCCTGGACCTTGATCTTGGCCATGAGCAGCGGTGCTCCTTCCGCGGATCTTCGCGTTCTTCTTCAGTCTCTCCGGTAGCGGTACAAGCGTACTGCTTAACGGTCCTGGATGGTTCCAGTAGTGGTCGGTATCAAGTCTCCACGAGGCCGTTGTGACCGACGTCACCCGGTCGGACGACGGCCATCCGGCCGTCACGGAACGGCGCGGGCCGCGACATCATCGAACAAAACTCCTCTGCCGGCCCACCGGAAAGGGCGCTCCCATGACGAACAACCCCTACGCCGTGCCCCCGTACGAGCAACCTCAGGCCCCGGAGCCTTACGCCGCCCAGCCTAGGCAAGCGAGCCGGGCCGTGCCGCGCGTGCTCAGCGCGGTCGGCGGAGTGCTGCTGACGCCTGTCGCTCTCGGCCTGGTGATCTACAGCGGCTCACAGTTGCAGCGCAGTCTCGCGCAGTTCCTGTCCGTCGGCGAAGACCCGCTCAGCCTGTTCTTGCTGGTGCTCGGCGGCGTGCTCCTGGTCGGCGTCGCGCTCCTCGGGGCACTGTCCGGGATCGGGCCCATCGTGGGCGGACTGATGTGGGGCGTGCTGCCGGGACTGACGTTCCTGCTGAGCCCGCAAGACATCATGAGCCTCACCTACGACGTGACCGGGGCAAGCCTCGGGACCGGATTGGTGACGTGGCTGGTGATGGGCGCCCTGTTCGCGAGCGGATTCCTGCTCATCGGGGCAGGGCTGGTCGGCACCCTCGCGCGGCGCCGCCCGAATCGCGTTTAGCGGGCTAAACGCGCTCCGCGGAGATCGAAGTGAACCGAAGGGGGCTGACGTCCGTAGTCCGGTTAAGGGAGGTGACCCGCCCATGTCATCGCACCGGTACGTCGCGGAGTACGACGACGAGGACTACCAGGAGTACGGCGAGTACGAGCAGGAACCGAAGGACCCGCGGAGGCCGTACGAGGACGTCGAGTCGTATGAACCGTACGAGCCGCCCTTCGACGACGACCTGGGCGTCGAAGACCCGCGCGCGGGCCGAGGCGTGCGTCGCGTCCTCAGTGGCGCGGGCGGTCTGATCCTGACGCCGGTCGCCCTCGGCCTGTTGTCCTGGGGCGGCCTGCGGCAGCAGATGCTCGTCCAGGCCACGCTCAGCACCCAGCGTGACGTCTTGAGCATCGGCCTGCTCGTGGGCGGCGGACTCCTGTTGCTGGCGGTGGGGCTGCTCGGCGCGCTCTCGGCGACCGGTCCGATCCTCGGCGGTCTCGTCTGGGGCGTCGCGCCGGGCGTGGCGACCATCGCCGTCCCGGAATGGGGCTTCCGCCTGGTGAAGTACCTGCCGCAGAACGACGTCACCTACGGCGTCACGAGCTGGCTCTTCATCGGCGGCCTGCTCGCGACGGGCTTCCTCCTGATCGGCGCGGGCCTCGCGTCGAGACTCGCCCGGCGGCGCCGCTGAGCGGGCTGGGACCATCGGCGTATGGGTTTGTTCACCGTTCCCGAAGCCCGCGCCGAGCTCGCCCGGCTACGCCCCGTGCTCGACGAGCTTGTGCGTCTTCGCGCCGACGCGGCCGAACTCGCCGCGTCGCTGCGCCCCGGCGGCCGGGCGACCATGCTCGGCGGGATGCCGGAGTGGAAGGCCGCGCAGGCCCGGTTGGACGACCTGATGACGACCGTCCAGCGGACGGGCGCGGAGCTGAAGGGGTTCGCCCCGCTCCTGATCGACTTCCCTGCCGAGCTCGACGGCGTCGACGTCCTGTTGTGCTGGCTCGAAGGCGACTCGGAGTTGTGCTGGTATCACCGCGTCGACCTGGGTTTCGCCGGCAGGCGCCGCCTCCCGGATAGGGTCGGCGTCGTGAGCGAGGAGATCGCGGCCGGCCTGTTCGACGGCATCGCCGCACACTACGACGAAGACACTTTTCACGGCCTGGTCGCCGACGCGCTCGTCGACGGCCTCGGCCTTGTGGCGCCCGAACGCGTTCTCGACGTCGCGACCGGTACGGGTGTGGCCGCGTTCGCCGCGCTGCGCCTGGAGCCGGGCGAAGTGTTCGCGATCGACATCTCGCCGGGCATGATCGCCCAGGCCGAGCGGAAGGCGGCGACGCACGATCCCGGCAGGCTCATCACGTGGCAGGTCGCCTCGGCGGTTCCGTCGCCGGTGGAGGACGAAGGCGCGGACGCCGTCCTGTGCGCGTCTTCGCTGCATTTCCTCGGCGCGGCCGCGCTCCGCGACTGGCTGCGGGCGCTGCGCCCGGGCGGCCGGGTGGCTTTCAGCCTGCCGCTCGCGTCGGCGTTCCGGCCGTCGGAGGCGTTCGCCGCCATCGTCCCCACCGACTTGAAGCTGCCGGAAACCGAGGACGAGGCGGCGGAACTGGCCTCCGAAGCGGGTTTCACGGAGGTGACCGTGAAACGCCTCGACGTCGAAACGCCGGACCGGATCCGGTCGGTGTTCGTGGTGCACGCGACCAGGCCCTGATGCCTGCAGCGTTCTATAGCGGCGCGAAGAACGGCACGCACTTCGGCGCGGGGGCGCCTTCCGGGTCGAGCGCTTTGAGGATCAGGCTCGTCACGTTCGGGTCGATCGCCTGGCTCAGATGCCCGGAAACGTCCGCGCCGCACCGGTCCTGCAGCACGATGTCGGTCGTACCCGGCTCGTCGAGCACCCCGCTGGTGTACGGCGTGACCACTCGATCATGGCGGCTCACGATGCTCGTGTACGTCGGCCCCGGCACGCTCACGCCGCCGCGGGCGAGGTCGTCGAGGAAGTCCGACGGCGCGAGGTATTCGCGGCACGCCCCGCAGACGCCGTCGGCGAGCAGATCGAGGCCGGGCAGCGAAAGCACGGTCTTGGCGAGTCCGGAAAGGCCGTTCAGCGTCGTGCCCTTGAAGTTCGAGCCGAAGCCGACGAAATGCTTCACCTTCTCCGCGCCACCTTCGAATTTGAGGTAGTACGCGGGCATCGTCGTGCCCTCGGAATGCCCGACGATGTCGACCTTGTCCGCGCCGGTGCTCGCTCGCACCCGGTCCACGAAAGTGCCGAATTCGACGGCACTCTTCCGCATGGAGCCGAGTCCGCCGAACAACTGTCCGCCCAGGACGGTGGCGCCGTAGGTCAGCGAGTAGACGCAATAACCGGCGTCCTTGAGTTTCGGCGCGTGGTAGAACCAGTTGGTCGTCGCGTTGCCACCGAGGCCGTGCGCCAGCACGACGGGCTCGGGATGGCTCGCGCTGGGCTTGCACGACCAGTCGTTCCAGCCGCTCGACGGCGCCGCGCTCGCCACCGCCGGGACGGCGATCGTGAACGTCAAGGCCGCGACAAGCGTGGTGAGGATCCTTCTGGCCCGCATCCTGCCTCCGGTTACTCGTCAGTATGTGTGATGCGAGTCATCATGCGTCACAAACCGGCGAGCCGGACCGGGAGAAGAACCAGACTTACGCGCCACCTCTTGTGAGGCATCACAAGGGCAGCAGTACGCGCCGCTCGATCGGGCTGGACATGACGATCGACGTCGTCGTGGCGCCCAGTGTGGACAGATCCTCCAGGAGGTCTTCCAGGTGCGCGGTGTCGCGTACGGCGATCTTGAGGATCCAGCAGTCCTCCCCCACCACGTGATGCAGTTCGAGGATCTCCGGCCGGTCCATGAGTTTCCGGGTGCGCGGATGCCGGACGGTGAACCCGCTGTGCGGCGCCATCCGCACGAACGCCCGCAGCCCGAGGCCGATCCCGGACGGCGAGACGAGCGCCGCGTAGCCGGTGATCGTGCCGTCGGCTTCGAGCCGTTTGACGCGTTCGCCGACAGCGGCGGGACTCAGAGAAACGCGGCGCCCGAGCTCGCTCAGGGTGATGCGGCCTTCCTCCTGAAGGAGTTCAAGGAGTCGCCTGTCGATCACGTCCAGTGAGCTTTCAGTGAAACCACGATTCGACCGAGCTTCTTTCAGCGATTCCGCCGATTCACCCATGTTCTCCCCTTCAATCGCCCGGATCGCCACCGTAACACTGGTGGACATGAAGAAAGTGCTCGTTCTGGGCGGAAGCCGGTACTTCGGCCGCGACGTGGTCGAGCGGCTGCGCGACCGAGGGCTGGACGTCACCGTCCTCAACCGCGGCTCCACCCCGGCGCCCTCCGGCGTCACCCACCTGATCGCCGACCGCGACGACGAAGGCGGACTGAAGGCCGCGCTGGGGTCTCGTTCCTTCGACGTCGTGCTGGACCAGGTCTGCTACACCCCGGTGCAGGCGTCGATCGCGCGCCGCGTCATCCGCGCGGACCGGTACGTGATGACGTCCACGATCGAGGTCTACGACCAGATCCGGACGGAGACCCCGATGGCCGAAACGCTGGTCTCCCCCGCGACGGCCGACCTCGGACTTCCTTGGCACGCCGAGGATTTCCTCGAAGCGCACTACGGCGAAGGCAAGCGGCAGGCCGAGGCGGTCTTCGCGGCCGGAGACACGGCGTTCGCTTCGGTGCGGGTCGCGCACGTCCTCGGTGGCGAGGATTTCACCGGACGGCTGCGGCATTACGTCGAACGGCTGGACGCGGGGGACGCCGTGGAGATCCACGCGCAACCGCGGCCGTCGACGTTCATCCACGCGCGCGAGATCGCGGATTTCCTTGCCTGGACGGTGTTCGCGGACTTCACAGGTCCGGTCAACGCCGGTTCGCACGGCGAGCTTTCCGTCGTGGACATCGCCCGTGCGATCTCGGTCGAGCCCCGGTTCCGGACCGTCGAGCGGGACGCTTCGCCGTTCTCCTTCGACCGGTACGCCGTCCTGGACACCTCGCGCGCGACCGCCCTCGGCTTCTCGTTCTCCACCACCACCGATTGGCTCAACGAAGCCGTCGAAGACGCCAGAAAGGCTTGAGCACATGCGTTACCGCAGCATCGGAGACGTCGAGGTGAGCGCGATCGGGCTGGGCGCGATGCCGCTGTCGATCGAGGGCAGGCCGGACCGCGACCGCGCGATCGCCACGATCCACGCCGCGCTCGACGCCGGTGTCACGCTGATCGACACGGCCGACTCCTACCACTGGCACGCGGACGAAACCGGGCACAACGAGGTGCTGATCGCCGAAGCGCTGGCCGGCCACAGCGGCTCGGACGCGGTGCTCGTCGCGACCAAGGGCGGCCGCGGCCGTCCCGGTGACGGCTCGTGGACCGTCACCGGGACACCCACGCACCTCAAGAACGCCTGCGAGGGCTCGCTGAAACGGCTCGGCGTCGACACGATCGGGCTCTACCAGCTGCACAAACCCGACGAGAACGTGCCGTGGGCGGAATCCGTCGGCGCGATCAAGGAGCTGGCCGACGAAGGCAAGATCCGGCTCGCCGGACTGTCCAATGTGTCCAGTGCGCAGATCATCGAAGCGCGGGAAATCCTCGGCGGGACACTGGTTTCGGTGCAGAACGAGCACGCGCCCGCGCAGCTTTCGCACGAACCGGAACTGGCCCTGTGCACCGAACTCGGGCTCGCCTATCTGCCGTGGGGCCCGCTCCGCGGGATCGGTGGCGAGTTCCTTTCCGTGGCCGAAGAGCTCGGGGTCAGCCCGCACCAGGTGTGCCTGGCCTGGCTGCTCGCGAAGTCGCCGTCGATGATCGCGATCCCCGGCTCGACGAGGCCGGCGACGATCCGCGACTCGGCGGCCGCGGCCGATCTCGTGCTCACCGCCGAAACGCTCGCCCGGCTGCCGTGATCAGGCACTGGCCATCAGCGTCACCCCGAGGGCGATCATCGTCGCGGCGACCAGGCCGTCCAGCACCCGCCACGCCGACGGCTTGCGGAAGAACCCGCTGAGCAGCCGCGCGCCGAAACCGAGCGCGAGGAACCAGAGCACGCTGGCCGACACCGCGCCCACGCCGAACGCCCACCGGTCGCTGCCGTGCCCGGCCGCGACCGCGCCGAGCAGGAGGAGGGTGTCGAGATAGACATGCGGATTCAGCCAGGTGATCGCCAGCGTGGTCAGCACGATGCGGCGCAGCGATCCGCCGGTCTCCGGGCCACCGGTTTCCAGCGCCGCCGGCTTGAACGCGCGACGGGCCGCGAGAGCGCCGTAGCAAAGCAGGAAAGCGCCGCCGACCAGGGCGACGATCGTCAACGCTTCGGGTGACGTCCCCACCAGCGCGCCGACCCCGCCGACGCCGAGGCTCACCAGGATGGCGTCCGAGAAGATGCAGATCAGCACCACGACGAGGACCGCTTCGCGCCGGATGCCCTGACGCAGCACAAAAGCGTTCTGCGCGCCGATCGCGACGATGAGGGCCATGGTCGCGCCGAACCCGGCGACCGCGCTGAACAGAACGTCTCCCATGCCGACCACGGTAGAAATCCCGGCGTCAACAGTACAGCTAAAGATTCTTACGTAACATTAGCGCTCATGATGACCGACCTGCCCCTCGACCTGGTCCGCACGCTGCTCGCCGTCGCCGACGAAGGCACGTTCGACGCGGCGGCCTCGGCGCTGCACGTGACGCCGTCGGCGATCAGCCAGCGCGTCAAGGCGCTCGAACAGCGCACCGGCCGGGTCCTGCTGATCCGCACGAAACCGGTGCGGCTGACCGAATCCGGGCAGGCGGTGGTGCGGTTCGGCCGTCAGCTGGCGCTGCTGGAAGCCGACACGCGGGCCGAACTCGGGCTGACCGCGGGCGACGAACCGGTCCGGCTGCCGATCGCGGTGAACGCCGATTCGCTGGCGACGTGGTTCCTGCCGGCGCTCACCCGGGTGCCGCCCGAGCAGAAGATCTGCTTCGAACTGCACCGCGAGGATCAGGACCACACCACCACCCTGCTGCGGGAGGGGCTGGTGATGGCCGCGGTGACGTCGTCACCCGATCCGGTCGCCGGCTGTTCGGTGCACCGGCTCGGGCACATGCGCTACCTGGCCGTCGTGAGCCCGGCCCTCGGCACCGACCTCGACCTCGCCGAAGCACCTGTCGTCGTCTTCGACCGCCGTGACGACCTCCAGGACCGCTTCGCCCGCGAGCGCGGCACGATCGCGAGCCCACTGCGGCACTACGTTCCCTCTTCCGAAGGATTCTTCGACGCCGTCGCGGCCGGAATGGGCTGGGGCATGGTGCCGCTCGCGCAGATCGGCGACCGCCTGCGGGACGGCACGTTCGCCTGCCTCGACCCGGATCACCCGATCGACGTGCCGCTGTTCTGGCAGCAGTGGAAACTCGACTCGCCCGCGCTGGCGGCGGTGTCGGCCGCCATCACCACCGCGGCCGCGGACCTGCTGGTCGATCCGCACGGATGAGGACGCGCGCGGCGGCCCGGCTGGCGACAACTAGCGCAGCGAACAGCTGAAATCTATTCTTCTCGCAATCAATTTATCAATCGCTTCCGCAACCTTCAAAAGGAATAGCAGATAGTCGCGCACTTCGGAATACATGGGTTTTTCACTGAGATCCCCGTGCGCGATCTTATTTCTCTTATCGACAATCTCCTGCAATTTGACGCCAACGTTGACGTTTGCGAACTCTCCCCGAGCGCGCACGTCTGCTTGAATCTCGTCAATAGGATCCTCGGCCCCGATTAGCATCAATGCCGCCCCCAGCGATTCGGGGCCAGCATTAGTGAACTGACGAGCGAGTATCGTTCCGGAAACCAGCTTAGGATTTATGCTCCGATCCTCATCCCAAAGATCTGAGTAGACAGCAAATAGGCGACGAGTACGTGAAGCTCTTTGTTTTCCATCTTCAATCCGAGAAAGTTCTTGTATTCTCTCTTTAGTAAAGAGCTCCAGCAGTGCATCCGGCACCCTTCGCGAAGGCGGTTTGGCATCACAGATCGCGTCCACAAACTCTGTCAGCGACGACTTGACAAACCCCTCGAAATGAGCAACTAGCATTACATGCCCCGCCCTCGATAGGGCGTTCTTCAAGTCACGGCTACCTCGCCGCGAACCAGGCTCGGGTAGAGATTTTTCTGGGCGCTCTTCAGCGCTTAGAAGTATCTCGACTTCCTGAATACTGTCAACGAAAGCTTCCAAGGATTCCGTTTTGTAAACTCTCATCCGAAGCATCACTTCAGCGCAATCGGCGGAAGGTCACAGGCCACGCCAATACGCTTTAAACCGTCAGCAAACGCATGAGTCCTCGTTCGCATCCTAAGACGATCCGCCGTCGCCCGCCCAATCGCTGTGCCAAACTCCTCATCGACAATTAGTCGCTGCCGAAGTTTTCGAACCTCATCTCCACTTTCCATCGCCTGCGGCCTATCAGCGAAGGCCAAAGGCAGCATTATCGCATCGAAGAGCGCCTTGTTAAAGGCGCCAAGTTGCTTGCCAGCACTCTTGGCAGGCAAGCGGAAAGCTTCTTTGCCGAAGATGTAAGAAACTGTCCTACATGTGTCTTCAAAAACTTGAAGCTCACCCTTCCGCGGACGTTCTTTCCTATGGTCGCGCATGTATCCATTCAGCAACTGCCGCAGAGGTGGCCTATATGAACTAAAGTCGTCATACAACGCGAAGAACCTCAGGGCCAGTTCCGCGTACTCCATGCGCTGATTCTGCAGCCCCCCAAGAATACCTGTGAAGTAATCATTCTCCGCGAGCTCTTTAAGGGCAGTGTTAAATTCTCCCCGATAGATGCAATTCCTCAGCTCCTGATGCGCCAACCGTGCAGAACCCGTGTTCAACCTCTCGAAGACATCGAACTTGATATCAGGATGCGAGTCTTCCGTGATTACAATGCAGCGCACAGTTCGGTTTTGAAGCCTTCGCTGATCCTTGGGAGACATCTGCGAAAACAACAGTCCGTCCAACTCTCGAAGAACAGAAACGCCTCGCAAAGGAAAGTCATCTTCCAGAAATTTCTTAATTGTAGTTATTCGCTGAAGCCCGTCGATCACCTCGTATGTTCCGTCCTCATTTTCCGCAAAATAGCAAACCGGGACCGGAATGTTGATCAAAAAGCTCTCAATCAACCTGCTTGCCTTAGCTCGATCCCAGACATACTTCCTCTGATACTCAATATTCAACAAAAGTCGACTACGGTCAATGTCGTCAACCAATGTCGCGAGCGAGAGGTCATAAGGTTGAGTAACTAATCGACGTTCAGCAAGGCTTATCTCCAAAGGCTCCGACTGATCGTCGGCGCCATCCACATCAAGATCGTTTTCGAAGAGGTCTTCTTGCACGTCGAGCTCCCACCCTCATACCTTCGTTGAACCCGGGAACTTAGCCCACTCCACACCATATTTTCCAGGGAACGAAGGCTCTACCACCGTTCTGGATCAGTGGTAGCGCCGCAGTGCCGCAGGTGACGTTGGGTACCGATCGTGAGATCCTGGGCGCATGACGCGCGCATTGCACCTGGTCGGAGACGAGGAAGCGGACCGGCTGCTGACCGAAGACCCGTTCGCCCTGCTCGTCGGGATGCTCCTCGACCAGCAGTTCCCGATGGAACACGCGTTCCGGGGCCCGCAGAAGATCGCGGACCGGATGGACGGTTTCGACATCAAGAAGATCCACGCGATGGACACCGAAACCTTCGTCGAGCTCTGTGTCGTCCCGCCCGCGATCCACCGCTACGGCGGCTCGATGGCCCGGCGGGTGAAGGACCTCGCGGAGCACGTCGTCGAACACTACGACGGCGACGCCGCCGGGATCTGGACCGCCGGCCGCCCCAAGCCGGACGGCCCCGAGGTCCTCAGGCGACTCAAGGCGTTGCCCGGCTTCGGCGACCAGAAGGCCTCGATCTTCCTCGCGTTGCTCGGCAAGCAGCTCGGCGTGCAGCCCAAGGGCTGGCGCGCGGCCACCGGTTCATACGGCGACCGCGGCTCACGACGTTCGATCGCCGACGTCGTGGACGCGAAAACCCTCGGTGAGGTGCGAGCGTTCAAGAAGGCGGCGAAGGCCGCCGCCAAGGCGCCCGCCAAGTAGTTAGCGAACGTGTCGTGTCTCTGGCGCGACTGCGGGCTGGGTGACGCGACACCGCACTCTCGTGCTCAGCCCCGGAACTCGCGTGTTTATAGGCGGAACTCGCGTGTTGCCGAAGTACATGAAGGCCCCCACTACCAGACGCACGAGCGACACCGGCCCCACGCCACGACACGTTCGACCTTCCCTCACTACCTCTTCGCGGCTCCCGGCCACGGTCCCGGCGTCTCGGCGGGCAGTTCGGCCTGCTCGACTTCGGTGCGGAACAGCCGGAAGCCGCGTGCCTGGTAGTTCTTGAGCGCGGCCGGGCCGTCCGTCGTGCAGGTGTGGACCGTGACGCGGCGCGTCGTCGCCTTGCCCGGCCAGCGCTCCGCGAGCGCCCACGCCTCTCGCAGCGCGACGGTCAGCAAGTGCCCGCCGATGCCCTTCCCGACGAAGGACGACATCAGGCCGAAGTACGCGAGCTCGACCGTGCCGTCGACAGCGCCGTCGAGTTCGAAGTAGCCGCACGGCGTCCCCTGCGCGTACGCCACCCAGGTCTCGACGCCCGGCCTGTCCAGCCACTCGACCCACCGCGTCCACGTCCAGCCGAGCCTGTCGATCCAGAACCAGTCGCCGCCGACGGCGGTGTACAGGTAGCGGTTCAGCTCCGGGCTGACCAGCTCGGCGCGGGTGACCGTCACCGGGACGGCAGGCGGTTTCGCCGCGCTCAGGTCCTCCGGCGAAGTCTGTTCGAGGTGCCAGGTGGTGATCTCCATACGGCGATCATTTCAGCCAGACCCGCAGCGGCCCCAGAGCCGTGTAGCCGTTGCGGAGAGCGGCGTCGAGGTCGTCGCCGCGTTCGTAGCCGGTGATCGGCAACCCGGGGAAGCTCGCCGCGACGGCCGAGGTCGCGCCGCGGCACGCGTCGTCGGGATCGCCTTGAGTGTACAAATTGGACAGTCCGGCGAAGCCGCCGTCCCGGTTGGCGGTCACGCCGGAGACGCCGTCGGACCACACCGCGACGGACGGATCGTCGAACCGGTCGTCGACGCGGGACCAGCCCGGTTCGAGCGGCACCTGAGCCGTACGGGTGATCCACGTGGCCTCGAAGAACACCTCGAAGCCCGCTTGCGAAAGATCCAGGCAGGCGAAACTGTCCTTGATCGAGCAGCCCGGCGAGGTGTCGATCCCGTCCAGCACCTCAGCTACGGTCACGTCCGGCGTCAGGGTCACCGCGTCCGGGTACAGCGGCGGCGTCCGGTGCGCCGACTTCCAGACGTGGGCGGTGAAAGTACCCGTTCGGCACACCACGTCGCACCAGCGCGCGTTGACCCGCGCCGCGTCCGCTACACCCGCGCGAACCACAGCACGTCCGGTTCTCCTTGCGGCACCGGGATCTTCAGCTCCCGCACCTCACCGAACCGCGCCCGCAGCCGCTTCGCGAACGACGGCACCGACTCGGCGCTCCACACCCCGAGCACGCCGCCGGGCCGCAGCCGTGTGGCGAGCATGTCGAGCCCGTCTTCCAGATACAGCTTCGCGTTGCCGTCCGTGACCGTCCACTCAGGACCGTTGTCGATGTCGAGGCAAAGCGCGTCGAACCGCTCTTCCGTACGGCGCAACCACTTCACCAGATCGGCCTCGACGACGGTGACCCGTCCGTCGGACAGCGCGTCGCCATGGACGTCCTTGAGCGGGCCCTGGCGGTTCCACTTGATCACGGCGGGCTCGCGCTCGACGACCACGATTTCGCCGACACCGGGGTGGTCGAGCGCGGCGCGCAGCGAATAGCCGACACCGAGGCCGCCGATCAGCATCCGTGCCTTGCCCGGCACCAGATCGGCCGCCACCGAGACGAGCAACCGTTCGGATTCACCGTTCCGGGTGTCCATCAGGAAGACGCCGTTGGCGATGACCTCGAAATCTTCCCCGGCCCGGCGGAGCACCAGTTCGCCGCTCTTCCCGGCCACCTTGTCGAGTACGTCGGTCATCCGGTCAGCCTATCGACGACGTTCACGGCGGGCCCGCGGATTTCCCTTCGCACTCGACCGATCGTGGCGGGCACCTGTACGAACCCCTCCGACGCTCCTAACCTTGGAGTGTCGGAGGTGATTTCTCATGCAGGCGACCGTCGGAGACGAGATCCACGTGCACGGACGCACGGTCGGCTCGGCCGAGCGACACGGCGAAATCCTCGAGGTACGCGGAGAACACGGTGCTCCGCCGTATCTCGTCCGGTTCGCGGACGGGCACGAAGGGCTGGTCTTCCCCGGCCCCGACTGCGAAGTCCAGACTCGCGCCGAATAGGCGTCACTCGGCCAGCGCGGGCTGCTTCACGCGGCTCCGCCAGCCTGCCACGACCACGGCCGCGCCGATCGCGGTCAGTATCGCCGCGATCTCGGGCAGCAGGAGGGGGCCGCCGCCGCTGAGCACGGCTCCCCCGACCAGGCCGGAGAGGCCGACGCCGAGATAGATCGCGGACGCGTTGAGCGAGAGGACGAGCCCGGCGTTCTGGCGGGAGAGCTCGATCAGCCGGTGCTGGATCGGCGGGTTGACCGACCAGGTGGCCAGTCCCCAGAGGAAGAGGACGACGGCCGCGCCCGCGACGGTGGTCGCCACCAGCGGCAACAGCGCGAGCACGACGGTGATCCCGCCGAACACGACCAGCAGCGGTCCCCTGGCACCCCATCGGTCGGCCGCGCGGCCACCGAGGACGTTGCCGAGCGCGCCGCCCGCGCCGTAGACGAACAGCAGCAGGCTGACCGTCGTGCCGTGGACGCCCGCCGTGGCGGACAGGACCGGCGAGATGAAGGTGTAGACGGAGAACGCGGCGAGGCAGCCGAGCACGGTCGCGCCGAGCATGGCGAGGACGCGCGGGTCCTTGGCGACGGTGAACCGTTCGGCCAGCCGGACCGGCGGCGGCGCCGGGACCGCGGGCAGGACCAGCCGCACCGCGAAGGCGCCGAGGAGCGAGAAGACCGCGACGAGCGCGAAGACGGCCTGGTAGCCGACGCTCTGCGAAAGGACACTGCCGAGTGGAACACCCAGGATCGTCGCGACGGTCAGCCCGCCGAAGACGAGCGCGACCGCGCGGCCCCGGCGTTCCGGCGAAGTGAGGTCGGCGGCGACGGCACTCGCGGCCGGCGTGAAGACCGCCGCGCCGATCGCGGTGACCACGCGCGCGAGGAGCAGGGTCACGTAGCCGGGCGCGAGGGCGGCGAGCGCGTTGCCGATGGCCGTGACGACGAGCGCGGCGACCAGGAGGGTGCGCCGTTCCCAGCGGCCCGTGAGCGCGGCGAACAGCGGCGAACCGACCGCGTACGCGATGGCGAAGGCGGTGACCAGCTGCGCGGCGGCTGTCTCGGAGACCCCGAGCTCGCCGGTCAGCGCGGGCAGCAGCCCGGCGACGACGTAGCCGCTGGTGCCGACCGCGAAGGTGCCGAGCGCCAGCACCGCGGTCCTGGGTGGTGCGAAGGTCATGACTCCCCAGCTCCAGACCCCTTTTTCCGTCGCCTCCCGCTCCGGCACCGGATCGCGTTTAGCCCGCTGAAGGCGCTCCGGGCCCGGGGGCGCCTGGCCGGTGCCAGATCGCGGTTAGCCCGCGAAAGTCGACTTGGGGTCGTTGTTCGATGGTGGTCGTAGTTCGATGGTGACCGTACTACGAACTCGCGGAAAGTTCGAGGGGCGTCGTACTATGGACGGATGGCCACGACGACCACCCAGTACGTCTATCCCGGACTGGACGAGATCCGGATCGAGGCGGTCCTCGCCGCGCTCGCGGACCCGGTCCGGCTCGACATGGTCCGCCAGCTGGCCGAATCCGAAACCGAGATCTCGTGCAGCGGTTTCGACGTCGCCGTGACCAAGTCCACACTCACCCATCACCTGCGCACCCTGCGCGAAGCGGGCGTCATCATGGGCCGCCAGCAGGGCACCGCCCGCTACAACTCGTTGCGCCGCAACGATCTCGACGAGCTCTTCCCCGGCCTGCTCCAGGGAGTGCTCGCCGCGCGCCGCTGAGGGTGGGCAGCCTCACCCGAAACCGGGATGACAAAGGCCCCTTCGATCGGTTGAACTGGACGAAGGACAGCGGTGCCGCATGCGCTGTCTTCTTTTGTGTCCGAGACCTAAATCGATTCAGCTCCCCACCCGCGACGCTGGGCGAGTAATCGTTTACCTCCAGTACGACCCCGGAAGGAGAGCCGTGCCCGTCGCGCTGCTCGCGCTCGCCATCGGTGCCTTCGGCATCGGGACCACCGAATTCGTCATGATGGGCGTGCTGCCCGAAGCCGCCGCCGATTTCGGCGTGTCGATCCCGTCCGCCGGCTACCTCATCTCCGGCTACGCCCTCGGCGTCGTCGTCGGCGCCCCGCTGCTCACCGCCGCCGCGGTCCGGCTGCCGCGCAAGACGATGCTGCTGGCGATGATGGGCCTGTTCACCCTCGGCAACGCCCTCTTCGCGCTTTCGCCGAACCAGGAGCTCGGCGTCGCCTTCCGCTTTCTCGCCGGCCTGCCGCACGGCGCGTTCTTCGGCGCCGGCGCGGTCGTCGCGTCGAGCCTGGCCAAGCAGGGCGAACGCGCGAAGGCCGTCTCGATGATGTTCATGGGCCTGACGCTGGCCAACGTCGTCGGCGTGCCGCTCGGGACACTGCTCGGCCAGAAGGTCGGCTGGCGCGCGACCTTCGGTGTCGTGGCCGTGATCGGCCTGCTCGCCATGGCCGCGATCGCGAAACTGGTCCCCCACCAGGGCAAACCGGTCGAGCCGTCGCTGCGTGGCGAACTCGGCGCCTTCCGCCGCCCGCAGGTGTGGCTCGCCCTCGCGATCGTCACCTTCGGTCTCGGTGGCGTGTTCGCCTGCCTGTCCTACATCGCGCCGATGCTGACCGACGTCACCGGCTACTCGCCGTCGAACGTCACCCTGCTGCTCTCGCTGGCCGGGGTCGGCATGACGATCGGCAACTACCTCGGTGGCAGGCTCGCCGACAAGGCGCTGATGCCGAGTCTCTACGTCTCGCTGATCGGGCTCGCTTCGGTGCTGGCGATCTTCACCTTCACCGCGAACGGCAAGGTCGGCGCGGCGGTGACGATCTTCTTCGTCGGCCTCGCCGGGTTCATGATCGGCCCGATGATGCAGGCCCGGATCATGGAGAAGGCGGGCGGGACGCCGTCGCTGGTCTCCGCGGCCGTGCAGTCGGCGTTCAACATCGCGAACTCCATCGGCGCCTACCTCGGTGGCCTGGTGATCGCGGGTGGCCTCGGCCTGGTCGCCCCCAACTGGGTCGGCGCGTCGCTGGCCGTCCTGGGGCTCTCGCTGGCAGTGGTGTCCGGCGGCCTGGACCGCCGCGAAGCCCGGCTCAGCCCCGCCATGGCCTCCTGAGCCGAGTCAGGACAGGGGCCCGCCGGTGATCGTGAACGCGATGAACAGGATCAAGACGGAGAGCGCGCCGTAGGTCAGGACGTCGACCGGCTTGCCCCGGATGGCCAGCAGCCCGGCCTTCGCCTCGGGCAGTGCCGCCCGGAGCAGGCCGGCGAGCAGCAGCGCGCCGCCGATCAGCGCGGCGCCCTGCCGCCAGTGGTACTGGCCGATCCGCAGAGCGGCGACGGCCACCACCAGCATCACCACCAGGAACGGCAGGTGATGGAGCAGTGCCCCACGGTCACGCCGCTGTCCGGCCACCGCCATCAGTCCTCGTCCTTCAGGGTCTCGCGGGCAGATCGGTTCACGCCGCCAGTATCCCGGGTGAGTGAGCAGACACCAGGTCAGGGCGTCTTCTGAACTGTCAATAGCGGCAAAACCCACATGCGGGGTGCACGCGAGCGCGGATACGGTCAAAATGTGACCGTGGCACAACCGACGACTCAGCTGAACGCGACCGAGCAGGACACCCTGGTCAAACAGATCGGCCTCGCCCTGCTGCGGGCCGCGCCGCGCGACTGGCGGAAGGTGACCGCCGAGTACCGAGCCGTCGGCAGGTACCACGAGATGACCGGCGAGATCATCACCGAGGACGGCACCGCGCACGAGTGGGTCGCGACGCATGACATCGCGACGCTGTTCGGCAGGCTCCGCGCCGGGATGTATCGCGACGGCCGCGGCACCTGGTTCAACGCCCGTTACCAGCTGGATCACCCGTCCAGCTACAACCTCGAGTACAACCGCGACGAGCCCCAGTGGCGTCTCGCGCCGCCTCCGCAGGCGCTCTCCGACGAACTGCGCATGTTCCCCCGCTCCGAGGAGAACGTGCCCGAATGGCTGATCCGGCGCATGTCCGGCCTCGGCCCCGAGCAGCCCGGGCCGCATTTCCGCATCGCCCGCATCTTCGACACCATCGGCCCGGCCGGGCGTCCGGTGATCAACCGGCCCGACCTGGAGATCGAGGAGCAGGACAGGCTGCTCGACTACCTCGACCGCGCACCGCTGGTGGTCACCGAGCGCGGCTACGACATCGACCGGCTCGCGCAGACCCCCGAGGCCACCGTCCCGGTCGCCTTCCACAGCGACGGGCAGTGGATCTGGCCCGCCGCCGTGAACTTCTACCTGCGCGAGTACGGCGTCTCACCGGAACTCGACCTGATCGACCACGTCCGGCAGAACGATTTCACGCTGCCCGAGGTCGACGCCCCGACGCTGCAGGCCGCGGCGGGGTACCTCACCCGGGGGAATCAGCCCCCGCAACAGCGCCCCAACGGCCCGGGTGGACCGGGTGGCCCCAACGGCATGCCCGTCGGCCCGCCTCCGCAGGGCCCGCCGCAGAACGGCCCGGTGCCGCCTCAACAGGCCGGCCAGGGCGCTGCCGGACAGCCCGGTCCGAACCAGCCCGCTCAGCCGCCTGTCCCGCCGCCGCATCAGCAGGGTCCGGACCAGGTAGCGGCGGCCGCGGCTGCCGCGGCACCGGTCGCGGCGGCCGCGGCCGTCCCCGCCGCCGAGTCCACCGTTCCCGATCAGGCCGAGCAGGCCCAGCGGTACGAAGAGGACTACGACACCCAGGACTACCAGGCACAGGACTTCCACGAGGCCGCCGCCGAGCAGCAGTACGAAGGCCGCTACGAAGACCCGTACGCGCACGACGAGGCGCAGTTCCACGAGTCCGAACAGGACGTGTACGCCGACGAGGAACGGCAGGACGACGCGTCGCATCAGCGCGCCGAACCCGCGCCGGAACCGCAGGTCGCCGACCCGGAGGCCACCACGTACGCGCGGCCCGCGCAGGTCGACGCCTACGAGCCGCCGCCCCTCGTGGAAGAGCAGGACGCGTATGCCCGGCAGGAAGAAGACCAGCCGTACGCGCCGCCCGAGGAGGAGACGACCACCGGGTACACGCCGGTCGAGCAGGCCGACGCCGGTCCTGAGCTGCCCCTCCTCACGCACGACGCGGAGCCGGACGTGCCCCCGCCGTCGGACAACGAGATCACGCAGGTCGATGCCCCGCCGCCGGTACCCGTGCCCGTGTCCCGCCCCGAGCCCGAGCCGCGGCGCGAGGACGCCCCGCGCCGCGCGGCCCCGGAGCGGCCGCGCCGCGCCGAGCACCCCGTGCCGGTGCTGAACGAACTGCAGGCGAAGTTCGACGACCTCGACGTGCCCGAGGACGTCTACCGCATCGGCTCCCCCACCGACCACGGCTGGAGTGTCGAGCAGGTCGACGGCGGCGGCTGGCGGGTCGGCTGGTACGACGGGAAACTGGCCAACCCGGCGGTGTTCGGCGACGCCGAGGACGCGGCCGCGTTCATGCTCGGCAAGGTCCTGCTGAACCCGAACGGCGCTCCGCCGCCCGAGGAAGAGCCCGCCGTGGAAGAGCGGCCGGTCGAGGAGCAGGCTCCGGCGCCGCCCGTGCTGGCGACGCTCTCCCCCGAGATCGCGACCGGTTCGCATCCGGTGCCGCCGCGGGAATCGATCCCGGCACAGGAACAGACCGCGTTCACGACGGCCGAGGAACTGCTCGGCGACGATTTGGACGACGAGCCCGCCCCCGCGCCGGTCCCGCCGCCGCCCCCGGCGCGGCCGAACCCGGTGCTGGCGAGCCCGCCGCCCGCGCCGCCGCGGCGTGAGCCGCCGGTCACGCCGCCTCCGCCGCCGCCGATGCGGCGCGAGGAACCGGCCCGTCCGCCGGTCGCGGCGAACGCCGCCGGTGCGCCCGACGCCAAGCAGAACTGGCCGATCTCGCCGCTCAACGGCGAGCCGCCGCTGACGCTGTTCCGCGGCAAGGAGCTGCGCGAGCTGCCCGCGGGCAGTGAGCTGGACCGCTTCGGTGGCCCGAACGGCAACCTGACCTACGCGGCCGGGACGCCGTTCGAGGAGCGCTCGCTCGTGCCGGAGTGGGTGAACCGGCCGTACCACGTGTACCGCGTGCAGCGTCCGCTCGAAGCGCTCGCCGGTGTCGCGATCCCGTGGTTCAACCAGCCCGGTGGCGGTTCGGCGTACCTGCTGCCGGCGTCCATCGAAGAGCTGCTCGCCGAGGGCGACCTCATCGAGCTGGACCCGGGCGAACCGCCGATCGACTAGTCCGTTGTGCAATGAAGGGGCCTTTCATCGCAAATTTTGCGATGAAAGGCCCCTTCATTGCACGCGGGGTCAGTGGATGACGAGGCCGTGCGCGGCGGCATAGGCGACCGCGGTTTCGGTGTCCACGTGGACACCGGCGAGGTTCGCCTGCACCAGCCCGTTGGCGTCGAGCCGTGCGCCACGCAGGTCGGCGCCTTCGAGTTTCGCGCCGGCCAGCCGGGCGCCGGTGAGATCCGCACCTCGCAGGTCGGCGCCGGTCAGATCCGCTTCGAGCAGGTTCGCCTCACGCAGGCGCAGGCCACCGAAGTCCACTTTGGACAAACGGGCCTTGCTGAGCGAGACCAGCGAGAGATCGCATTCGGTGAAGGCGACCTTCTGGAACCGGCAGTCCACAAAGGACGATCCCAGCATCGAACAGGAGCTCCACCGCGTGCTCGCGAGCACACTGCGATCGAAGGTGCACGACCGGAACGCCGACGCCTCGTGGCGCGAGCCCTCGAAGTCGACCTTGGTGAAGTCGCACTGGTCGAAGGTGCACCCCTGGGTGCGCAGCCCGCGCAGGTCGGCTTCGGTGAAATCACAGCCGACGAAACTGCGTTTTTCCCACCACTGCTCGGAAAGAACGGCTTCTCGGTAGTCCTCCGCAGTCTCGATCACTCGTCCAGGATCGCATACCCGCTCAGGGCCAGGTGATCCTGTCGAACATCGAGCGCAGCTTCACCGACCGTGCCCGCGAAGACGCTGCGATCCAGCCGATCCGGCCGAGCAGGTGGGCCCGGAAGTCCGGATGCGCAGTCCGGTTCTGCTCCTCCGGACCGGTTCGGGCGCAGTTGTGCAGCAGTGCGCGCAGGGCGTCGTAGTCGGCGCGCGTCGCGGCGGGCGCGCTGTTGACCACCAGGCCCGCGACGCGTTGCCGCTGGTGTGCTCCGGCGATCGAGGTCTTGTCGTCTCGCAGCCGGAAGCCTTCGCCGGTCACGATCCGCCGGACACCGGGCAGCAACCGGTGCAGCGGCAGGGAATCCCCGGAAAACGCCAGATCGTCGGCGTACCGTGTGTAGGCGGCGCCCAGCACACGCGCGAGGCCGTCGAGCCGCCGGTCGAGATGGTGCGTGACCGCGTTCGCGACCGAAGGCGACGACGGCGCACCCTGCGGCAGATGCGTGGCCGCCAGATTGTTCAGCAGCCGCACACGCGCCGGATCCCGCCGCCCCTCGGGCGCGGTGGCGAGGACATCGGGCGGAACGGCCGTGGTGAGCACGCCCGCCAGCGCCTCCGCCACGGCGGCCGGATACCCGGCGAGGGCGAGCAGCGCCGAGATCCGGCGCGCGGACACCGTCGGGAAGAACCCTTCGAGATCCATCCTGACCACGGTTTCCCGCCCGGCGTGCGGCGCGGCGCAGGACATCGCCGAACGTCCGCGCCGGAACCCGTGCGCCGCCTCGTGCACCGGCAACGCCTCGACGACGTGCCGCACGATCCGGCGTTGCAGTTCGGCGATCCGCGGCTTCGGCCTCTCGATGAGCCGCACGCCGCCCGAAGCGGTCGGGATCCAGCGGTAGGTGTAGTGCCGGACCGGCTCGGCCGCACGCCTGTTCCAGCCCTTCGCGTCGGCGAACCACGAGAGTTCGCCGGGCGTCAGGTCGAGTGCGGCGGCGCAGTCGTCGAAGGTCGCCCAGCGGGCCACCTGGAATCGCCAGACCGGCATGGGTTCGAGGAGCGACGCGGAGGTGACTCTTTCTCCTGTCATCCGCGCGGACTCGCACGCGGAGCATGCCGCCCTCGCGCGGGGCGCCTTGTCTCGCTGTCTTCGTACTCCCCGGGGTTGCCCCGGAGCGGGTGGCGATCCACCGGCTCACCTCCGCGTCGCTGTCGCCACCCTACCGACCTCAGCGACTGGGAATGATCTCCGAACCGGAGACGTAGCGCATGGCCTCGACGAACTTCGGGTCGTTCATCCGGCGCTCCATCTCCGGATGGTCGAGGTCCACCAGCCGGGTCTGGATCCACCACAGGTTGCCGAACGGGTCACGGACCCGGCCGACACGATCGCCGAAGAAGAGTTCGGTCTGCCTCGTCACCTCTTCGGCGCCCGCCTCGACGGCCCGGCGCTGCGTCTCCACGCTGTCCTCGACGTAGAGCCGCAGATACGCCGGGGTGTCGACCCAGTCGTCACGCGAGTCGAACAGCATGACGACCGAGTCGCCGATCCGGACCTCCGCGTGCCCGATCTTCCCGCCTTCGACGTACACCGGGTCACCCAGCGGCTCGGCGTCGAAAACGCGCTTGAGGAAGTCGATCACGCCCGCGGTGTCGCGCGAGATGATCCACGGGGTGACCGTGTGGTAGCCGTCGGGGATCGGGTTGCTCATCGGAGTTCTCCTCGGTCGTCGTGTGCGATGAGAAGAACGCTAGAGCCCGTATAGGACAGATCGTGTCCTAATGGGATTTGAGCAGGAAAGTCGGCTTCGACTCCTGCCACTCCGGCATGTCCAGCGAGTCGAGCACCTCGACGATCCGCTTCTCCTCGTACCGGAAATGCGTCTCCATGATCGCCGTGAGCCCGTCCAGTTCCCGTTGGACGTGCAGGATCTCGTCCTGACTCGACCCGGGGCCGACCCCGGCGACCAGCTCTTCGAGCCGTTCGATGATCCCGGTCATGACCTCGTGGTCGTGCGCGAGCTCTTCGAGCGACGGCCGCAATTCGGGAAATTTCTCCGCCAGCACGAGGAAAGCGCCGCCGTCTTCCCCGGTGTGATGCCTGGTCAGCGCCGAACAGAAGGTGAGGCAATGCGCTCGGAGATCGCGCAGCCGCTCGGCACGCCCGTCCGCGACCGACCCGAGGTCGTCGTGCAACGCGGCCAGCTCTTTACGCAGCCAGTCGTGAACCTGAACAAGTTGATTTCCGAACGCCGTCAACCGGCCGTTCGTCCGAGAAGGGGTTTCCATGATTTCCCATGGTCTGGCGCCTCCATGCCCGCGACGGTCTCTTTGCCGGGTGCACTGCGACGCTGGATCAACTTCAGCATGACCCTCCGATGATCGTCAAGAGGGTTCAGTGGAAGTCACGGGACTTGGCGGTGATCCGCAGCGGCAGGTGCCGGATCTGTTCGGCGAGGACGTTCACCACCTCGCCGGTGCGCTCGACCACGCCGCGGATCAGCAGCGCGGGACTGCCGCGGGCGACCCGGTGATAACGCTGCCACACCCCCATCGTGCAGATGATGTTGATCATCCCCGTCTCGTCTTCGAGGTTCAGGAAGGTGACGCCGCCCGCGGTCGCCGGCCGCTGGCGATGGGTCACCGCGCCCCCGGTCAGCACCCGGGTGCCGTGCGGGACCTCGCGCAGGCCCGCCGCCGTGACGACGCCGAGTTCGTCGAGGTGCTCGCGGATGAACTGGGTCGGGAAACTGTCCGGCGACACCCCGGTGGCCCAGACGTCCGCGGCCGCGACGTCGATTTCGTCCATGCCGGGCAACATCGGCGCCTTGACCCCGGTGGTGAGCCCCGGCAGTTTCTCCGGGCTTTCGTCGGCGACCGCACCCGCCGCCCAGAGCGCGCTCCGCCTGGTCTCGCCGAAACAACCGAACGCGCCTGCCGCCGCCAGCGCCTCGACCTGCGGTTTGGTCAGCCGTACCCGCCGGGCGACCTCGACCAGGTCCGCGAACGGGCCGTCACGGTCCCGTTCCTCGACGATCTTGTTAGCCAGCTTCTCGCCGATCATCCGCACGGTGGACAGGCCACCCCGCACGGCGAGCAGCTTTCCCCCTTCCGGCAAGGGTTCCAGCGTCGCGTGCGGGAGGCTCGCGTTGATGTCCGGGCCGAGCACCCGCACCCCGTGCCGCCGCGCGTCGGCGACCAGCGACTGCGGCGAATAGAACCCCATCGGCTGCGCGCGCAGCAACCCCGCCAGGAACGCGTCCGGGTGGTAGTACTTGAAGTACGCGCTCGCGAACACCAGCAAGGCGAAACTCAGCGCGTGGCTTTCCGGGAAACCGAAGTTCGCGAACGCCTTGAGCTTGCCGAAGATCTTCTCGGCCAGCTCTCCCCCGATGTCGTTCTTCGCGGCGCCTTCGAGGAAACGCCGTTTGAGCCGTTCCATCTTCTGTTCGGAACGTTTGGACCCCATGGCGTGCCGAAGCCGATCCGCCTCCGCCGGGGTGAAATCGGCGACGTCGAGGGCGATCTGCATCATCTGTTCCTGGAACAACGGCACACCGAGGGTCTTTTCCAGCGCGTTGACCAGCTTCGGATGGTCGAAATCCCATTTCTCCTGGCCGTTCTTGCGCCGGATGTAGGGATGCACCGAACCACCCTGGATCGGGCCCGGACGGATGAGCGCGACCTCGACGGCCAGATCGTAGAACTTCTTGGGGCGCAGGCGAGGAAGGGTGGCCAGCTGCGCACGGCTCTCCACCTGGAAGACGCCGATCGCGTCGGCGCGGCAGAGCATTTCGTAGACGTTCTGATCCTTGAGATCCAATTCGGAGATGTCGACCTCTTCCCCTTTGTGATCACGGACAAGATCGATCATATAATGCAGGGCCGACAACATTCCGAGGCCGAGCAGATCGAATTTGACCAGCCCCGCCGCGGCGCAGTCCTCCTTCTCCCACTGCACGACACTGCGATTCTCCATCCGGGCCCATTCGATCGGGACGACCTCGCTCACCGGCTGCTCGCAGATCACCATCCCGCCGGAATGGATACCCAGATGCCGCGGGAAGTCCTCCAGCGCGCAGGCGAGTTCCACGACCTCCTCGGGGATGTCGTGATCGTGGTCCTTTTCCGTGGCGCGCAACGCACCCCAGCGGTCGATCTGCTTGCTCCACGCGTCCTGCTGGCCGGGCGAGTACCCCAGCGCCCGTGCCGCGTCCCGGACCGCGGACCGGGCCCGGTAGGTGATCACGTTCGCCACCTGCGCGGTGTTCAGCCGCCCGTATTTCTCGTAGACGTACTGGATCGCCTCCTCACGGCGGTCGGATTCGATGTCGAGGTCGATGTCCGGGTACCCGTCGCGATCCGGGGCGAGGAACCGTTCGAAGAGCAGGCCGTAGCGCACGGCGTCGACCTTGGTGATGCCGAGCGCGTAGCAGACCGCCGAGTTCGCGGCCGATCCCCGGCCCTGACAGAGGATCTTGTTGGTCCGGCAGAAGTTCACGATGTCCCAGACGATCAGGAAGTAGCCGGGAAACCCCAGTTCTTCGATGACCTCCAGTTCGTGGTCGATCAGCTTCCTGGCCTTTTCGCGGTACTCCTCGTCCTTGTTCTTCTCGTGCTCCTCCGCGCCTTTCCTGGTGAGGTACCGCAAGTAGGACGCTTCGGTATGCCCCTCCGGAACGTCGAACGGCGGCAGCTTCGGCTCGATGTGGTGGAGTTCGAACGCGCACTCCCGGCCGAGCAGCGCCGCCCGCTGCACCGCACCCGGATACCGCTCGAAGATCTCGGCCATCTCCTCCCCCGACCGCAGGAACGCCGTCCCCGCGGCGGGCAGCCAGCCCTCCATGTCCTCCAGGCCCCGCCGGGCGCGGATGGCGCTGAGCGCGTCGGCGAGCGGGGCCCGCTCCGGCCGGGCGTAATGCGCGGCCGTGGTCGCCACCGTCGGGAGACCGAACTCCCTGGCCATATCGCTCAACAGGTCGTTGTGCGTGCTGTCCAAGGGAAGGCTGTGGTCGATCAGCTCGACATAGACGTTTTCGCGGCCGAAGCAGTCGATGAGTTCCTTCAGTCTCTCGACGGCCGCGGCGGGGCCGTCGGTGACGAGCGCCTTACGCACCGCGCCCTTGCGGCAACCGGTGAGCACGACGCACTTCCCTCGGACCTCTTCGGCGACCGCGCGCAGGTCATAAACCGGCCTGCCCTTCTCCGCCCTTTCCTTCGGGGACAACGACTGCCTGTCGAAGCCGTACAGCTGACCGGCGGTGATCGCCCGGTTCAGGCTCAAGTAGCCGTCCTGCTGTTTGGCCAGCAAGAGCAGGTGCTCGCCCTCGGGATCGGCGAACCCGTTCTGCGGCCCGGACAGGCCGAAACTGAGCTCCGTGCCGAAGACGGTGTGCACACCCAGCTCCCGCGCCGCTTCGGCGAACCGCACGACGCCGTACATGCCGTCGTGATCGGTGAGCGCGATCGCGTCCAGGCCCAGCCGCGCGGCCTCCTCCACCAGTTCCTCGGGATGGCTCGCCCCGTCGAGGAAGCTGAAGTTCGAATGGCAGTGCAGTTCGGCGTACGGCACCCGGCGCGCGGTGGCCCCGTCGTCGTCGCCGATCAGCCCGGACAGGTCCGCGGGCGGCTGATAGCCCTCACGTTTGGCACTCCACGCGGGGCTGTCGCCGCCGTCACCGGGCGGGACCTCGCCGGCGAGCTCGCGGGCGAGGTCCTTCCACGGCCGCGGAGGGTTGTTCCAGCCCATCGGTCACCGGTTCTCGGTCGAGCTTCTCGGCGCGGGGACGAACACTTCCGCGCGCGGGACGCACGCCGCCCATGCGGTGTCCAACTCGGCACGCTGTACCGGGATGGCCGGTTCTTCCAGCCAGCGTCGCACCAGCCGCGTGTACTCCTCGTCCATGTTCAGTCGTACTTCCCTTCCAGTGTCCACATCGGATTCTTGTGGTGCTCGAAGCGGAGCAGCACCGCCTCCTCGGCGTCGGCCCCGTCGGCCAGCAGCACCTGCAACCGCATCCGGGTCCCCGACCGCGCGTGCCCCGCCCCGGCCCGGACGCCGACGAACCACGGCCCCGCCCAGGCGAGGACCTCGCGCGGCTCACCGCCCTCGAAGCTCACGAGGAACGGCGCGGCGCTGACCCGGCGCCGCGCGGTGATCTCCACGGCGCGCCCGTTCCCGTCCAGCACCTGAGCGGGAACCGGCGGGACGAACACCGTGGCCGGAGAGGGCGACGGGAGCCTCCCGGCCCAGTTCGCGTCCGCCTGCGCCGACTTCTCCCGCCTGTCGCCCCACGGCACCAGCCGGACCCGCTCGGCGGGATCGCGGCCGCCGTCGAGCACCGCGGTGAAGACGCTCTCCGGGCCGAGCAGGCCCTGCACCCGCACCAGCGCACGGCCTGCCCGCTCACCGGACAGACCTTCGTCCTCTGTGGACGGACGCAGCACGCCCGTCGCTCCCGTCTGCCACAACCCGAGCTGCAGCGACCGGCCTTCGACGGTCTCCTCCGGCTCCAGCCGCAGCCGCACGACGCCGGAATGGGGGCGGTCCTTGGCTTTCAGCCAGCCTTCGAACTGCCAGCGCACCCTGTCCGCAACCCCGAGCGGGGTCAGCGGCTCGGCACAACGCCACACCCGGCCGAGTTGCTCACCGGTCTCGGTGGTCGCGTAGATACCGAGCCGGGTGCAGGCCAGCCCGTGCGCGGCGAGCCCGGCGTGGAACCGTTCGCCGAGCCCTTTCGCCACGAACGCGGCGGCGTCGACCCGGTCGATCGGCGGGTCGAACGCCTTCGCCAGCGAGAGTTCCGGCGGCGGACGCCGGCGTGACGGCGGACGTTCGGACCGTCCTCGTGCCAGCCGGTGCGCGAGCACACCCTCCGCTCCGAAGCGCGCGGAGACGTCGCTTTCTTCGAGCGCCGCGAAGGCGCCCAGCGTGCGAAGGCCGAGCTGCTTGAGCAAGGTGACCAGCTCGGTCCGGCCCGCTTCGGGCTGGTCCAGTTCGCGGATGGGCAGCGGAGCCAGGAATTCCGCCGTCCCACCGGGCTCGACCAGCGTCGAACGACGGGCGGCGAGCGTCGCGGCGAACAGGCCGTCGGCGACGCCGACCTGGCTTTCCACCCCCGCCGCCACGGACACCTCGTCCACCAGCCGTTCCAGGAGGCCGTGCTCACCGCCGAAGTACCCGGCCGCGCCGTGGACCGGAACGGCGACGATCCCGGGGCGGACCACCTCGACACCGACGGCCAGCTCCTCCACCGCCCGTGCGACGGACTCGAAGAGCCGGGCGTCACGACCGTCGTCCTCACCGAAGACCGCCAGCTCCGGGCAGCAGGACTGGGCCTCGCGCCGCCGCATCCCGCGGCGGACCCCGTACCCCCTGGCCACCGCGGTGCACGCGACCACGCGGTTCGCCGAGAAGACCGCGGCCGGGCGGCCGACGGGTTCACCCGCGACGGCCGCGGCGGCGACCGCCGGCCAGTCCGGGCACCACAGCACCAGCATGCGCACAGGCGGGTTCATGCCGTCCCCCACCTGGTCGCGGGGAAGTCGGCACGCTCGACTTCGCCCTCGCCGGTGAACCGCAGCAAGGCCGACATCGGCCGGGCGGCCGCACCCCGGCCACCGGCCCGCACCTCGACCTCACGGGCACGCAGATGACCCGCGCCCCCGCCGTCGAAGCCGGTCCAGCTCGAGCGACGGCAGCTCAGCTCGACCTCCGCGCCGGGCCAGGACCCCAGCGAAAGCAGGACCGAACCACGGTTGCGCGCACGGGCGGACAGCCGTCTCGCCACGTCGGGCCGGGCCAGCCCCGGACCGACGACCACGAGATCGAAGCCGTCGAGCAAGGCCGCGGTCACCGCCGGGAACTCGGCACCGGGGCGGGGGACCAGCGCCAGCCTGCCCACCTCGACCCCGAGTTCCGCGGCGGCGACCACCCCGAGCGCGGGCAGGCCGACCGCGACCGCCCACGCACCGCCGGCGGTCGCGGCGGCCAGCAGGGTGAGCATCAGTGACGTGGACCCCAGCACCGAAACGGTGCTCCCGCGCCGGAGCCCCGCGGCGGGCAGCAGACCGGACAACGCCGGGGACACCGGGAGCACCCTTCCCGTCGTCCTCGCGTGTTCGGCCGCGGAAGCCACGCCACTGGCCGTGCTCACTCCTGGCAAGGCCGCCAGCCTCGCCAACGGCAAGGCCCGTGCCTCGACCACCTCCGCTGTCAACGGACCCGCCTCCCCACGACATCTGGACCGTCCTTTGTGGACGGCACCGGACGCGTCGCGGGGAAGGCGACACTTCGAACGCTTGTTCGATGACTCCAGTAGACCGGGTGGCGCAGCGGTTGTCAAGCGAACCGGGAACGATCACCGGACCTGTCACGTCCGAGACCGGGAATCCCCGTGTCAGGAAAGGAAACCCGCAGTGGACGACGCTTGGCCCGAGACGGTGAACGGCTGGGAACTCGCCAGGGAGGGCCATATCGAGAACTACCGCAAACGCCTCGCCAACCAGGTCACGGTCACCGCGATCTGGGAGAACGGGACCGGACGGGGCCAGGTGGACGCCCGCACCGAGCCGCTGGGCGGCGGACGGACCCTGACCAGCAGCCGCAAGGACTTCCGGGACAAGGACGCGTTCTGGACCGCCGCGACCTGCGTGCTGGAGATGGCCGCGAACCTGCCGTCGCTGGGGTGGGGCACGAGCCCGGCGGACTCCGCACTGGCCGGGACCGTGGCGGGCATGGTCGAAGCGGAGCCCGGCACCAGCGGCCACCCGGAAGCGGAACTGACGTTCACGTTGACCGACGGGCACACCGTGACACTGTGCATGACCGACGAGCAGGCCTTCGACCTGAGCAACGCCATCTCGAGGCTCGACCACTACGTGTGGTCCGAAGAACGCGAAGACGACGAAGAAGATGAAGACGAGGACTTTGATGACGTCGAGCCCGTCGTCGAAGACGTGCCCGAGGTCGGCGAAGTCCACTCCGGCCCGGACACCGGGCACGACCTGGTCACCCTGCTGGATGACCGGTTCGGGGTCACCGAGGACAACCTGCTGGCGCACGTCGACTGGTCCGCGCTCATCGTGGTGGGCGAACCCGCGGTGAGCTCCCTCATCGAACGAGGGGACGAACTGACCGCCGCGGTCGCTCCGCGGTGGTATCCGGTCGTCGCGGACCGGCCCGGCGAGCACTGGGTCGTCCTCAAGCGCACCGGCCTGCGCTACCACGGGGAGTGAGAGCCGGACCGTCAGGCCACGCGAGGAAGCGGCGCCGGGTGATACCGCCGGAAACCCGCCGCGGCGGTGCCCCCTTCACCGTGCAGCCAGTCATAGAGGAAACGGAACTCCGGGCCGAACCGGTTCGCCTCGGCGTTCAGCCGTTCCGGCGACGTCGACGGCCAGCGGCCCGTCTCGACGCGGTCCCGCAGCACGCGCAACGCCGTCAATTCCTCCGCGGCGGTGTGCTGGCAGTGACCGCCCCGGTTCACGAACAGCTGCCGGATCCGCTCGGGATCGACGCGGTCGCCATAGGTCCGCTCGTGTTCGGGGGCGACGCCGTCGCCGATCGGGTGCAGCGTGACGACGGGCCGGCGACCGTGTCCGGTCGGCGTCCCGACGCGGTCGAGCCACCGGGCGGCGGCCTTGTCGGCCTTCACGCGGGGCGCGGCGGCGAGCGCGGTCAGATCGGCGCCGAGATCCAGGCCGGCGTCACGGTAGGCCTGGGTCACGAGGTCACGTTCACTGGACCGGGCGAGCAGGGCGCGGTAGTCCACTCCGGTGTTCCCGGTCGGGTTCCCGCCTGCCTGCGTCTCCACATCGGCCCGGTGAGCACCCCAGGAGAACTGGTCGTAGACCGCCAAGACGAACTCCGTCTGCTGGCGGATCTGCGCGGCGACGTCGGCGGAACGAGGACGGTGTGCCGTCGACCAGCCGGGGACGTCGGCGAACGCGTTGGCGAGAGCGAGCCGCGCCCGTCCATCGGGTGATTCCAACGCCTTCGCGACCACTTGACGAGCTTTCGCGAGGTTCGCTCCCGGGTCGGCGATGCGGACGACCTCCAGTTCGGGCGCCAGCAGCGTCCGGACCGTGAACCCCAGATCGAGTGCCTGGGCGAACAACGCGGAACCACCCGCGAGGGGACCGCACATCGCCAGCGTGCCGTCGATCCGGTGCGGGAGCCGCTCGGCCAGCAGGACCGCGTTGAGCCCGCCGCCGGAGGCTCCCCAGGTGAGCACCTGCGCCGGGCGGCCGATGATGCGGTCGAACCAGGACAGCAGCGCGGTCTGATCGTGCACGGCTTCGCGAGCGGAAAAGCCGATCGGCTTGCTGTAGAGCGACGCGGCCAGCGCGTACCCCTCGCCGAGGAGAACGGGTTTCGCCTCCGCCCGGTTGGCGAGTTCGATCTCCTCGGGAACATGGCCCGGCGGATAGATCCCGTGGTTGTACAGCAACAACTTGCCGTTCCAGTTCGCCGGCACCTCGACCCGGTACCGGGCACCTTCGAGCACTCCGGTGTGCACACGGACGTCGTCCGCGGTGATGGCGGGCGCGCCGGTGACGATCAGCGCGGCGGCCAGGATTCCTGTCAACGTCATGGCGAAATGCTGACAGCGCGAGACTTCGCGAGAATCCGTCGAGACGCGGCTTTTCGCCTACGCTTCCTGGCGTACGAGCTCCTCCGCCAGCTCGCCGACGAGTTCGCCGCCGTGCCGCCACAGCCGCCCGAGGACGTCATCGATGTCCTCCACCGAGAACACGAAATGGCGGATGCCCGGCGTGTTCATCGGCAGGCGCGAATCGGCCTGCCCCTCAGGCGTCCGGTACTTGATCAGCTCCAGCCCTCCGTGGCCGTCCGGCGGCGTGTTCCAGTTTCTTGAGGGCCATGACAGTTCCTTTCAGGCGCTCTGACGCGCTGCCTGCCGGCGCAGGAGCTCTTCGACGGCGGAGGGAAGGGTGGTCTCGAAGTCGATGAGCTTGACCCAGGTCGGCGTCACCACGACGCGGACCATGCCGTCGTAGAGCGACCGCACGTTTTCCTCCCACTCGACCCGCTGCTCGGGCGTCATCTCGTAGGTGCCGTTCCACTGCATGTACTCGTCGGGGATGCCGTCGACGTGATCCAGTTCGACGGTGCCGCGGATGAGCAGGATCTTCGGCGGGTGGGATTCGGTGTCGATCGTCAGCGCGACGGCGGGATTGCGGCGAAGCGCCGGCAACTTCTGCGCGTTCGTCGGGGTGCACAGGACGAGCTCCTCGCCGTTCCAGTGGATGCCGATCGGGATCGACCGCGGCGTGCCGTCGAGCGCGGTGTAGGCCAGCCGGGCCAGGTCGCGGGCCAGGAGCTCCTGGCTGAGCGGGCGGTTCAGGATCTCGTCGATCGTGCTCTGCTGCATGTCGCTCTCCTCGGGGTCGCTGCCTTCGCGGACACCCCAGGGACGCCGCCGTCCCCCATGCCTCGACACCCTCGAATGTGACCTGCGTCACGTCGACTTTAGCGGGCTGATCGCGATCCGTTTGTCGAAACGGCCCCCGGCCAGGCGTCGCTCTCTTGCAGGCATACGAGAGAGGAACAGCCATGACGAAGGAATCCGAGGTCCGCTTCGAGGGCTTCCTGCCCACCACGCCCGCCGACACCTGGGCCGCGATCACCACGGGCAGCGGCGGCTGGCTCTGGCCGATCCGATACGAACCCCGCGACGGCGGCGCCGAGTCCGGCCTCACCCCGAACGGCGGCATGGTGACCGTCTGGAAGCCGTCACAGCACTTCGTCACCTACGCCGAGAACGAGAACGGCTGGTTCAACACGCTCGAATACGTCCTCGAACCGAAGGACGGCGGCACGTACCTGCGCTACGAGCACACCACGGTCCTCGACGACTGGGACGTCGAATACGACGCGTGCGAGCAGCACACGTCCTTCTATTACCACTCGCTGGGCGAGTACCTGACGCACTTCAACCGACGTCAGGCGAAGTACTTCAAGACCGACGCGCCCGAAGCGTCCAAGGCTCCGGAAGCGTTCGAGGCCGTGCGGGCCGCCCTCGGCGCGACGGCCGTCGGCGACCGGGTGTACCTGGAGGTCCCTGGCGTCGAAGGCGTCGTCGACTACCTGACGCCTGCCTTCATCGGTGTCCGGACCGAAAACGCGCTGTACCGCTTCTACGGCCGGAACGTCTGGGGCTGGCCAGTCGGCATCGGACACCACCTGTTCGCCGAAGACGCCGACGCGGACAAGGCCGAGAAGGCGTGGACAGCCTGGCTGAACGGCCTGTACGGCTAACGGGGCAGTTTCTTCGCGATCTCGGCGCCGACGGACTTCGCCGCTTCGGCGGACTCTGCCGGCGGGATCGGCGAGTTCGTGAAGAACCCCTTGTCCCAGCCCTTGTAGGTGACGATGACGACGTACACGCCCTGGGTGTACCGCAGCTCGGCGCCGCTGAAGGCGCTGTCGGTGTCCAGGGTGACGAGGACCGCCTTCTCCCCGATGCCCTGCACCTGCTGCTGACGCTCGGACGGCGCGGCCGACCCGGCGGAAGACTCCGCCGCGCGCTTCTCGGCATCCGGCCCCTCGTGGCGGTACACCATGATCTGGAGGGAACGGTCGTGGACGTTGTCGCTCTCCGGCGGCAACCAGGAGCAGCCGTACTGCTTGATGACGATCTTGCCCGCTTTGATCTCGTTCTCGCGGACGCCTTGGTAGCTGGTGGTGACCGCCTTGTTCAGGACCTCCGGAGAGACCTGGCATTCGGCGGGCGGCTGCTGCGAGACGGGCGCCTTGCCGACCGACGAGTAGTACTCCGACGCGAAGATTCCGCCGGGGATGCCGAGTCCGAGCAGGACGACACCGCCCACGACCAGGCCGACGATCAGCCCGGTCTTTTTCTTCTTGGGCGGCTGCCCGTAGCCGGGCGGGCCGTAACCGGGAGGCGGTCCGTAGCCGGGCTGGGGCGGGCCGTAACCCGGCTGCTGTCCGTAGCCCTGCCCAGATGGCGGGCCGAAACCCGGCCCCTGGCCGTACCCCTGCGCTGGCTGGTGCACCGATCCTCCCCTACCGATTCACGTACGTCCGGATCGCGTTCAGCGGGCTAAACGCGATCCGCGGCCAGCATGGCACGACGGCCGCGGCCGGGCACCGAGAACGCCCCGGGCACCCCCGGATCGCGATTAGGGGGCTAAACGCAAGTCCGGGGCCGGATCGCGATTAGGGGGCTAAACGCAAGTCCGGGGCCGGATCGCGTTTAGCCCGCTAAAGGCGATCCGGCGTCAGTGGGCGAAGTGGCGCGTGCCCGTCAGGTACAGGGTGACCCCGGCGGCCTCGGCGGCGGCGATGACCTCGGCGTCGCGGATCGAGCCGCCCGGCTGGACGACGGCGCGGACGCCGGCCTCGAGCAGGACCTCAAGCCCGTCCGGGAACGGGAAGAAGGCGTCCGACGCGGCGACGGAGCCCTTCGCCCGGTCGCCCGCCCGCGAGACCGCGAGCCGCGAGGAGTCGACCCGGTTGACCTGGCCCATGCCGACGCCGACGGTCGCGCCGTCGTTCGCCAGCAGGATCGCGTTCGACTTCACCGCGCGCAGCGAGCGCCACGCGAACTCGAGGTCGGCCAGCGTCCGCTCGTCGGCGGGCGCGCCGGTGGCCAGCGTCCAGTTCGCCGGGTCGTCGCCCTCGGCGGAGATCGTGTCGACGGTCTGCACCAGCATGCCGCCGGAGATCGGCCGGAACTCGATCGGATCCGGCGACGTGATCGCGGGCAGCTTCAGCAGCCGCACGTTCTTCTTGCGCTGCAGGATCTCCAGCGCCTCGGCGTCGAAGTCCGGCGCCAGGACGACCTCGGTGAACACCTCGGAGATCTGCTCGGCGGCCTCGCGGCTCACCGGCCGGTTGGTCGCGATCACCCCGCCGTAGGCAGAAACCGGGTCGCACGCGTGCGCCTTCCGGTGTGCCTCGGCGATGTCCTCGCCGACGGCGATCCCGCACGGGTTGGCGTGCTTGATGATCGCGACGGCCGGGGCTTCGAAGTCGTAGGCGGCGCGGCGCGCGGCGTCGGTGTCGACGTAGTTGTTGTACGACATGGCCTTGCCGTGCAGCTGTTCCGCGTGCGCGAGGCCCGGCCGCCAGTGCTTGTACAGCGCGGCCTTCTGGTGCGGGTTCTCGCCGTAGCGCAGCACGTCGCCGCGTTCCCACGAAGCGCCGGTGAAGTCCGGGAAGCCGGAGTCGTCCGCGGGCGCGTAGACGTTGGCGAACCACGAGGCGACGGCGGTGTCATACGCCGCCGTGTGCGCGTAGGCCTGCGCGGCGAGCCGCTTGCGGTCGGCCAGCTCGAAACCACCGGCGGCGACGCGGTCCAGCACCCACTCGTAGCGTGAAGGGTCGACCACGACGGCGACGCTGTTGTGGTTCTTCGCCGCGGCACGCACCATCGCCGGGCCGCCGATGTCGATGTTCTCGACACAGTCCTCCGGGCTCGCGCCCGAGGCGACGGTCTCCGTGAACGGGTACAGGTTGACCACGAGCAGGTCGAACGGCGCGATGTCGAGCTGCTTGAGCTGCTCGACGTGCTCCGGGCGGTCGCGGTCGGCGAGCAGGCCCGCGTGCACGCGCGGGTGCAGCGTCTTGACGCGGCCGTCGAGGGACTCCGGGAACCCGGTGACCTGCTCGACCGGCGTCACCGGCACCCCGGCGTTCGCGATGACCTTCGCCGTTCCGCCGGTCGACACGATCTCGACACCGGCCGCGTGCAGCCCGGTGGCGAGTTCGAGCAGGCCTGCCTTGTCGGAGACGCCGATCAGCGCGCGCCGGACGGGACGCTGTCCCTGTGCGGTACTCACGAAAACCTCACCTTTCGTCCCTCGACCGCGCACCCGCTCCGGCCGAGCTTTTCGATCGTTTCCACCAGGAGCCTGCGTTCCACGGCCTTGATCCGCTCGTGCAGGACGTCTTCGTCGTCGTCGGGCTCCACGATCACCGGCTCCTGCGCGATGATCGGCCCGGTGTCGACTCCGGCGTCGACGAAATGCACCGTCGACCCGGTGACCTTGACGGCCATCGCCAGCGCGTCGGCCACGGCGTGCGCGCCGGGGAACGACGGCAGCAACGCCGGATGCGTGTTGATCACGCGGCCGGGGAACCGCGCGAGGAATTCGGCGCCGAGGATCTTCATGAACCCCGCCGAAACGACCAGGTCCGGCTGGTAGGCGGCGACGGCTTCGGTGATCGCCTTGTCCCACGCCGCGCGGTCCGGATGGTCGGCCATCCGCACGGTGAACGACGGCACGCCCGCGTGTTCGGCCCGGGTGAGCGCCGCGATCCCGGCGCGGTCCGCTCCGACGGCGACCACCTTCGCCGGGAAGTTCGGTTTTTCGACCGCGTCGAGCACGGCCTGCAGCAGCGTGCCGGAACCGGACGCGAGGACGACGAGCTTCACCGGAGTGGGCAGGTCCAACCGACTAGCCAGAACGGGCTCCTTGCCACGGCGGTACGCACTCGGGCGTACGGCGCTTCACCTGGTCGCGACAACCCTAACGGTCGTCGCCGGGGGCCCTTTCGTCGCCGGACCCGTCGGTGGACTCGGTCACAGCGTCATCGACGGCAACGTCCTGCTCGGGCTCGGTTTCCGGCTCTGGTTCCGCCGGGGTCTCGTCGACGTCCTCCGCCGATTCTTCGGCCTCTTCGGCTTCGGTTTCCTCAGTGAGTTCGTCGTCTTCGGGCTCGACGGCTTCTTCTTCGACTTCGGCGATGTCCTCGGGTTCACCCGGCGGTTCGGGAGCCTCGTGTGGTCCGGCGAAGAACGCGACGAACCCGCCGGGGACGACGATCCAGCAGAACGCGATCACCGACGCGACCCCGACCGGCACGCTGACCGGGTCGAACGGCCCGTCGCCGAGCCTTCCGCCGGACAGGGTCCCGAGGATGACGCAGCCGAACGCGACGAGGGCGCCCGCGACGGCGACCGCCCGCATCCTCAGCATCGGGTCTTCGTCGATCGCGCGGATCCGCCAGCCGACCAGCGCACCGGCCAGCGCGGGCAGGAGCAGCAACGCCGGCCACCAGACCGCGTGGTGCGACGGGATCCCCGCCAGCACCGGCACCCCGGGCAGCTTGCCTTCCTGGTAGCCGAACATGCCGACGGTCACCGAGCCGATCGAGAAGCCCGGTCCGGTGGTGAACGACAGTGCGGCGACGACCGCGTTCGGCAGGTACGCCACGGAAAGCACGAACATGCCGAGGCTCACGCCGAAGCCCGGCTCGAACAGACTGTCCACAGTGGACCAGGAAAGCGCGGTGGCCGCGGTGAACACCACCGCGCCACAGGCGATCAACGCGGCGAGGCCGAGCGCACCCGCCCGCAGGCCGTGGACGGCGACCGGGTCGAACCGGTCCCGCACTACGGCCGGAAGCCCGCAGACCCTGGCGATTCCCGCGACGGCGGCGAGCCCGGCGAGGAGCCCCGGCACGCAGAACGCGGTCAGCGAGTTCACCCCGATCGGCGAACCGCCTGCCATCAGGGCGATGAGCACACCGAACAACGCGTGCGCCCCGGCCATCACCGTCACCACCGGGACGGCGTCCGCCGGAGTCCGTCCGCCGAGGCGACGGGCGGCGCGCGCGGCCGTCCTCGCCGCGAGCCAGCCGACCACGAGCGTCGGCAGCAGCGGCAGCACGCCGAGCGGATGACCGCCGAGTTCGAGTTCCACCTGCCACGAAGCGAGCCAGCCCGGGCCGGCGGCGAGCAGCGCTCCGGTGGCGGAGAACCGGGACCGGTCGGCGGCGAACGACACCACGGCGAGGACGGCCGCGACGGCGGTATAGGAGGAAAGCAGGGGTGCGCAGGCCGCGGCGAGCAACACACGAACCCGCTTCGCCCTGGACACCTCCGGCTCGGGGACGAGGTCGCTCACCGGCTCTTCGCCCGGCGGGCGTTCGTCGCGGGTGAGCAGCTTCATGATCCGCACCATGACATCCGGACTGAGCCGTCCGGGTGAGGCACGCCGCCACCGGACAGCGCACGTGGCCCAACCCACCCGGTCGGGTAACCCGGAAAAACGAAAACACCCGCTGTGACACGGAGAGTCACAGCGGGTGTTTCAGGTTCGGAAGATCAGCTCTGCTGGCCGAATCCACCGGGCGGCGTGCCCGGGTTCTGGCCCGACTCCGACGGCGAGGAGGACGGCGGCTGCTGGAAGAACTGACCCTGTTGCGGCGCGTACGTCGTGGCCTGCTGACCCGGCGGCTGCGTGACCGGCGGCTGGAACCCGCCCGGCTGCGAGAACGGACCGGACGGCTCGCCCTGCTGCTGACCCTGCTGGCCCGCGCCGGGGAACGGCTGGACCTGGGTGGCGGCCGGGCCCTGCTGACCCTGCTGGCCGAACGGACCCTGCGGGCCCTGCTGCGGGAACTGCTGGCTGTACGGGGCCTGCTGCGCCTGCTGCTGCGGCTTCGCGGCGGGCAGCTTGATGACGTCGTGCTCGAACAGCAGCGCGGCGACCGCGACCAGCATCTGCAGGATGCCGAGGATCAGCACCACGGTGAGGATGCCGGGGACCGAGACCTCCTCACGGCCGCTCCCGTAGCCGATGATCAGGTCCAGTGCGCCGAACGCGCCGAGGACGCTGAACAACGCGGCGAACGGCAGCGTCTTCGGGCCACGCGGCAGCGCGTGCAAACCCGCGAGCAGACCGCTGACCAGGAGGAAGACCGAGACCTGCCCGGCGGCGTCGGCCTCGTCGGAGAAACCGATGAAGAACTGCACCAGGCCGAGGACGGCGACGGCGAGCGCGAGCAGCAGCGCCAGGTTCAGCGGAGGGGCCTGTGACGGCGCCTGCTGCTGCGGAAACGCTCCCGAGCCGGGGTGGGACTGAGGGGGTTGCTGGCCGCCACCCTGCTGGGGGTAGCCGGGCCCACCGCTGGGATAGGACATCCGAATGCTCTCCTGTCGTTCGACCGGCACCCCGGGGCGCGCGGGACTCCCGGGACAAACGAGGCGGCTGTGATGCTCGAACGCTAGCGCACACGCGGTCACCCCACGCCTCGGGCTCTGAGACGTCTGTACACCCGGTCGGGTTCCGTGCGGAACCCCTCCGCGACGACCGGATCGCGATTAGGGGGCTGAACGCACCCCGCCGCCGGATCGCGTTTAGCCCGCTAAAGGCGACGCGCGCCCCGGATCGCGATTAGGGGGCTAAACGCGCTCCGGGCGTAAAGAGGCGGGGCGGGGCCGGGGGGGGGGGGCGGCCCCCCCCGGCCACCGGGACTGAACCCAAGCACCGACGGGGGTGTTTAACACGCGCGCCCCGCCGGCGGGGTCGCTACGG
>NZ_JBIUAQ010000036.1:28399-82739 GCF_044547565.1 Amycolatopsis sp. NPDC052450 | reverse complement strand
CTGGGCGCGCCCGCCCCCCCCGGCCCCTCCCCCTCACCACCCCCCGGTGGTGTCCCCATCCCCCCTTCGGGGGGGGTTTTTTTTTTCTCTTTGTCGCCCCCCCCCCCACCCCGGCAGGGGCCGCCCGCCACAGCTCACGAACCCCTCCGGTCGTAAGCGGCCAACAGCTGCTTCTCCGCGTCCCGCAGGTACTTCTCCAGCGCCGTCTCCGCGGGCCCGAAGCGCCCTCGTTCCAGGTCCCGCAGGATCCTCTCGTGCCGCCGCAGGAACGGCTCGAAGAACGTGCGCGTGTTCTCCGCCAGCACGAAGAAGAGCCGCGTCTCCGCCAGCACCTGACGCATCGTCGTGCTGACCCGTTCGCTGCCCGCCAGGTCGCCCACCGCTTGATGGAAGGCGATACTCGCGGTCCCGACGGCCTGCCAGTCGCCTTCGCCCGCCGCGGCATGCCCCTCCCGCACCGCGACCTCGATGGCCGATAGGTCCACAGTGGACAGTTCGGCCGCCCGCCGCAGCGCACCGCATTCGGTGACCCGCCGCATCACGTAGAGATCCGAGATGTCCTGCGCGGTCAACTCGCGCACGAACACGCCGCGGTTGAGTTCGTGTACCGCGAGCCGCTCGTGCGCCAGGAGCTGGAAGGACTCGCGCAGCGTGTTGCGTGAAACACCCAACGCGGCGCTGATCGACGGTTCGGAAAGCCTCGACCCCGGCGGGAAGACGCCTTCGGTGATGCGCTGGCGCAGGATCTCGGCGACCCGTTCCGCTGTCCCGCTCCGTTCGAGCAAGGGTCTGTCTCTGGCCAGTGTCTCCTCGGCGGCAGGAGTGGACATGGCGCTACCTGACGCCGAGTTCGAAGTCGAGACTGTACCGGTTGCCCGGCATGGCACCGGCGGCCTTGGCGCCGTCGACGGGCAGCGCGACCCCGTTGATGAACCGCGATTCGTCGCTGGCCAGGAAGACGACCGCCTTCGCGACTTCCCACGCCTCGCCGACGCGCGCCGCGGGCGTGCTCGCGGTCAGCTGGTGTTGCTTGGCTTCGAACTCCTCCGGCGACGCGAGTGTGCCGCGCAGCATGTCCGTGTCGATCGCGCCCGGGTTGACCGTGTTCGCCCGGATCCCCTGGTGCGCGTGCGCGACGGCGATCGATTTTATCATGCCGACGAGCGCGTGTTTGGTGGCGTTGTACACCGGGTCGCCGGGGCGGCCCATCACCCCGCCGTTGGACGACGTCGTGATGATGCTGCCCGCCTTGTTCGCGATCATCCGCGGCAGCACCGCCCGCGTGCCGAGGAAGGCGGCCCGCACGTTCAGCGCGAAGATGTTGTCGAATTCCGCCAAGGTGGTGTCCGCCAGGGGTTTCCCGAGGTGGATGCCGACGTTGTTGAACAGTACGTCGACCCGGTCCGTCTCGGCGAGCACGCCGCGCACGAATCCGTCGACCTGTCCTTCGTCCGTGGCGTCCACAAGGGAGTGCCGGACGCCTTCGACGGGTTCGGCGAGTTCGCGGATGTCGCTGGAGAACACGGTCGCGCCCTCGGCGACGAACTCCTTCACGGTGGCGAGGCCGATGCCCCTCGCGCCCCCGAAGACCACCGCGACCTTGCCGGCCAGCCGACCCATGCTCATCTCTTCCCTCTCGACGAAACCGCTGTGTAGTCCTCCGGAAGCCGCACCAGCGCCCCGGGTTCTCCGTGATAGGTGACTTCGACGCCGTACAGTTCGCGCGCGGCTTCCACCGACACGTATCCGTCGACGACGTCGGCGAGCACGGCCTCCGGCTCCCGTTCGAACGGGTCGCCGTAACCGCCGCCGCCGGGCAGGATCACGTCCACGACATCGTCCGGGCGCAGGTTCACCCGGCTCTTCGACGGCAAAGGACCACGGGCGAGTTCGAACCGGCCCACCGCGCCGTCGTGTCCCGAGTCCACACCGGACGCGGGCCGGAGCACCCGGTCGACGTTCCCGTTGACACTCCAGGAGATCTCACCGCGAGCGGCCATCGTGGTGCACTGGCCGAGACCGCCGCGCCATCGCCCGGCACCTCCGGAGTCCCTGCGCAGCACGCGTTCGCGCTGGATCAGCGGTGCCATCGTCTCGATGACCTCCGTCGGGGTGGACCGCAGCCCGCTCGGGAATCCGGTGGTGCTGAGACCGTCCTTTGTGGCCCGTGCGCCGATCCCGCCGGTCTGGAAGACGTTGAGCATGAACTCGCGTCCACCGGCGTCGGCGCCGCGCCAGATCGTCATCCACAGCGCGTCCGCGCTGTGCGCCAAAGCGTTGCCGGGCAAGGCTTCGTGCAGTGCGGTGATCAGCAGTGACGGCAGGAAGTGCCCGATCAGATGCCGGGACGCGACCGGCGCGGGCGGCGCGCAGTTGAGCACCGAGCCCTCCGGCGCGGTGACGTGCACCGGCCGGAAGGAGCCCGCGTTGTGCGGCACCTCCGGCGAAATGGCGGCCTTGACCGCGAACGAGGCATACGCCCGGGTGTAGTTCAGAACGACGTTGATTCCGCGGCGGCTCTGCGGCGACGATCCGGCGAAGTCGAGGTGGATCTCCTCGCCGTCGATGGTCACCGCGACCTTGAGGACGACCTCTTCGTCGTCGAATCCGTCGGTCACCAGTTCGCTGGTGTACGTACCGTCCGGCAGGTTCGCCAGCGCGTCCCGCAGTGCCCGCTCGGAGCGGTTCATGATCTCGGCGGCGACGTCGTCCAGCGAATCGAGAGCGAATTCCTCCAGCAGCCGCACCAGGCTGGCGGCACCGACCTCGTTCCCGGTGACCTGCGCGTACAAGTCGCCGATGGTCTCCTCCGGCGTGCGGACGTTCGCGCGGATCAGCAGTTCGAGATCCGCGTTGACCTCGCCCGCGCGGAGGAATTTCATGATCGGCAGGCGCAAGCCCTCTTCGAAGACCTCGTTGGCCTCGGCCGAGACCAGCCGCCCGCCGATGTCCGGCGCGTGGCAACAGGAAGCGAACCACGCGACCAGCCGTCCCCGCAGGAAGACCGGCGTGGCGACGGTGATGTCGTTGATCTGCCCCGCCGTCTGCCACGGGTCGTTGGTGAGCAGGACATCGCCCGGCTGCAAGGTCTTCGGCGGGTACGCGGCGACGAAGTGGTGCATCCCGGTCGCCATCGCGTTGATGTGGCCAGGGGTCCCGCCGACGGACTGGCCGATCATCTCGCCGCGCGAGTCGAACACCGCGCAGGCGAGATCGAGGGATTCCCGCACCACGGAGGAGAACGCCGTGTTGACGAGCGCGTTCTGCTGTTCGGCCAGGATCGAGTGCAGCCGGTTTCCCAGCACGCCCACCAGGATCGGGTCGACGCTCATACCGTCACCACCAGGCCGGCGTCCGCGCCGACGACACAGTTCGCGTCCGGCGGAACGACCACAGTGGACTCGCGTTCCTCCACAATGGCCGGACCCTCGACGCGATCGCCCGGTTTGAGACGGTACCTGTCGAACACCGCCGTGTCGACAAAACCACCCGCGGCGGGAAAGTACGCCGGACGGCTCCCCTTGCGTGCGTCGCCTTCTGCCTCGGTGCCCGCGAGTTTCAGCGTGGCCTCGGGGGCCGGGCCGCGGGAAACGACACGCCAGTTGAGCACCTCGATCGCGACGTCCGGCCCGGTCCGCCGGTACAACGTCCGATAGGTCTCGGTGAACGCGTCGACCAGCGAATCCGGCCAGTTTCCCCGCTCGACCGGCACGCGGATCTCGTAGCCCTGCCCGGAGTACCGCATCTCGGCGATCCGGCGGTGCGTCACCTCCGCACCGTCCACACCGGACTTTTCCAGCAGTTCCCTTCCTTCGGTCTCCATCTCGGCGAACAACGCGTCGACCTGTTCCCAGGAAAGATCGAGTACCGCCGCACGCGCCGAACGCACGAAGTCGAAGGCCGGCGGCGCGGTGAGGAATCCCGCCGCGCTCAGCACCCCGGCCGCGCTCGGCGCGACCACCTCGGGCGCACCGAGCGCTCGCGCCACACCGACCCCGTGCACCGGCCCGGCGCCGCCGAAGGTGAACATCGGCAGCTTCGCCGGGTCCTTGCCGCGCTCGACGGCGTGGACGCGGGCGGCGTTGGCCATGTCCTCGTTGACGCTGGTGTGGATGCCCCAAGCGGCCTCTTCGACGCTGACGCCGAGCGGGTCCGCGATCTTCGAGCGGATCGCCCCACGCGCGCCTTCGGCGTCCAAAGTCATTCCGCCGCCGAGGAAATACCCCGGATCCAGGTAGCCGAGCACGAGGTCGGCGTCGGTCACGGTCGGCTCGGTGCCGCCTCGTCCGTAACAGACCGGGCCGGGCTCGGACCCCGCCGAATCCGGCCCGACGGTGAGCAGGCCGAGCGCGTCGATGCGGGCGATCGAGCCGCCGCCGACGCCGATCTCGATCATGTCGATGACCGGCACCTTGACCGGCAGACCGGATCCAGGCAGCAGCCGGTATTTCCGGTCCACTTCGAATTCGTGCGTCACCAGCGGCGCGCCGTCGGAGATCATGCACAGTTTCGCCGTCGTGCCGCCCATGTCGAAGGCCAGCAGATCCCCGATCCCCGCCGCGGAACCGATCGCGGACGCGGCCAGCGCCCCGCCGGCCGGCCCGGATTCGAGGATGCGGATCGGGTAGCGCGCGGCGGTGCCGACGGTCGCGATCCCGCCGTTGGAAAGCATGATGTGCGGCGACGGCCGCACCCCGGCCTCGTGCAGGCGCCGTTCGAGATCAAGGAGATAACGTTCGGTCAGATCCTGGACGTACACGTTCGCCACCGTGGTCGACGCGCGTTCGAACTCGCGGATCTCGGGGACGACCTCACTGGACAGCGCGACCCGCAACCGGGGCGCGACGTCCTTGAGCACTTCGGCTGCCCGCCGTTCGTGCGCGGGATTCGTGAAGGCGTGCAGGAAACAGATCGCCACCGCGTCGATCCCGCGGGCGTCGAGTTCGCGGCCGAGCCGCGCGACGTACTCTTCATCCAGTCCTTTGTGGACCGTCCCGTCGGCGAGGATCCGCTCGGGGACGTCGAACCGCAGGTGACGCGGGACCAGCGGGTCGGGAAGCTCGATGAGCAGGTCGTACAGTTCGTACCGGTGCTCGCGCCGCATCTCCAGCACGTCACGGAAACCGGCCGTCGCCAGCAGGGCGGTGCGCGCCCCCTTGCGCTCGATCAGCGCGTTCGTGACCAGCGTGGTCCCGTGCACGAACTGCTCGACGTCGCCCGCGTGCAGCCCGGCGTCGGCGAGTGTCCTCTTGAGACCTTCCTCCACCGCGCGAGCGGGCTCGTCGTGCGTCGTCAGCACCTTGCCGACGGCGACGACACCGGTCTCGTCGAGCACGCAGAGATCGGTGAACGTACCGCCGATGTCCACGCCGACGCGGAGCCCGGTCAAGGGGTTTCCTTGCGGTACCAGCGCGGCGACGTGTTGAGCGGCGGCGCCATCTTCGCGCGGACGACCAGCACGTTCGGTTCGTCGGACTCGATGAACTCGCCGAGCAGCCGCCGGAACGCGCGCCCGAACCCGGACACCCGGTCCGCGTGCACGCCGAAGGACCTCGCCAGTCCGACGAAATCGGGACTGTCCCAGTCGACACCCCGGCGCGGGAGCCCGGCCCGGTCCTGGTCGTACCGAAGCATCCCGTAGCCACCGTCGTCGACGATGATCACCGTGACCGGCAACTGCTCCTGCGCCATCGTGGCGAGATCACCGCAGGCGAACAGGAAACCGCCGTCACCACTGACGCAGATCGCGCGGCCGGTGCCCGCCGCGCCGGCGCCGAGCGCGGCCGGGAAGCCGTAACCGAGGGTGCCCCAGCCCATCGGATACGCGAGTTTACGCGGCGCGCGGACCCGGTGGAAGCCGCCGATCCAGTATCCGGCCACGCACATGTCCGCGACCACGACGGCGTCGGGCGGCAGCACCTCATCCAAAGTGGACAGAAGGTCCGCGGCCTGCGGCTCCTCTTCCTTGATCCGCTGCCGGACCCGGGCGGAGACCTTGGCGAGCCTGCCGACGAGCGCCGCGATACCGGGCCGTTCCTCGACCTTGAGCGCCTCGGTGAGCACCCGGGCGTCCCCGACCAGTGTGATGTCCGGCTGGTAGTTCTTGGCGGCGTCGTCCGGGTCGACGTTGATCGCGATGAGCTTCTTCGGCTGTGGCATCAGCCAGTTCTGCGTCATCAGCCCGTCGAAGTCGGTGCCGATGGCGAGGACGACGTCGGCTTCGTCCCACAGCGCCCCGACTTCGGGCGCATGCACCGGATTCGGGGCGAGACAAGGATGATCGACCGGCAGGAGCCCGCGAGCACCGAACGTGGTGAGCACCGGCGCGGCCAGCCGTTCGGCGAGTTTCCCGATCGCCTCACCCGCCCCGGCGCGCAGCGCGCCCCCTCCCGCCCAGATCAGCGGCCGGTCGGCGGTGGCGAGGAGCGCCTCGGCCTCGGTGAGATCCGGGATCTCGGCGGGCCTGGCGTGCGACCTCGGCGGACGACGCGCCGGCGTCCGCTCCGACAGGAAGTCGGCCGGGATGCCGAGATAGACCGGCCCGCTCTGCGGCTGGAGCGCGAGCCGGGCCGCGCGGTGGAGCGTCGCGGCGACCTGGTCGGCGCTCGAGACGGTGAACCCGGCCTTGGTGACCGGCGCGAACATCGCCTGCTGATCCGACGTCTCGTGCAGCACGCCGCGGACCACGCCGGGCCGTCGCAGCGTGGAGGGGATGTCGGTCGCGATGACCAGCACCGGCGCCGCCGACGCCATGGCCTCGCCGACGGCGGCGAGCGTGTTCGCCGCGCCCGGGCCCGTGGTCACCAACGCGACGCCGAGCTTGCCGGTCGCGCGGGCATAACCGTCCGCCGCGTACCCGGCCGTCTGCTCGTGCCGGACCCCGACGAGCCGGATGTCCGTATCGGCCAGCGCCTCCCATAACGGCAGGTTGTGCACCCCAGGGAGACCGAAGACGACTTCGGCCCCCAGAGCGGTCAGCGCGTCGGCGAGATGCTGGGCTCCGGTGGGTGCAGGCACCCCGCCGATAGTGCCAGATCGTTCAACGATCCAGCAACCATCGCAACCGGTCTCGTGAGGGGTGAGGACGGTTGTCCACGGGTGGCGCAAAGGTGGTTCGCTCGCGGCCGTGAGGCGACCATGTCGCGAAAGCCACTTTCGGGACCTCAGGCGTCGCGAAAGTGGCTTTCGCGACGCATCTCGACCGTGGGTTCGGCAAGGGCCACGTCCCGGGTGCGGGGAAGCGCCCCTTTCGCTAGCGCACCCTCCCCCTTCGTTGCGAAAGCCACTTTCGCAACCAGCCAACCTTGCTTACCCCTCAAGACCACTCACGAGGTCAGTACAACCCGGCCGCGTAGGCGGGACCGTAATACGCCTCGAGGTCGGCCAAGCTCTCCTCCGGCCGTTCGAAGGTCTTGGCGATCGCCGCGCGGGACGGCAGCGCGCCGGGCGCCCAGCTCTCCGGCGACCAGAGCTTCGACCGCATGAACGCCTTCTGGCAGTGGTGGAAGATCTCGTCGATGTCGACCACCAGCGCCAGCTTCGGACGGCTGCTCTTCACGATCATGTCGTCGAAGAACGGCGCTTCCCGCACGAGCCGCGCGCGGCCGTTGATCCGCAGGGTGTCGCCGCGGCCGGGGATCAGGTAGATCAGCCCGACGTGCGGGTTCGACAGCACGTTGCGGAACCCGTCGGCGCGCCGGTTGCCGGGGCGCTCCGGGATGGCGACCCGCGTGTCGTCCAGCACCAGTGTGAACCCGGCCGGGTCGCCCTTCGGTGAGACGTCGCAGGTGCCGTCGGCCGCCGACGTCGCGATCAGTACGAACGGTGACTCCGCGAGCCACTGGCGATCCATCTCGTGCAGCTTCGGACGCGCCTTGTTCGCGGTCCGCTCCAGCGGCGGCGGCAGGATCTCGCGCAGCTCGGCCTCGGTGGTGACTTCGACGAACTCAGACAATGTTGTGCTCCCTCGTCACGGCCCGGTCGCCGTCGAAACGGCGGACGTCGAGCCCGGTGATGTCGATGGCCGGGACCCGCCCCAGGTAGAGGTCCCGCACGAGCTCCCCCACCGCCGGGCCCATCTGGAACCCGTGTCCCGAAAAGCCGGTCGCGTAGAAGAACCGCGACACCTGCACGCTTTCCCCCACGATCTGGTTGCGGTCGGGGGTGACCTCGTACAGCCCGGCCCAGCCGCCGCGGATCCCGGCGCCGAGCACCGCGGGCACCCGGCGCGCGGCGATTTCGGCGAGTTTCGGCAGCCAGTCGCCAGGCTGGTAGCGGGTGTCGAAGCCGGGATCGCCGTCACCGTCGCAGAAGGACATCGCCAGGCCGAGGCCCTCGCGGTGGAAGTAGAACGCGGACGGCATCTCGATGGTCAGCGGCACGGATCCGGGCAGGTCCGCGACCGGGCCGGTGAACACGACCTGCCGCCGGAACGGCCGCACCGGGAGGTCGACGCCGGCGAGTTCGCCGATCCGCCCCGACCACGCGCCCGCCGCGCAGACCACCGCGTTCGCCCGCACGAAGCCTTCACCGGTCAGGACACCGGTGATCTCGTCGCCGTCGCGCTCGATCCCGACGACTTCGACACCGGTCCTCAGCGCCGCGCCGTGCCCGCGGGCCGCCCGCGCGTAGCCCTGGACCGCGGAGTCGGGAGTCGCCTTGGCGTCGTCCGGCGACCACAGGGCCGCGATCACGCCGTCGGTGTCGATCAGTGGGGAGAACCGCCGCGCCTCGGCGGGCTCGACGAGCCGGCTGCGGACGCCGTAGGAGTTCTGCAGTTCGGCGCAGCGCTCGAATTCGGGCAGGTCGGCCGGGTCGGTGACCAGGTACAGGTAGCCGTCGCGGCGGAAGTCGATCTCGGTCCCGTACGTCTCGGCGAAGGAGGCGTACTCGGCCAGCCCGCGCAACCCGATCTCGATGTTGACCCGGGTGGTGAACGACGACCGGATCCCGCCCGCGGCCTTCGCCGTCGAGCCTCCGCCGAGGGTCCCGCGTTCGAGCAGCAGCACCGAGACCCCGGCCGCGGCGAGCCGGTACGCGCAGCTGACCCCGACGATGCCGCCGCCGATCACGACGACGTCGGTGCGTTCAGGAAGTGGCTCCATCCGTGTCCCCGATCCGTTCGTCCTCGGGCGGCGGTCCCGGCGGCGTGCCGTCGCCGAACGGGCGCCCGCCCAGCTGCTCCCGGTGGTGCGGCGCCGTCCAGCCGGACAGGTCCGGTCCCAAAGGGACGATCCGCGTCGGGTTCACCTGCTCGTGCACCGCGTGGTAGTGCCGCTTGATGTGGTCGAAATCGACGGTGTCACCGAAACCCGGCGTTTGGAAGAGGTCACGGGCGTAGGCCCACAGCACCGGCATTTCGGTCAGTTTGTTCCGGTTGCATTTGAAATGCCCGTGATACACCGGATCGAAGCGGACGAGCGTGGTGAACAGCCGGATGTCCGCTTCGGTGATCGTGTCACCGACGAGGTAGCGCTGCTTTTCCAGCCGCTCGGAAAGCACGTCCAGCATGGCGAAGAGCCGGGTGTACGCGTCCTCGTACGCGGCCTGTTTGGTCGCGAAACCGGCTTGGTACACAGCGGCGTTGACATCCGCGTAGACGCCCACGTTGACGTCGTCGATCTCGTCACGCAGCCGCTCCGGGTAGAGGTCGGGCGCGCCGGGCCGGTGGAGACTGGTCCATTCGGTGGACAGATCCAAGGTGATCTGGGGATAGTCGTTGCTCACGAGCCGTTTGCTCGGAATGTCCACAATGGCCGGAACGCTGATGCCGCCCATGTAATGCGGGTCGGCCGCGTGATAGGCCTCCGCCAGGTACTTGATGCCGAGTACCGGATCCCGGTCATCGGGATCGAGGGTGAACCGCCAGCTCTTCTCGTCCTGGATCGGGTCGGCGACGGCCACGCTCAGCGCGGACTCGAGGCCGAGCAGCCGCCGGACGACCAGCCCGCGGCTCGCCCAGGGACAGGCCCGGCTCACCACCAGCCGGTATCTCCCCGCCTCCACCGGCCAGCCGTCACGGCCGTCGGCGGTGACACGCGCGTCGAAATGGTTGGCGGACCGACGGAACTCACCAGTCTGCGGATCGGTCGGGATCGTCATGTGAGCCACCCTAAAGCGTGAGATGGTGGTTTCGGTGTGCGTAGACTCTGGCACCCGGCGTGCTCGCACGCCGCCGCGCGGAAGGTGGTCCGACGATGCCGTTCATGCCCGTGACCGACTCGATGTTCCTTCTCGTCGAGACGCGCGAACATCCGATGCACGTCGGCGGGCTGCAACTGTTCAAGAAACCCGAGGACGCCGGGCCCGACTACCTGCGTGACATCCGCCGGAAACTGCTCGATTCCGACAACATGCGCCCGGTGTTCCGGCGCCGTCCCGCCCGGCCGGTCAACACCGCGGGCCACCTCGCCTGGTCGACCGACACCGAACTCGAACTCGACTACCACTTCCGGCATTCGGCGCTGCCCCAGCCCGGCCGGATCCGCGAACTGCTGGAACTGACCGGACGCTGGCACAGCACCCTTCTCGACCGGCATCGCCCCCTGTGGGAGATCCACCTGGTCGAGGGTCTGCAGGACGGCCGGTTCGCGATCTACAGCAAGATCCACCACGCGCTGATGGACGGGGTCTCGGCGCTGCGGCATCTGCAGGGCACGCTGTCGGACGACCCGTTCGACCTCGACTGCCCGCCGCCGTGGGGCTCCCGGCCCAAACCCGACGGCGGCCGCAACGGCAAGGCGTCGCCCTCGCTGTTCCAGACCATGGGCAAGACGGTCAACCAGCTCGCCGGTATCGCGCCCGCCGCGATGAAGGTGGCGCGCGAGGCGTTCCAGGAGCACACCCTGACGCTGCCTTCGCAGGCGCCGAAGACGATGTTCAACGTCCCGATCGGCGGTGCCCGGCGGTTCGCGGCGCAGTCCTGGTCGCTGGACAGGGTACGCAAGATCGCCACGGCGGCCGGGGTGTCGCGCAACGACGTCGTCCTCGCGATGTGCTCGGGAGCGCTGCGGGACTACCTGATCGAACAGAACGCGCTCCCCGACGCGCCGCTGACCGCGATGGTCCCGGTTTCCCTGCGGCGTAAGGACAGCGGGGACGCGGCGGGGAACAACATCGGCGCGCTGCTGTGCAATCTGGCCACGCACCTGAGCGATCCGGCCGCGCGGCTCGCGACGATCAACGCGTCGATGCGGAACGGGAAGAAGCTGTTCTCGGAGCTGACCCCGTTGCAGACGCTGCTGCTGTCGGGGATCAACGTCGCCCAGCTCGGCGTGTCGCCGATCCCCGGTTTCGTGAACAACACGAAACCGCCGTTCAACCTGGTGATCTCCAATGTGCCAGGGCCGCGTAAGCAGATGTACTGGAACGGCGCGTCGCTCGACGGCATCTACCCGGCGTCGGTGCTGCTCGACGGGCAGGCGCTGAACATCACGCTGACCAGCAACGGGGACAACCTGGACTTCGGCGTCACCGGCTGCCGCCGCAGCGTCCCGCATCTCCAGCGCATCCTGACCCACCTGGACACCGCGCTGGTCGAACTCGAACACGCGGTCTCCGTCGGGCGCGCCTGACCCCGCAATTCGTCACCTAAATGCGATGCCGGAGCATCGCAACCAGGTGACGAATTGCGTCGGGGGGTCAGCTGCCGTCGGAGACGTAGAGGGCGCCCGGGGTGATCGTGTACAGCTGGCCGTCCGGGCCGGCGACCGCGTCACGCGTGCGGCCGAGATTGGTCCAGAGCTTGCCGCCGTTGCCGTTCAGGTCGAGCTTGTACGTGCCGCCCTTGAGCGAAGCCATGTACAGCGAGCCCTTGTAGGCCGCGAGCCCGCTCGGCGTCGCCGAAGACGTCGGCCATGCCTTGACCGGGTTGGTCATCCCCGCCGTGTTGCACGGGCCCTCGCAGGTCGGCCAGCCGTAGTTCTTGCCCGCCTCGATCTTGTTCAGCTCGTCGAGCCGGTTGGCGCCGATGTCGGAGACGTACAGCTGACCGTTCGCCCAGGTCAGGCCCTGGACGTTGCGGTGGCCGTAGGAGTAGACGCGGCTGTTGAACGGATTGCCGGGCGCGGCCGCGCCGTCGGTGGTGACGCGCAGGACCTTGCCGCCGAGGGAGTTCTTGTTCTGCGCGTTGGCGCCGTTCTGGCCGTCGCCGGTGCCCGCGTAGAGGTAGCCGTCCGGGCCGAACCTGATCCGCCCGCCGTGGTGGTACTGCGAACCACGCGGGATGCCGGTGACGATCGGCGTCGGCGTCTGGCCCAGCTTCAGCTTGGCGATCCGGTTGTCGGAACTGGTCGTGTAGTAGATGAAGACCGTCTGGTCGGCGGCGTAGTTCGGCGAAACGGCGATGCCGAGCAGGCCGGCCTCCGCGGTGACACTCACCCCGGGGATGGTCTGGACCGTGGTGACCTTGCCCGCCTTGTCGATCTTGCTGATCGTCTTGGCGTCCTTCTGCGTGAAGAGACCGGTTCCGTCGGGCAGGAAGTCGATCGACCACGCCTGGTTGAGGCCGCTCGCGAGTTGTCTGATCGCCTGAACGGACGGCGCTTCGGCGGCCGCCGCCGGAACGGCCGCGATCGACACGGCCGTCGCGGCTGCGAACGTGGCGGCGAGAGTACGACGTAAGGACATGGGACGCCTCCTTCAGCTACACCCCTGGAGCTCGGATGGCGGCGGTGGGCGGGTGGTCGGGGTGCACCCGTCGAGTTGGATACAAACACACCGCAGGACGAAACGGACACCACTGGACGGGCTATCGACAGTGCCCGCCGTTAACCGTTATATGCGCCGAGCGTGACGATCGGGGCGGCTCGATCGGCCATAGGTAGGAAACTTTACAAAACCCCTCCGGAAGTCGGTCCTTACGTCTGGTCAGAATCGGCGGACCGCTTCTAGGGTGGCGGTGGCTCGGCCCTGTTCGATCCCATGTGGACGTTAGGAGCGGAAATGATCGACACCATCGAGGTATGGACCACCCCCGACTTCGTCGAGTATGAAACCCCCATGGAGGTCACCGCCTACGCGGCCCGCATGGAGGACTGACTTCGCATCCGGTGGTGGGGGCCGTCCCCCACCACCGCGCCGCCGTCCCGATCAGCGAGCCGTTGGAGGCAGCCCGGTGTCCCTCATGTCGTCGTCGGACTTCATCGCGGCCTTGCGCGGGCTTTCGCACCGCTATTGGGGCACCCACCCGTTCCACGAGCGGATGCACCGCGGCGACCTGTCCGAGTACGAGCTGAAGATCTGGGCCGCGAACCGCTGGTATTACCAATGCGTGCTCCCGCAGAAGGACGCGGCGATCATCAGCAACTGCCCGTTGCCGGAAATACGCCGGGAGTGGCTCGACCGCATCGTCTATCACGACGGGATGAAGGCAGGCGACGGCGGAATCGAGCGATGGCTCCGCTTGTGCACCGCGGTCGGGCTCGATCGCGAAGAGGTTCTCGATCAGCGGCACGTCGCCCCCGGCGTACGGTTCGCCGTCGACGCCTACGTGACTTTCGCCCGCACGAAACCGTGGCTCGAAGCGGTCGCTTCGGGGCTGACCGAAATGTTCGCCGGCCATCTCATGCAGCGGCGGGTCGCCGACATGCTGGCGAACTATTCGTGGATCGCGCGGGAAGACCTCGCCTACTTCACCAATCGCATCGACAAGGTCTCCGGCGAGGGCAAGGGAACGCTCGACATCGTCGTGCAACACGCGGTCACCCGCGAGCAACAGGAGAAGGCGATCGCCGCGCTGTCGTTCAAGACCGACGTGCTCTGGTCCATGCTCGACGCCATCGAGCGCGCCGCGGCCAAGGAGTAGCGATGAGCACCCTCGAAATGGGCTCGGTGCCGCGGCTGCGGCGCGGGGTCCGGCTGAGCTATGACCAGACCAGGGAAACACACGTCCTCCTGTTCCCCGAAGGCGTACTCGTCCCGAATCCGACCGCCGCCGCCGTACTCCAGCTCTGCGACGGCGTCGAGGACGTCACGGCGATCGCGTCGGCACTGCGCGAGCGCTATTCCGGTGTGCGCGAGGAAGAGATCCTCGACGTCCTGTCCCGGCTGGGAGAACGGCGGATCGTCGAATGGACCTGAAAACCGCGGCACCGCCGCTGGGCATGCTCGCCGAGCTGACCCACCGCTGCCCACTGCACTGTCCGTACTGTTCGAATCCGGTCGAACTGATCGCCCGCGACGGCGAACTGTCCACAGAGGAATGGATTTCCGTGCTCTCGCAGGCGCGGGAGCTCGGCGTGCTCCAGGTACACATGTCCGGCGGTGAGCCACTCGCCCGGCCGGACCTGCCCGTCCTGGTCGAACACGCCACGAAACTGGGTTGCTACGTGAACCTGGTGACGTCCGGGCTCGGACTGACCGAGTCCAGATTGGACGATCTCGTCGAACGCGGCATCGCGCACATCCAGCTGTCCGTCCAGGGTGCGACAGCCGAACGCGCGGACCGGCTCGCCGGCGCACGGGCCCACGACCGGAAGCTGATCGTCGCCGAGCTGATCAAGAAGGCCGGGCTGCCGCTTTCGGTGAACGTCGTCCTGCACCGGCGGAACCACGATCAGCTCGCCGGGATCATCGCCCTCGCCGAGGAAATGGGCGCGGACCGGCTCGAACTGGCCAACACGCAGTACTACGGCTGGGCCCTGCGCAACCGCGACGCCCTCATGCCGACCCGGCGGCAACTCGACGAGGCCGAGCCGATCGTGCGCGCGGCCACCGAACGGCTGCGCGGGCGCATGGAGATCATCTACGTCGTCGCCGACTACTACGAGCGATACCCGAAGCCCTGCATGTACGGCTGGGGCGCGCGGCAGCTGACCGTGGCACCCGACGGGAACGTGTTGCCGTGTCCCGCTTCGACGGCGATCGAGACGCTGGAGTTCGACAACGTGCGGGACAGGCCGCTGGCGTGGATCTGGTACGAATCCAGCTCCTTCAACGCCTATCGCGGTGAGGACTGGATGCCGGACACCTGCGGCACCTGCGAGCGGCGCGCGATCGACTTCGGCGGCTGCCGGTGCCAGGCGTTCCAGCTCACCGGCGACGCCGCGGCCACGGACCCCGTCTGCTCGCGTTCACCGCGGCGCGACGTCGTCGACCTCATCCTCGCCACACCCCCGAAAACGGACGAACTCGTGATGCGCGGGCCACGATGAGGGTGATCCTGCTCGGTACCGCGGCGGGCGGCGGCTTCCCGCAATGGAACTGTGCCTGCGCGCGGTGCGTTTCCGGCGCGCCGCCGCGGACGCAGGACTGTGTCGCGGTGAGCGCCGACGGCGAGGGCTGGTACCTGCTCAACGCGTCGCCGGACATCCGCGCGCAGATCCTCGCCACCCCACCGCTGCGTGCCGGGCCAGGGCCGAGGGAGATCCCGCTGCGCGGGGTGCTGCTCACCGACGCCGAGCTCGATCATTCACTCGGCTTGCTTCTGTTGCGCGAAGCGGGCGGACTCCCGGTGTGGGCACCGGACGCTGTCCTGCACGCGCTCTCCGCACAGTTCCCCGCGCGGTCGATCATCGACGGCTACGGCGGCTGGGACTGGCTTCCGTCGTCGGAAATCGCCATCGACGGACTCCGGGTGAGCGCGCTTCCCGTGAGCGACAAGCGGCCGAAGTACGCACGTTCGTCCACTGAGGACGGCCCATGGGTGGTGGCGTACCGGGTCGAAGACGTCCAGACCGGCGGCGTCTTCGTCTACGCGCCTTGCCTGAAGAGCTGGCCGGACGGCTTCGACGAGTTCACTCGCGACGCCGGCCTGGTGTTTCTGGACGGAACTTTCTTCGCGCCGGACGAAATGTCGGGCGCCACCGCGGCCGAGGTCGGCGACGGCGCCCAGCTGGCGATGGGACATCTGCCGATCACCGGAAGTCTCGCGAGGCTCCGGCCCGGCCCGCGCTGGGCGTACACACATCTGAACAACACGAACCCGGTGATCGACCCCGCCTCGCCGGAGCACGCCGCCGTCCTGGACGCCGGCGCCTCGCTTCCCTTGGACGGTACCGAATTCAAGCTCTAGGTGACACCTTCCGGACTCGCGCCCGACACCGGGACGGCGTCGGCGGTGAGCCGATCGATCTCCGCGAGATCGTCCGCTGTCAGGTCGACGTCGGCCGCGGCGAGACTGGCCTCGATGTTGGCCACCTTGCGCGCGCCCACGATCGCGACCTGCACGCCCGGCTGGGCGAGCGTCCACGCGATCGCGAGCTGACCGACCGAGATCCCCTTGCCCGCGGCGAATTCCTTGAGCCGGTCGACGACGGCGAGATTGCGCCGGAAGGTCTCACCGGTGAACGCCGAAGACCGGGAACGCCAGTCGGTCTTCTCGAACGTCGTTTCCGGCGTGAAGGAACCGGTCAGCAGGCCACTGCCCAGCGGGCTGTACACGAGCACGCCGATGTCGTTCTCCCGCGCGTACGGCAGCGGATCGGTTTCGATGTCCCGGCGGAACAGGTGATACGGCGGCTGCAAGGTCTCCACCGGACGGGTCCGGTCGAAGTCGGCCAGCCCCGCGGCGTCGTAGTTCGAGACACCGACGTGCCGGATCTTCCCGGCGTCGACGAATTCCTGCAGGATCCCCGCGGTCTCCTCGGCCGGCGCATCGGGATCGGGCCAGTGGATCTGGTAGAGGTCGATGTGGTCGACGTCGAGGAAACGAAGGCTGTCCTCGATTCCCTGGGTCAGCCACTCGCGCCGGGAGTCGCGCGGCCGGTCGGAACGCGGCTTGATTCCGCCTTTCGTGGCGATGACGAGGTTGTCGCGGTCGCGCTTGAGTTCTTCGCGCAACGCCTTCCCGAGCATCGCTTCGGATTTCCCGAAACCGTAGGCCTGGGCGGTGTCGAAGAAATCGACCCCGAGCTCGCGGGCGTGATGGATCGCGGCGATGGCCGCGCCCTCGTCGAAGGAGCCCCAGTCCCCGCCGAGCTGCCAAGTGCCGAAAGCGACCCTCGAAACTTCGAGACCGCTCCTGCCCAATGTCGTCGTACGCATACCTTCAGCAGAGCACAGACGCCGGATCACCGCACCGGATCTCCCGGCCAATGACACCCCCAAATAACTGTTTGACGGTCGGCGTCCCGGCAGTCGATACTCGCTTCATGTCCGATTCTCCCGGCCTCGACGGGCTGCGCGTCCTCGCCCATCCCGTACGGCTGCGCATTCTGTCGCTTTTGACCGGTGTCGCGATGAGTGCGGCCGAGGCCGCGCGCGAACTCGGTGAGACACAAGCGAATGTCAGCTATCACCTGCGACGGCTCCACGAGGCCGGACTGCTCGACATCGCCGAGGAGGTCCGGATCCGAGGCGGGCTGGCGAAGCGCTACCGGCACGACCCGGAGTCCGGGACGCATTTCACGTCGGCGAATCCGCGGGAGGAGCAGCTTCTCCTCGCGACAATGGCCGAAGAACTCAAGCGCCGCGGCGAATTCCGCGCCCCGGGCGAACGCGCGTCGATGACCGACGCCGAGATGTGGGTCGACCGCGGGACCTGGGAGAAGGCGCTCGAACACGCTCGCGAACTGAGCAGGCTGCTGCACTCGGCCGCCCGGCCGCCCCGCACCCGGGGCACGATCCCGGTCAGCGCGACGGTGTCGCTGTTCGAAATGACACGATCGTGACGTCACTGCGCGAACCCCTGCGCCACCGCAACTTCCGCTGGCTGATCGGCGGCCGCACGTTCGGGGAGTTCGGCAACGCCGTCGCCCCGCTCGCGCTGGCGTTCGCCGTGATCGACCTGACCGGTTCGGCCGTCGACATCGGCATCGTCGTGGGCGCGCGTTCGGTGGCGAGTGTGGTCCTGCTGCTGTTCGGCGGGGTGCTGGCGGACCGCCTGCCGCGTTCGGTGATCCTGCAGGGCACCGAACTCGCCGCCACCGTGACCCAGGCCGTCATCGCGGCGAGTGTCCTTTGTGGATTCGCGTCGATCCCGCTGCTGGTCGGCCTCAGCGTGGTCAACGGCGCGGTGTCCGCGATCTCCGCCCCCGCGTCGGCGTCGCTCACCCCGTTGACGGTGCCCGCGGCCCTGCTGGCACCGGCCAACGCCCTCGGCAGGCTGCTCTCGAACTCCGGCCGGATCGCCGGCGCCGGCCTCGGCGGCATCCTGGTCACCGCGGTCGGCCCCGGCTGGGCACTCGGCGGGAACGCGCTGCTGTTCCTGGGCTCCGCCCTGTCCTACCGGCGTATCCGCCTCAGCCGCCGGGAACGGATCCCCGGCAGCCGCCCGCTGGCGGAACTCGTCGAAGGCTGGCGCGAGTTCCGGTCACGGACCTGGGTGTGGGTCGTGGTCGTGCAGTTCATGGTGGTCAACGCGGTCATCGCCGGCGGGATCGCGGTACTCGGTCCCGTCGTCGCCGACAGCAGTTTCGGCCGCTCCGGCTGGGGGTTCGCCCTCGCCGCACAGACGATCGGCTCACTCGTCGGCGGGATCCTCGTGGCTCGATGGCAGCCGCGGCGCGCGCTGTTCGTCGGCGTCGCGGTGATCCTTTTCGAAGCGCCGCCGTTGATCCTCCTCGGCCAGGCGCCGTGGCTGCCGCTGCTGCTGGCCGCCATGTTCGTGTCCGGCCTGGCGATCGAGCAGTTCGTGGTCGCGTGGGACGTCTCGCTGCAGGAGAACGTGCCCGAGGAAAAGCTCGCGCGCGTCTACTCCTACGACATGCTCGGTTCCTTCATCGCCCTCCCCCTCGGCCAGATGGCGGCCGGCCCGGCCGCCCAGCACTTCGGGGTCAGCACGACACTGCTCGCTTGCGCCGCCCTGGTCGTGGCGGCCACCTGTCTCGCACTGTGCAGCGGCCAGGTGCGCGGGCTCGTCCGAAAGACCCACGCGGCCCAGCCCTGACCCGCTGGAAGCGACAGCAAAGGTCCCTTGCTCCCTTTCCGCAGGTCACGGCCAGGGACGGACCTCCTCGAGGAGCTTCGCGACCGCGAGGACCAGGTCGTCGGAGTGCCGCGGGCCCACGATCTGCAGACCGACCGGGAGACCGCGGGAGGTGCGGCCCGCCGGAACGCTGATGGCGGGCTGCTGGGTCATGTTGAACGGGTAGGTGAACGGCGTCCAGTCCGGCCAGCCGCTGAGTCCGCTGCCAGGCGGCACCTCGTGCCCGGCCTCGAAAGCGGGAATCGGGAGGGTCGGCGTGATCAGCACGTCGTAGCGCGTGTGGAACTCGCCCATCAGGATGCCCAGCGCGGCCCGCTCGGCGTTGGCGCCGAGATAGTCGCTCGCCGAGAAGGTCTTGCCGAGTTCCCACACCTTCAGCAGCCCGGGATCGACCTTCGCCTCCGAACCGGCGGGGAAGGCGTCCAGCCACTTGGCCGCCCCCGTCGACCACAGGATGTCGAAAGCGGGTTTGGGGTCGGTGAAGCCTGGATCGGTTTCCTCGATGTGCAGGCCCGCGTCGCCCAGCGACCGGACCGCCGACTGGACGATCGCCGCGACCTCCGGGTCGACGTCGACGAAACCGAGCGTCGGCGAGTAGGCGGCGATCAGCCCGCGCACGTCCCGGCGGACGGCTTCGCGGTAGGTCGAGACGGGCGGGGCGAGCGCGGCCGGGTCGCGGTGGTCGGGCAGCGAGAGGACATCGAGGAGCAGTGCCGTGTCATCGACCGAACGCGCCATCGGGCCGGCGTGCGAGAGCGGCCCGAACGGGCTCGCCGGGAACAGCGGGATCCGGCCGTGCGTCGGCTTGAGGCCGACGATTCCGCAGAACGAGGCCGGGATTCGGATCGAGCCACCGCCGTCGGTGCCGACGGAGAGTTCGCCCATCCCCGCCGCGACGGCCGCGGCGCTTCCCCCGCTGGATCCGCCCGCCGTCTTCGACGGGTCGATCGGGTTGCGGGTGATCCCGGTCAGCGTGTTGTCGGTGACACCCTTCCACGCCAATTCCGGCGTCGTGGTCTTTCCCAGCAGTACCAAGCCGTTCTCGCGCAGCCGCGCGGTGACCGGGCTGTCGACGTCCCACGGCTGGTTCGGGTCGATGCACCGCGAACCGCGCAGCGTCGGCCAGCCCTGGGTCAGGAACATGTCCTTGATCGAGGCCGGGACACCGTCGAGCCAGCCGATCGGATTCCCGTCCCGCCAGCGGATTTCGGACGCTTTCGCCTGTTCGAGCGCACCATCGGCGTCGACAAGGCAGAAGGCGTTCGTCTCGCCGTCGCGTTCTTCGATGAGACGCAACGCGTTCTGGGTGGCCTCGACCGGCGACAGCTCTCCGGTGGCATACGCGGCCACGAGCTCACTCGCGGTCAACTTGGTGTCGTTCATCCGGCCCCTAACCTTGGCGAAGCGTCTCCGACGGCACGTATCCGAGCTGCTTGTCCACGACGTTGCGCAGCGGCTCCCCCGCGCGCCAGCGACGGAAGTTGTCCGCGAACACCTCTACCAGAGTATTACGCCAGCCGATGAAGTCGCCCGACATATGCGGCGAGATCAGCACGTTCTCCATAGTCCACAAAGGACTTTCAGACGGCAGCGGCTCGGTGTCGAAGACATCGAGCGCCGCACCTCCGAGCGAGCCGTCCCGCAAGGCGCCGACCAGGTCCGAAGTGACGACCAGTTCACCGCGGCCGACGTTGACGAACCGCGCCCCGGGCTTCATCGCGGCAAAGGCCTCCGCGTCGAACATGCCCTTCGTCTGCTCGGTCAGCGGCGCGACCGCGACGACGTAGTCCGCCTCAGGAAGATGACGAGCCAGGTCCGAAGAGGCGTACACGTCTCCGAAGTCGGGATCGCCCTCACGAGGACGCCGTCCGACGCCCGCCACCGACATCCCGGCCGCCCGCAGCATCCGCGCGATCGACCGGCCGATCGGCCCGGTGCCGACCACGAGCACCCGGCGACCGGAGATCCGCTCACTCTCCCGGTGCTTCCACTGCTTCCGCCGCTGCAGATCCCACGAACGGACGAAATCCTTCGCGAACGCGAGGACGACCCCGAGGACGTACTCGGCTATCGCCCCGTCGAACACCCCCCGCGAGTTGGTGAGCACGACGTCGCTTTCCTGCAGCCCTGGGAAGAGCACGGGGTCGACGCCCGCGCTGGCGATGTGCAGCCAGCGCAGCCTGTCGGCCGCGTGCCAGGCACCCGGGACGGCGGTCGAGAGGAAGTCGTAGACGAAGAACGCGTCCGCACCGGATAACGCATCGGCCAACCCCGCCTCGTCGGTGTAACGAACCACCGCTTCGGCTTCGATAGCGCGCATGTCCGGTGGGCGCGTGTCTCCGCAGAGCACCGCCAGCACTGGGGTCTCCGAGGCGATCACGTTGACACCGTAAAAGTGGCTCGTATGATTGTCAACAATCCGAGGAACGACCCCCGGAGCACCGGACTGTGACTGCAGAAGTTTCCGGAGGCTGAGACTTGGATTTCGACTTACTGGAGTTCGAAGGCCCGTTGGCACAACGCGGGATCGGCGTGATCGCCCCCTTCGACCTTGCCCTGGAACGCGAGCTGTGGCGCTGGGTGCCCATGGAGGTCTCCCTCCATCTGGCGCGGACGCCGTACGAGCCCGTCCCCGTCAGCATGGAGATGGCCCAGCTCGTCAGTGACAGCAGACATCTCGCCGCCGCCACGCGAGACGTGCTCCACGTGGAGCCCGAAGTCGTCGCCTATCTGTGCACCTCCGGAAGTTTCGTCAACGGTGTGGACTACGAACGTTCTCTGACCAAGGCGATCTGCGACGCCGGCGCCCCGGACGCCGTCACCACGTCCGGCGCGCTGGCCGAGGTTCTGCACCAGCTCGACCTGCACCGGGTCTCGGTGCTGACGCCCTACGACGGCGACCTGACCGGGAAGCTGCACGACTTCCTGGCCGAACTCGGCGTCCACACCGTCTCCAGCGACCATCTCGGCCTGGGCGGCGGCATCTGGAAGGTCAGCTACCGGACCATCGCCGAACGCATCCTCGCCGCCGACCACGCCGACGCGGAAGCCATCTTCGTCAGCTGCACCAACCTCCCCACCTACGATCTGATCGAGCCGCTCGAAAGCGCGCTCGGCAAACCCGTCCTCACCGCGAACCAGCTCACGATGTGGGCCTGCCTCCGGCGGATGAACCTGCCGATCGTCGGGCCCGGCAAGTGGCTGCGGGAGGTCGACTGACCTCTTCCCCTACGATTGTCGACAATCTGACTTCCGGAGGTCCCGTGCCCATCTCGCCGCTCACCCCACCCGAGCCGCCGTCCGAGACGACCACGATCGGGTTCATCTACCCCGATCACGCGGCCGAAGACGACTACCCGCTCGCGGAGCAGCTCCTCGGCGGGGACATGGCCGGGATCAAGCTGCCGGTCGAGCACATCTACGGCACCGATCTGCACGCCGTGCCGGAACTGCTGGACCTCGGCAGCGAAAGCCGCCTCGCCGACGGCGCCGCGCTGCTGGCCAAACACGAACCGGACGCGGTGGTCTGGGCGTGCACCAGCGGCAGCTTCGTCTACGGCTGGGAAGGCGCCCGCGACCAGGCCGACCGGCTGGCCGCCGTCGCCGGTGTCCCGGCGTCGAGCACCTCCTTCGCCTTCGTCAACGCCGCTCAGGCCCTCGGCGTCCGGCGGGTCGCGGTCGCCGCCAGCTACCCGGACGACGTCGCCCGGCTGTTCGTCGAGTTCCTCGGCGCGGGCGGGGTCGAAGTGGTGTCGATGGGCAGCGCGGACATCGACACCGCCGCCGAGGTCGGCGAACTCAGCCCGGAAGCCGTCGTCGAGCTCGTCGTGAGCCGCGACCACCCGGCCGCCGACGCGCTGCTCGTCCCCGACACCGCCATGCGCACGCTCGGCGAGATCAACACGCTCGAGACCCGGCTCCGCAAGCCGGTGCTGACCGCCAACCAGGTCACCGTCTGGGAGGGCCTGCGGCTCACCGGGAAGTCGCCGCTCGTCCGCACACTGGGCGCGCTGTTCGGGAGAAGGGGCAACTGAACCATGTCCTTGCCGGAAATCGAGCCGGTCAGCCGGGAGTCGACCGCCGGGATCATCGCGCGCCAGTTGCGGGACGCGATCATGACCGGCGCTCTCCCTCCCGGCACCCAGCTCGGCGAAACGGATCTGGCCGCCCGGTTCCAGGTTTCGCGGGGACCGCTGCGAGAGGCGATGCAGCACCTCGTTTCCGAAGGGCTCCTGCGCAGCGAGCGGCACCGCGGCCTGTTCGTGATCGACCTCGAACCCGGCGACGTCTACGACATCTACTCGGCGCGCTCGGCCATCGAGCGTGCCGCGATGCTGCGGGCGCTGCGCGGTGACCGGGAACGGGTCGCCACCGAACTCGAACAGGCCGTGAGCGCCATGGCCGCCGCCGCGGACGACGACGATCCGACCGCGCTCTCCTGGGCCGACCTCCGGTTCCACGAAGCGCTGATCGCCGCCTCCGGCAGCAAGCGGCTCGTTCGGATGGCCCGGACCCTGCTGATCGAGACCCGGATGTGCCTCACCGCGCTGCAGGCGACCTATCAGCAGGTCGAAGAACGGGTCACCGAGCACACCAAGATCATCGAGGCTCTCCGGGCAGGCGACGAAGAAACCGCACTGTCGCTGCTGGAAGCCCATATGGAGGACGCCGTCCAGCGATTGGCCCCGGGAACCAGCCTGCGAGTGGGCGAAGCTCCCGCGGTGCCTTGAGGATTCAGCCACGGCCCCGCACCCCCAGCACCGGCTGCCCGCCCGTCCCGCCGCGGAACTCCCTGTCCCACGGCCAATTGCCGTGCTCGTCCTCGTAGACCAGTTGCAGCGCACGGAACTCCTCGCCATACATGAGCACGGCCGTGATCAGGTGCGCCGACGGCGAACTGAGCGGAACGACCTCGAACGCCGGCCATCCCACCGCGGCGGGCAGCACCTCACCCGCTTCCGGCGGCCCCGACCGGACCACCTGCTTGGCGAAATAGTTCAGCAGCTGCCCCGATCTTCGCTCTCTCAGCCCGGTGACGACGAGTTCCGGCAGCCCGGCGTCGGTGAGCCCGACCGTGTACGCGAAACCGGGTTGGACGCTTCCGCGCTCGACCGTCTGCACCATCCAGCCGTACTCCCGGATCAGCGGGCGGACCTCCTCGATGAGGTAGTCACGGCGGGTCTTCCCGGGGTTGTCGCAATGCCAGCACATCGGCACTCCTCCAGTCGTCGAATCCGATGATCGACACTGTGCACCGGGGCACCGACAAAAACTCGCGACCCGGGGTGGCGCCCATGCGATGAACCGTCCTTTCGTGACGGCTTTCGCGCCGAGGTTCCCTTTCAGCACACCACTTTCACCTTTCCAAGAAAATCGGCCGGAACAGGCCACACGATGGGTCGCCGGGTCCTTACCTCAGGATCCCCAGCGACCTACGCTGCCCACAGGGCCGGATTCACGGGCCCGGCGCCCCCAATGTGGCATTGGGGACACTGAGCGTCCCCAATGCCACATTGGGCGCATTGAACGGACCACCCGAATCTCGCTTCCTTACGCCGCAAGGTGAAACTGGGCGGTTCAGTGTCGCGAAAGCCACTTTGGGGACGCCTGAGGTCTCGAAAGTGGCTTTCGCGACACGGAAGCCAGGCTCCAAAGCGAAATGGGGACACCTGACTGTGGCGGCATCGATCCCGCGCCACTCAGAACGTCACGACAGCCATCTCTCCCTTAAGTACGTGAAGGCCCCTTCCTTGCACTTAAAGCAAGGAAGGGGCCTTCACGTACTTAAACCCCGCCCGAAGTCATGAATGGACCATTCATGACTTGCCGGGACTTGACACACCCCTATGCGGATGGTTCAAGATAGAGCGGCGACCACCGCGGACCCGAGTTCGGCGGTGGTGGACTTCCCGCCGAGGTCAGGTGTCTGCACGGTCCCCTCCTCGAGAACCTTTTCCACCGCGGCGCGAACATCTTGTGCCGCAAGGGTTTCCCCGAGATGGTCGAGCAGCATCGCCCCCGCCAGGATCTGCGCCACCGGATTCGCGATGCCCTGCCCGGCGATGTCGGGAGCGCTGCCGTGGACCGCCTCGAACATGGAAGGGAACTCACCGGTTGGATTGATGTTGCCCGAAGGCGCCATTCCGAGCCCGCCCGTCACGGCCGCCGCCAGGTCGCTCAGGATGTCGCCGAAGAGATTGGAAGCGACCACGACGTCGAGCCGGTCCGGCGCCTGCACCATCCGCGCGGCGAGCGCGTCGACATGGCACTGTTCGGCGTGCACGTCCGGATACTCCGAAGAGATCTCGGCGAAGATCTCGTCCCAGAACGGCATCGAGTGGATGAGCCCGTTGGACTTGGTCGCCGAGCAGACCCGGCCCGTCCGCGTCTTCGCCAGTTCGAAGGCGTAGCGGATGATCCGCTCCACCCCGACCCGCGTGAACACGGATTCCTGTAAGACGAACTCGTTCCCCAAGCCCCGGTTGTGCCTGCCGCCGATCTCCGAGTACTCGCCCTCGGAGTTCTCCCGGACGATCACCATCTCCAGCTCGTCGGCGCCGCGGCCCGCCAGTGCCGACGTCGTCCCCGGCAGCAGGCGGACCGGCCGGAGATTGACGTACTGACTGAACGCCCGCCGCACCGGGATGAGGAGACCCCACAACGACACATGGTCCGGAACGCCGGGAAAGCCGACGGCGCCGAGAAAGATGCCATCGAAAGCGGAAAGCTGCTCGATACCGTCGCCGGGCATCATCGAGCCCGTCTTGGTGTACCGCTCACAACTCCAGTCGAACTCTTTCCAGGACAAGGAGAACCCATGCGATGCCGCCGCGCGGTCGAGGACCTTGCGGGCCTCGACCGTCACATCGACACCGATCCCGTCGCCGGGAATGCTCGCGATCCGATAAGAAGAAGTCACAGGGCCACCGCGATGTACTTGGTCTCGAGGAACTCGTCGATGCCGACGGTGCCACCTTCACGACCGAGCCCGGACTGCTTGATCCCGCCGAAGGGCGCCGCCGGGTTCGAGACCAGCCCTTGGTTGAGGCCGATCATGCCGGCTTCCAACCGTTCCGAAACCCGAATCGCCCGCTTGAGATCGGAGGTGTACACATAGGACACGAGACCGAACTCGGTGTCGTTCGCCGCCGCGATGGCCTCGTCCTCGCTGTCGAACGGGGTGATCGGGGCGACCGGCCCGAAGATCTCCTCCGAAGCGAGCCTGGCGTCCTTGGGCACGTCCGTGAGCACCGTGGCCTGATAGAAGTTGCCCGGACCGTCCACAGTAGACCCACCGGTCAGGACTCGCGCCCCGCGATCGGTGGCGTCGGAGACCAGGCTGCTGACCTTCTCGACGGCGGCTTCGTCGATGAGGGGGCCGACGACGACACCTTCCTCGGTGCCACGCCCCATCGGCAGGGCCTCCATGCGCTCGGTGAGACGCCGGGAGAACTCGCCGACGATGCCCCGCTGGACATAGAAGCGGTTCGCGGCCGTGCAGGCCTCACCGATGTTGCGCATCTTGGCGGTCATCGCGCCTTCGATCGCCGCGTCGAGGTCGGCGTCTTCGAAGACGAGGAAGGGGGCGTTGCCGCCGAGTTCCATCGAGGTGCGGAGCACCTTGTCCGCGCACTGTTCCAGCAGCTTCCGCCCGACGCCGGTCGAGCCGGTGAAGGACAGCTTCCGGGCACGGCCGTCCCGGATCAGCGGCTCCATCACGCCACCGGAGTCCGACGTCGTGAGCACGTTCAGCACGCCTTCGGGCAATCCCGCTTCGGCGAGGATCGCCGCGAGAGCCAGCATCGAAAGGGGGGTTTGGGCAGCGGGTTTGATGATCATCGTGCAGCCGGCCGCGACGGCGGGGCCGATCTTGCGGGTGCCCATCGCCATGGGGAAGTTCCACGGCGTGATCAGGAGACACGGTCCGACGGGCTGCTTCGTCACCAGGAAGCGGCCCGACCCGTTGGGCGCAACTGCGTAGCCGCCGTCGATCCGGACGGCCTCTTCCGCGAACCAGCGGAAGAACTCGGCCGCGTAGGTGATCTCGCCCTTCGATTCCCCGAGCGGCTTGCCCATCTCGAGCGTCATCAGCAGCGCGAGTTCGTCGGCGCGCTTGATCAGCAGTTCGTAGGCGCGGCGCAGGATCTCGCCGCGTTCACGCGGGGCGACGTTCGCCCAGTCGGCCTGTGCCGCGACGGCCGCGTCGAGTGCGCTGACACCGTCCGCCGGTGACGCGTCGGCCACCTCGCACAGGGCTTCGCCTGTCGAAGGGTCGAGAACGGGGAAGGTCTTCCCGCCCGTGGCGGGCACCCACTTGCCGCCGATGAACAGTTCCTTGTCGACCGCCTTGACAACGCCGGCCTCACTGATCGAGCTCATCCCAACGCTCCTCCATGTTGTCCCGAAAGCCATGCTATGGATATTGTCAACAATCGACAACAGCTCAGCCGACCTAGGAGCGCAGCCCATGGCCCAGCTATCACCGCTGCTCAAGCAGGCAACGCCGGTCGTGGTCGACCACGGTGAAGGGGTGTACCTCTACGACACCGATGGGAAACGTCACCTGGATTTCACCGCCGGCATCGGCGTGACCAGCACCGGCCACTGTCACCCGCACGTGGTGAGCGCGGCCCGGGAGCAGATCGGCAAACTCGTCCACGGGCAGTACACGACGGTCATGCACAAGCCGATGCTCGAGCTGACCGAGAAGCTGGGCGGTGTCCTTCCGGAGGGCCTGAACTCGCTCTTCTACGCGAACTCCGGCAGCGAGGCGGTCGAGGCGGCGCTCCGGCTGTCGCGGCAGGCGACCAAACGGCCCAACGTCATCGTCTTCCAGGGCGGGTTCCACGGCCGGACCGTCGCGGCGGCGACGATGACGACGTCGGGCACCCGGTTCAGCGCCGGTATCTCGCCGCTCATGTCCGGGGTGCACGTCGCGCCGTTCCCGTACGCCTTCCACTACGGCTGGGACGAGGAGACGGCGACGAAGTTCGCCCTGCGCGAGCTCGACTACCTGTTCGCGACGGTCTGCTCGCCGAACGAGACGGCCGCGTTCTTCATCGAGCCGGTGCTCGGCGAGGGCGGGTACGTGCCGGCGAACCGCGAGTTCCTCGCCGGGCTGCGCGAACGCGCCGACAAGCACGGGATCCTGCTGGTGATGGACGAGATCCAGACCGGCTTCGGCCGGACGGGCAGGTTCTGGGGGCACGAGCACTTCGGGGTGAGCCCGGACATCGTGCTCATCGCGAAGGGTCTCGCGAGCGGCTTCCCGATCTCGGGCATGGCCGCGTCGGAGGAGCTGATGGCGAAGGCGCTTCCCGGGTCGCAGGGAGGCACCTACGGCGGTAACGCGGTGGCTTGCGCGGCGGCGATCGCCACGCTGGAGGTGATCCAGCAGGAGGGGCTCGTGGAGAACGCCGCCGAACGAGGGCGCCAGCTCCTGGAAGGCGTCCGGGTGATCGCGGACAAGTCGCCGTCGATCGGCGACGTCCGCGGACTGGGACTGCTGGTCGGTTCCGAGTTCACCACGCCGGACGGCGAGCCGGACACCGCGAAGGCGCAGGCGGCCCAGAAGGCCGCGTCCGCCAACGGGTTGCTGCTGCTGACGTGCGGGGCGTACATGAACGTCGTGCGGATGGTGCCACCGCTGATCGTCGACTCGGAGCAGGTCGACGACGCGCTGCGGATCTGGGGCGACGTGGTGGCGGGGGTCGCGTGATGGCCCGCTACATCACGATCACGCTCGACAAGCGCGGAGTGTCCTGCCGGGCTCGCCTGCTCGACGCCGAAGCCCCGCGGACCTGCCGGGCGGTGTGGGAAGCGTTGCCGCAGAGCGGTTCGGCCTACCACGCGAAGTACGCGCGCAACGAGGTCTACGCCCTCGTCCCGCCTTTCGCCGAACCGAAACCCGGCCGCGAAAACCCCACGGTGACCCCGATTCCGGGTGATGTCGTGTACTTCGGGTTCGAGGCGTGGGAAATCGGCAACCCGGCGTACGGCTACGACGAGGACAGCGAGGCACACAGTGACCAGGGCGCGACGGATCTCGCGATCTTCTACGGCCGCAACAACCTGCTGATCAACGGCGACGCGGGCTGGGTGCCCGGGAACGTGTTCGCGACGATCGAAGAGGGACTGGCCGAAATGGCGGAAGCCGCCCAGGACCTCTGGCTGCGAGGTGTCGAGGGCGAGACGCTTTCGTTCGCACGCGCGTGAAAGCCTGTGGGCGGTGCGGGTTCCCCACCCTCACCGCCCACAGGCCGGCACCCCTCCCTGGCTTACTGGACGCCGGTGATCCGGTATTCGACGCCGCCGACTTCGTTGCCGCGCTGGTCGACCTGGGTCACGTGGACGGTGTACTTCCCGCCGAGAGCCTCGGCGCCCGCGGTGAAGCTCAGCTGGGCGGGCACCTGCTCACCCGACTTGAACGTCAGCCCGCCGATCCGGGCTTTCTGCGGGTTCACGATGGCCAGTTCGGTCTCGCCGACCCGTTCGATGCCCTCCCCCTTCGCGCCGCCTGCCCGCCAGCGTGCGGCGAGGTCGGGACCGAGGTCGATGGTGATCCGTCCCGGACCGGTGAACGGCTTGCCCGGCTGCGTGAAGACGATGTCACCGACCGCCGTCGGTTCACGACCGTCCCAGCCGAACACGATCGGCCGGATCTGCGGCACCTTGATCTTCGCGGGCACCGCGTTCACGTTGTGCCAGGCGATGTTGTTGTTGTTCCGCGTGTTCGCGGACGTGCTCAGGCCTTCCGTCGGCAGGTCGGTCGGCGAAAGCCACCGGGCCAGCAGGCAGAAGTGCGAGCCGATCGGGACCTGCCACGGGATGACGACCGTCTTGGTGCCGAACGGCACGGCCACGTTGGTCTTCGACCCGATGTAGGTCCACTGGTTCGGCCACTGCGCCACGGTGCCCTGCTTGGTGTACCAGACCTGCAGGTTCCCGTTTTCGAGGTCGTCCCCGTACGGGCCGGGGCGGTTCGCGGTGACGTGGATGTAGGCGGTGCTTCCCTGGACGATCGGGTCGTCGGTGGCGCACAAGACCGTCGCCGAGAAGCACACCCGGACGTCGGGACTGGAGTAGAGCGAGCCGCTCGAGGGCTCGAAGCCCACATCGGTCGCGTTGTCCCGGATGAAGACGTCGCTGCGTGCCTCCGGTGCGGCCTGTACCGCCGGTGTGACTCCCGCGAACAACGTCGCGAAGGCCAATGCGGTTGAGGCGATCAAGGTTCGCCGGCGCCGCGGGTTCCTGCTGATCATGTACCCCTCCTTGGGCGAAAGGTCGACCCGTTGACCGTCGGCCAGACCGGTTGTGGCGCGGTTGTCGGGATCTTGTGCCCTAATTGGCCGATTTCGGTGGGTCTTCGCCCGGATACGCTCACCGAGGTCACTTGCCGGAGGGAGCAGAGTGCCCGGGCCAGGGGAACTGCGGGTGCTGGGCCCGGTCGAAGCGATCGGCCCCACCGGGCGGGCGGAGTTGCACGGCGCCCGCCAGCGAGCCGTGCTCGGCGTTCTCGCCCTGCACGCGGGTTCGGTCGTCCCGATCCCCCGGCTGGTCGACGTGCTTTGGGGTGAGGACCCGCCTCGCACCGCGGTGAAGACCCTGCACAGCCATGTGGCCCGGATCCGGCAGGCGCTGGAGGACTGCGGGTTCCCGCCGGTCCTGCTGACGCGCAAGCCGGGGTACGTCCTGACGGTCGCACCGTCCTCTGTTGACGCTCTTCGCTTCGAAGAGGAACTTCGTGCCGCCAAGCGGAGCAATCCCGGCCAGGCGGTGGCGGCGTTGCGTGAAGCGTTACGGCTCTGGCGCGGCGAAGCCTTCGCAGATGCCGAACTCGACGGCTGGGGCCAACGCGAAGTCGAACGGCTTCAGGAACTGCGGCTGTCCGCCTGGGAAGAACTCTGGGACGCCGAACTCAGGCTCGGCGAACACGAAGAAGTCCTCCGGGAGCTTCCGCGGCTTAGGGCCGAGCAGCCGTACCGCGAACGGCTCGCCGCGCTGCACATGCTCGCCCTGCATCGCTGCGGAAGGCATGCCGAGGCGTTGGAGACATTCCGGGCCGTGCGTCGCGGACTGGCCGACGAGTTCGGCGTCGATCCAGGCCCGGAACTGGTCGAGCTGCATACGTCGATCCTGCGGCGCGCGCCCGAACTCGACGCGCCGGCACGGGGCACCGCGCCGGCGCAACTCCCCGCCCGTGTCGGGCATTTCACCGGACGGCAGCGAGAACTCGCTTCGCTCGACAGGCTCCTCGACGAAGCCGAGCCACCGGTCGTGGTCATCTCCGGTGCGGCCGGGATGGGTAAATCCGCGCTGGCCGTGCAGTGGGCGCATCTCATCGCGGACCGCTTCCCGGACGGTCAGCTCTTCCTCGACCTCGCCGGGCACGACCCGAACGAGGCGCTTTCGCCCGGCGACGCGCTCGCCCATCTGTCGCGTGGACTCGGTCTCCCCGACGATCGGCTGCCCGACGCGACGGCCGAACGCGCGGCGCTCTACCGCTCCTTGCTGCATGGCAGGCGTTGCGTGATCGTCGCCGACAACGCGGGTGGCGTCGACCAGATCCTCCCGCTCGTCCCCGGCACGGCGAAGGCGATGCTGATCGTCACGAGCAGGCAGACCCTGGCCGCGCTCGGCAGCAGGCACGCCGTCCGGGTGTTCGCCCTCGACGCGCTGGCCGACCCGGAGTCGATGACCCTGCTCACCCGGGTGCTGGGTGCCGAACGGGTCGCTCGCGAACCCGCGCAGGCCGCGCGGCTGGCCAGACTGTGCGACGGGATGCCGCTGGCGCTGCGGATCGCCGCCGCGCGCCTGACCGGTGAACCGGGCCGTCCGATCGCGGAGCTCACCGCCGAACTGACCGGCGCCGGCCGACTGGAAACCCTTGCGGTACAAGGAGATTCACGGACGGTCAAAACCGTTCTCGCGAGCGCCTACCTGCCGTTGGACCGGGCGCCCGCCCGGCTGTTCCGGCTGTCCGGGCTGATCCCGGGGGCGTCGTTCAGCTCGGCTCTCGGCAGCGCGTTGTGCGGGGTGCCCGTCGAGGCGGGCCGGGCCGCGGCCGCCGAACTGTCCGCGGCGCATCTCATCACCCCTGCGGGCCCGGATCGCTTTCGCCTCCACGACCTGATCCGTGAGTTCGCCGTCGGGTGCGCCCGCGCCGACGAAACGATGTCGAGCCGCGCCGAGGCCGCGGACCGGCTGATCGATTGGTACCTGCACGTGGCCGCCGAGGCGAACCGGGTCATCGACCCGAACCGCGATCTGGTCGTCCCGGCGCTGCGCCACCCGCCGCCCGAGCGGCCGTTCCCGGCGGAAAGGCGTTCGGCGCTGGCGTTCCTGAGTGCCGAACGCGCGAATCTGCTGTCCGTGGTGCGGTTCGCGCGCGAACACGGCCGCAACACCGCCGCCTGGCAGCTCACCTATCTGCTCACCAGCTTCTACGACACCACGGGTGGCTGGAACGAGCGGATCGGGCTCTGCCGCGAGGGGGCCGCGGCGGCGGCCGAACTCGAAGACCCCTTGGCGGAGGCGGAAATGCTGCGCGCGCTGGGTGCGGCCTACTTCATGACCCGCAGGCTGACGGACGCGCTCGAAACCAATGCCCGCGCGTTGAAGGCGGCCCGCGCGGCCGGTGATCTCGAAGGCGAAGGGCATATCTACAACAACACCGCGAACGCCTACGCCGCGCTGCGCCGGTTCGACGAGGCGATCACCGCGTATCGGCTCGCGGTCCAGCGGTGCACCTCGGCGGGCAACCGGCTCGGCCGCGCGCTGTCCCAGCGCAACCTCGGCCACGCCTACATCCGCCGCGGCCAGCCGATGGAGGGCCTCAGCCCGCTGACGGACGCGCTGGAGACGTTCCGCGCACTCGGCAACGCGCGGCTGGAGGCCGCCACCCTCGACACGCTCGGCGAAGCCTACGAGGAACTCGGCGATCACGACGTCGCGCTGGACCATCTCGGCAAGGCGCTGGCCGCGTCCCGGGCGATCGGCGACCGGTGGCAGGAGTGGGAATCACTGCTGCACGCCGGCCAGGTCCACCTCGCCCGCCGGGATTTCCGGGCCGCGCGGGACGATTTCGACCAGGCGCTGCTGATCAGCCAGGACGTCGGGAACCGGCACAGTGAGGCGGCCGCGCTCGACCGGCTCGGCCGCGCCCATCTGGGGCTCGGTGATCTGGCGGCGGCGCGGGAACACCTCGAGCGTGGCGTCGCCGTCCGGGCGAGCGTCCCGGATCCGTACGAGGAGGCGCACCTGCACCGCGACCTCGGCGACCTTGAGGCACGGTGTGGTGACACGGCCGCCGCGGCCGCCCACTGGGCTCGAGCGATCGAGCTGTACCGGCGGGCGAACGCGACGGCCGACGCGGACCTCGTCACCGGGCGGAGCTGATCACCACGGTCGAGGTCCCGTACACGAGCTTGCCCTGCGACGGCTCGAAGAATTCGACCCGCGCCTTCCCCGTTTGACCGGACAAGACCGTGAACTCGGCGTATCCCCTGGTTTCACCGGGCCGGAAAGTGACGACACCGTCCTTCACCGGCACGTGAGCGGACCCTTCGGTGCGGTAGCGGATCGTGAGCGGCCCCGCGAGCCACGGGCGGGACAGCACGAGCGGCACCTTGCAGCTGGTGCCCCGCGCGAAGTTGGGCGGGATCGTCCAGCAGATCTCGCCTTCCTGAGTGGTGACGAGCGGTGGAGCCTTGGTGGCGTCGTCGTCGGCGATCCAGGCGACGCCGACGCTGTGCCCGATCCGCAGCCCCTTCTCGCCGGACAGGCGCAGGGAGAACATTTCGTCGTTCTCCACGAGGGAGTCGGCGCGGACCCTGACCGCGACGGTGCGCGTGTCCGCCGTCCCGGACCAGGTCAGCGTGCCCGTGCTCGGCAGGTAATCGACGCTCTCCTTCGCGATGAAAGCCGGGTCGACCGGCGAGCCGTTGCCCTCGATCGTCCGGTATTCGACCGAGCCCTGCGGCGCGCAGCCGCCATCGGCGAGCGAAACGGTGAAAAGAAAGGTGGTGTATCCGGCGCTGGTTCCCTCGGCCTGGCTGACCCCGCTGACGTTGACCACGGGAGCCGTGCAGCCCGTTTCCCCGCCTTCGGCCGCCGGAACCGCGAGCCCGAACGTGACCGCTAGTGCCGCCCCCAGCGCCGCGATCCGTCTCATCTTCGTTCCCATCGAGCGTCCACCCCTTCCGGCGGGCCGCCGCGGCCCACTGCGACATGGGTAGCCGAGTGAGGTTGTCGTGAGGTTGTGACCACCGGAAAGCAAACATGAAAATTATTCATGGCCATCGCCGCCCACGACGTACTACGCTTCGGTAACCAGGCAAAGAAGCGTGAGGAAGGGCAGTCGATGGGCGATGTTGCGGCACGGTTCGCCGAAATCGTCGGGGACGCGAACTTGCTGTCAGGCGAGGCGATCCCCGAGGACTACGCACACGACGAGGCTTTGACCACCTCCGCTCAGATACCCGCCTACCTGGCGAAACCGGGAAGCGCCGAAGAGGTCGCGGAACTGCTCAAGGCGGCGAGCGAACACGGCGTGCCCGTCACCGCGCGAGGGTCGGGCACCGGACTTTCGGGTGGGGCGCGGCCACGCGAAGACAGCCTGGTGATCTCCTTCGAGCGCATGAACGCGGTACTGGAGATCGACACCGAAAACCACGTCGCCGTCGTCCAGCCGGGCGTCACCTTGTCCGAATTGGACGAAAAGACCACGGAAGCCGGACTCGGCTACACCGTCTATCCCGGGGAACTGAGCGCGAGCGTCGGCGGCAACGTCGGGACGAACGCGGGCGGCATGCGCGCGGTCAAGTACGGCGTCACACGGCACAACGTCGTGGGCCTGCAGGCCGTGCTGCCCACCGGCGAGATCATCCGGACCGGCGGCAAGACCTCGAAGGTGTCGACGGGGTACGACCTGACGCAGCTGATCATCGGCTCCGAAGGCACCCTCGCGATCGCGACCGAGGTCATCGTGAAGCTGTACCCGCGCCTGCCGCACGGCGCCACGGTGTTCGCCCCGTTCGAGACCTTCGACGAGGTGATGACCGTCGTCCCGAAGATCATCGCCAGCGGGCTCGCGCCGCACATCCTCGAGTACATCGACAACCTCACGCTCGCGGCGATCAGCTACAACGAGAAGCTCAGCCTCGGTGTCCCGGACGCCATCCGTGACAAGGCGCAGGCGTATCTGGTGGTGGCGCTGGAAAACCGCGACAACGACCGGCTGCACGCCGACATCGAGGAACTCGGCGGACTGCTGGGTGATGTCGGCGCGATGGACGTGTACGTGCTCGAAGGCGCTTCGGCGCGCAAGCTCATCGAGGCGCGTGAGAAGGCGTTCTGGACGGCCAAGGCGGCCGGCGCTGACGACGTCATCGACGTGGTGGTCCCGCGGTCCGCCATGCCCGAGTTCCTGCGCAAGGCCAGGGAAATGGCGCTGTCGCGCGAGGCGGGCGCGCTCGGTTGCGGGCACGCCGGCGACGGCAACGTCCACCTCGCGATCTTCTGCAAGGACCCGGGCAAGCGGAAGCAGCTGCTGACCGACATTTTCGCGCTCGGGATGGAACTCGGCGGCGCGATCTCCGGCGAGCACGGCCTCGGGAGGGCCAAGTCGGGGTACTTCCTCGAACTGGAGGACCCGGCGAAGATCGCGCTGATGCGCCGGATCAAGGAGAGCTTCGACCCGGCCGGGATCCTCAACCCCGGCGTTCTTTTCGCTGAGAGGGCTTGAAAAGTGAGTGAGATGAACGGTGCCCAGTCCCTGATCCGCACGCTCGTCGACAGCGGCGTCGACGTGTGCTTCTCGAATCCGGGCACCTCGGAGATGCACTTCGTGGCCGCGCTCGACACCGTGCCCGAGATGCGCGGCGTGCTCGGCCTGTTCGAAGGCGTCGTCACCGGTGCCGCGGACGGGTACGCGCGGATCGCCGACAAGCCGGCGGCCACGCTGCTGCACCTCGGCCCCGGCCTCGGCAACGGGCTGGCGAACCTGCACAACGCGCGCCGCGCGCACACCCCGATCGTCAACGTGATCGGCGATCACGCGACCTACCACAAGCAGTACGACGCCCCGCTCGAATCGGATATCGAAGGCGTCGCCGGTTCGCTCGAAGGCTGGGTCCGCCGTTCCGAGCACACGAAGGACGTCGGTGCCGACGCCGCCGCGGCGGTCGCGGCGTCCCAGGACGCCCCCGGGCAGATCGCGACGCTGATCCTCCCCGCCGACGCGTCCTGGGGTGAGGGCGGCGAGACCTGCGCGCCCATCCCGCCGCGGATCCCGCAGGCCGTCGACGCGACGACGGTGAAGAACATCGCCGAAGTGCTGGCCGGTGGTGAACCGGTCGCGCTGCTCGTCGGCGGCAGCGGCTGCCGTGAGGCCGGCTTGCTCGCGACCAGCCGGATCGCCGCCGCGACCGGGGTGAAGGCGTTCGTCGAGACTTTCCCCGCCCGGCTCGAACGCGGTGAAGGCCTGCCGACGATCGAGCGGCTGGGCTACCTCGCCGAGCAGGTCGCGTACCAGCTCGACGGGATCAAGCACGTGATCGTCGCCGGGACGAAGGCGCCCGTGTCGTTCTTCGCCTACCCCGGCAAGGCGAGCGATCTGGTTCCCGAAGGCGCGCAGGTCCATGTGCTGGCCGAGGTCGGGCAGGACGTGCCGCGTGCCCTGAACGACGTCGCGGCCCTGGTCGCCGCCGAGACGGAGCCCGTGCTTCAGGAGGCCGCCCGGCCCGCGCTGCCGTCCGGGCCGTTGACCCCGCAGAACTGGGTCGACGTGATCGGCGCGCTGCTGCCGGAGCGCGCGATCATCGCGGACGAGGCGAACACCTCCGGTCTGCTGCTGCCTGCCGCGACCGCGGGCGCACCGCGGCACGACGTACTGACCCTGACCGGCGGCGCGATCGGCTACGGCATGCCGGTGGCGACCGGGGCGGCCGTCGCCGCGCCGGACCGGCCGGTGATCAACCTGCAGTCCGACGGCAGCGCGCTGTACACGATTTCGGCGTTGTGGACGCAGGCTCGGGAGAACCTCAACGTCACCACGGTCCTGCTGAACAACCGCGCGTACGCGATCCTCCGGCTGGAGTTGCAGCGGGTCGGCGCGGACGCCAACGGGCCCAAGGCGAACGAACTGCTCGACCTTTCCCGGCCCGACATGGACTTCGTCAAGATCGCCGAAGGCATGGGCGTCCCGGCGACACGCGCGACGACCGCGGAAGAGCTGGCCGAGCAGTTCCAGCGCGCGCTCGCCGAGCCGGGACCGCATCTGATCGACGCGATCGTCCCGACGCTGTTCTGAGCGCGGCTCTCTCCGTGCGACGTGTCTCCGCGTCGCACGGAGGGAGCTAGCGGACCGAGGCGACCAGAGGTTCTGGCCGGCGTTGCTTCGGGACGAAAGCGGTCAAGACGAGCCCCAGGAGCGCCGCCCCGGCGGCGACCACGAAGCTCAGCCGGAAACCCGTCGCGGACGGAACGGAAATCCCGCCGACGGTGATCGCCAGCGACGCGAGCATGGTCGCCATCACCGCGCTGGACGTCGACGTGCCGACGGACCGCATCAGCGAGTTCAGCCCGTTCGCGGACGCGGTTTCGGTGACGGGGACCGAACCCATGATCAGCGCGGGCATGGCCGCGTACGCGATGCCGACGCCGCCACCGATGATGATCGACGCCGTGATCAGCTCGAAAGCGTTGTCCATCAACACGGTCGCGAAGACGTATCCGGCCGCGATCGTGGTGGCACCGACCATCAGCGTCGTACGCGGGCCGTAGCGCTCGATGAGCCGGGCCGAAACCGGCGACAGCATGAACATGACCAGCCCGTTCGGCGCCAGGCAGAGTCCGGCCTGCACCATCGTCAAGCCGAGCCCGTAGCCGGTCGACGCGGGTGCCTGCAGCAGCTGCGGGAACGACAACGCCATCGAGTACAGCGCGAACCCGATCATGATCGACGCGAGGTTGGTGAACAGCACCGGCCGCCGCGCGGAGACCCGCAGGTCCACGAGCGGATCGCGGCGCCGCAACTGGTAGGCACCCCAGACCAGCAGGATCGCCACCGCCGTCCCGGCGAAGCCGAGGGTGCGACCGCTGCCCCAGCCCCATTCACCGCCCTTGACGATCGGCAGCAGCAGGCAGACCAGCCCGACCGTCAGCCCCAGGGCTCCGAGGTAGTCGAACGGCGCCGGCGTCTTCACCGGCGACTCCGGCACCACGAACAGGATCAGCAGGCCGCAGACGAGCCCGAGCCCGGCCGACGCCCAGAAGAGGACGTGCCAGTCGGCGTTCTGCGCGACCAGCGCCGAAACCGGGAGACCGATGGCGCCGCCGACCCCGAGCGTCGAGCTCATCACCGAGATCGCGGCGCCGACCCGTTCCGGCGCGAGTTCGTCGCGCATGATGCTGATCCCCAGCGGGATCGCGCCCATCGCGCAGCCCTGCAGCCCGCGGCCGACGACCATCAACGCGAGGGAGCTGGTCAGCGCGGACACCACCGAACCGGCGACCAGGAAACCCAGGCTGATCAGCAGCAACTTGCGCTTGCCGTAGAGGTCGCCGAGCCTGCCGCTCACCGGCATCACCACGGCTCCGGCGATCAGGGTCGCCGTCACCACCCACGACGCGTCGGACGGGGTCGTGTCGAGCAGCCGGGGAAACGCCGGGATGAGCGGAACGACGAGCGTCTGCATGAACGAAGCCACCAGACCGCAGGTGGCGAGCACGACGACGAAGACCCGGGGCGAAGGTGCCCGTCCGACCGGTTTCACCATGCGCATCCCATGATCCGACCTTACACAGCACCACCCTTCTCAGTGAACGGTTGACCGACGGGATCACAACCAGGTGCGGACCCCGCCGTGCCCGGAACAGGTACCGCGGCGATTCTGGCTGTAGCTATAGGAACCGTCCTTGCAGAGGGCCGTCGCGCCGTCGGCCGCGCCCGGTCCGGTCGCCGGCCGGTGGACACAGACACCGTCGGTGTTGCGGTAGTAGTCGCTTCCGCATTCCGCCAGATTCGGCGCTTTTGCCGTCGGTGTCGTTTTCGGACGGGTTTTCGTCGGTGCAGGCTCGACCTGCTTCGGCACGTCGACCGAGGCCGTGGTCGGTGGCACGAACTGCTGAGGTGTCGGAGTCGGTGTGGCCGTACTCGTAGGCGGTGCCCAGCTACTGCTCGGCGTCGGCGTTGTGGACGATGTGAAAGCTGTCGAAACCGGGCCGCTCTGCGGCGTGACCCGCCCGGTGGGCACGGTCTCCACACCGCAGCCCCCGGCGACCAGAAGCCCGATCGCCAGCGCCATGCCCAGCTTCGTCGCGTTCTTCGGCATAACGGCCTCCCCGGCACTTGGTAGTGCCGCGTAGTCGGGAGATCGTTCGCCGTTGTTACAGAGAGAACGTCAGTCGACCATGGCGCCGCAACTGATGTTCAGCGCCGTCGCCGTCATGCTGCGCGCGTGATCCGACGCGGCGAAGGCCGCCACCCGGGCGACGTCTTCGAGTGATGCCGTCCGCCTGAGCATCGTGGCTTCTTCCATGTCGCGGATGGCGTCGTCGAGTCCGGCGCCCGCCGGTATGGTCTCCGGGATCCCGCCGGTGCGCAGGGTGACGACACGGATGCCGCTCGGTCCGAGTTCGCACGCCAGCCCTCGCCGCAACGCCTCCATCGCGCTGAACGCGATCTGCAGCCCGCCGAGGTGGTACCCCGGCAACGGATCACCGTCGCCGCCGAACATCAGGATCACCCCGGACCCCTGCCCGATCATGTGCCGGGCGGCCGCCCGCGCGGTCAGGAAGTTCGTCCGTACCGCCGTCCGGACCGGGCTTTCGAGGTCCGCCAACGACATCTCGACCAGTGGAGTGCCCTGGACGTCGTTGTGTGTGATCACATTCATCGAGATGTCGACACTGCCCGCCGACGAAGCCACCGATGCGGCGTGCTCGTCGATGGCCGTTTCATCGAGTGCGTCGAACTCCGCCGTCTCAGCTTTCCCACCCACCGCGCGGATTTCGTCGGCCAGTGCGTCGAGTTTCTTCAGTGTGCGGCCGGTGAGATGGACGGTCGCGCCCTCCCTGGCGAAGCCGCGGGCCACCGCGCTCCCGATTCCGCCGGCCGCCCCGTAGACGATCGCGTTCCTGCCTTCGAGCAACATCGGATCCTCCTACTTACCGTCCAGTGCGATGAGTCCTTCGGGTGTTCCCTCCAGGTGGACGTCGACCCAAATCGGGAGCCACGGGTCGACCTCGTGGAACCTGCGCAGTTCCGCCAAACCGCTGAGCCAGCCCATCCACATGCCGTACGGCGGTTTCCCCTCGGAGAATCCACTTTGGACGAAGGTCAGCTTCGTGCCGCCGCCGGATTCTTCGAGTTCCCAGGAGGCGACGATGCCGTCCTCGTACGCGAGCGACATCTTGGAATCGGGCACCAGATCGACGATCTTCGCCGGCTCCGGGTCGTTCTCCAGCGAACCCATCGCCCATCGGCCGCCGACGTGGGTCTCCGCCTCGATGTGGGCACCGAACCAGCGCGTGAACACGGCGGGGTCGGCGATCGAGGAATAGACCTCGCCTCGCGGCGCGTCGATCCGCACTTCTTCGTTCATCAGCGGGGACGTGAGGTCACAGCGGGCGGTGAGCGGCCGCCCTTCGACGTGGTCGACGAGGTTCGCGACGGACAACGCCCAGAACGTGTACATCATGCCGAGCGACGATCCGGGGTCGGCCAGCATCGCGGCATAGTCCGGCAAACCGGTCTGACTGAACGACAGGGAGGTCTCGCCCCCGTCTTCGGTCAGCGCGATCTCGACGACCGTCTCCGTTTCACCGAGGATCCAGGCGAACCGCAGGACCTTGCCGTCGGCCAGCAGGAGCCGCTGACGCGGACGATCGCCTTCCGGCGTGTAGCGACCCCAGAATTCGTATCTGGACGGCAAATCGACTTCCGCGTACTCGGAAAGCCAGGTGCGCAGCGCCCCAGGGTCGACCAGCGCGTGCCAGACCTCGTCGATCGGCGCGCGCACACGCACCTGGAACCTCGTCGGCTCAGTCACGGACATTTCCCTTCGGGTAACAGGCCACGGCGAGCTTGAAGGCGTCACCTTCCGCTCCGCCGTAGCGGGTGAACAGCTCCTGCAAAGTCGTCTTCAGTTCGTCGAGGAACTCCTGGCGGCGCTCCGGCTCCACCCGGATCTCGCCGGAGACGCCGATCGACGGCAGTTCCCGCACCGTCCTGTCGAGCGCGGCGACGTCCGACTGGACCTCCTCCATGAGGTCCACCAGGTAGCCGAGACTCAGCTCGTCCCGCACCGCCCGCGGGCCGATCCGGCCGACCAGCCCGGGCGACAGCCAGTACGAACGCGCGCTCGCCTGGTACACGCCTTCACTGACGGCGCGCACCTTCCGCTCCGACACCTGCTTCACCAGACCGGCTTCCACCAGTCGTTTCACGTGGTAGTAGACGCGCTGCGGGGTCTGGTCCAGCACCGCCGCCACCTCGGTGCAGGACCGCGGCTCCGCCAGCTGCCGCAGGACGTCCACCCGCTGCGGCTTCAGCAACGCCTCCGCCTGCTCGAGCCGCTCGAGGTACTCCACATCCTTCACGGCCGCACATCCTTGATCACAAAAACGAGTTTGAACGTAAAAATCATTTTTGTCAAACGCGCCGGATCGCGCTACTCTCGTCGTGTGGCGATCCTGCGGCGGTACGCGGCGGAACTCGCGGTCACCCTGGCGGTGCTCGCGAGTTCCGCCGTGGTGTCACTCGGCGGCAGCGACGAGCCGCCGCGCAACGCCGTCGCCGGCTGGGTCTGCGCGGTGCTCGCCTGTGCCGCGTTGTTCCTGCGCCGCCGGTATCCGCTCCCCGTCGCGATCTTCACCGCGGTCTGCTGCGCGATCTACTACCCGAGCACCGATCCCGACGGGTTCGTACTGCTCGCCTTCGCCTTCGCGCTGTACAACAACGCGTCGACGGGACGGATCCGCAGCGCGGCGGTCGTCGCGGCGGCCTCGATGGGCGGCGTCGCGATCGGCGAGGCACAGGCGGGCGCCGCACGACAGGTGGACGACTTCGCGTTCCTGCTGATGGCGGGCTGGTTCATCGCGCTGGTCGCGGTCGGAGCGGTGACGTACTACCGCCGCGAAGCCGAGCGCACCAAGGAAGCCGAGGCACGGCGAAGGGCAGCCGACGAGCGGCTCCGGATCGCCCGCGAACTGCACGACGTCCTCGGCCACAATCTCGCGCTCATCAACGTCCAGGCGGGTGCGGCACTGCACGGCAAGGATCCGGCTAAATCCGAGGAGGCGCTGGCCACGATCAAACAGACCAGCAAGGAGGCGTTGCGCGAACTCCGCGCCACCCTGGGCATGCTGCGGCAGGCGGATACACCGAGCCTGGCCAGGGTCGCCGAATTGGCGGAGGCCGCGGGCGCGCACGGGCTGACCGTCCGGACCGAGATCGACGGCACGGCGACGGAGCTGCCGCCCGACGTCGAACACGCCGCCTTCCGCGTCGTCCAGGAGGCGCTGACCAACGTCGCGCGCCACGCCGCCGCGAACACCGTCGTGGTGCGGATCGGCTACACGCCCCATGATGTGTCCGTGCAGATCGACGACGACGGCCGGGGAGGCGCGGCGAAACCCGGCAACGGGATCCGCGGGATGACCGAACGGGCCGAGGCACTCGGCGGTGAGCTCACCGCGGCCGCGCGCGAAGACGGCGGCGGGTTCCGGGTGCGTGCCCGGCTTCCGTTGCGGGTGGGGAAATGATCCGGGTCCTGCTCGTCGACGACCAGCGGCTGGTCCGCGCCGGATTCAAATCCATTTTGGACGGTGAACCCGACATCACCGTGGTCGCCGAAGCGGCCGACGGGCGTGAGTCCCTCGAAGCGGCGCGCGAACACAAACCCGACGTCGTCCTGATGGACATCCGGATGCCGGTGATGGACGGGCTGGCCGCGACCCGGCATCTGCTCGAAGATCCGATGCTGACCGGGACCAGGGTCGTCATCCTCACCACCTTCGACCTCGACGAAGACGTCTACGGCGCACTGCGCGCCGGTGCCAGCGGGTTCCTGGTCAAGGACACCGAACCGGAGGAACTGATCCGCGGTGTCCGCGTGGTCGCCGGGGGCGACGCGCTGCTCGCGCCGTCGATCACCCGCCGCCTGATCTCCGAATTCGCCGGCCGGGTCGCCAGGCCCGGCCCCTCGCCCACCCTGAACCGGCTCACCGAGAGGGAACGCGAAGTGATGAGCCTGGTCGCGGCCGGCCTGTCCAACGACGAGATCGCGAAGGAACTCGTGCTCAGCCCGGCGACGGCGAAGACGCACGTCAGCCGGATCATGACCAAGGTGGACGTCCGTGATCGCGCGCAACTCGTCGTGCTCGCCTACGAATCGGGCATGGTCACCCCTCGCTGGTTGACCCCGTGACCACAACCCCGGTAGTACGGGAGGAGCCTTAGGGGTACCCAGAAGTTGCGGCCCGAGTGCCCGCCGGAGCCCGACGCCATCCGGGCCGGGAAAGCCGATGCTTTCCGCCATGGACACCATCACTCTTTCCCGGCGGCAGCCGCCTGGGGGCGCGCTCTCGAAGCTGGCGGGCTGGTCTCAGCGCCACCGCTGGCTGGCCGTTTCGCTCTGGTTGCTCACCCTCATCGGTGTCACGCTGGGCTCACAGCTGGCGGGCAGCGCCTACCACGACGACCATTCCTTGCCGGGCACCGAATCCCAGCAGATCATGGATCTGTTCAAGGCACAGGCTCCCGCGCAGACCGGTGCGACGGCGGAAATCGTCTTCAAGAGCGAGAACGGACTCGCGACCGCACGCGGACCGATCGACGGGATGCTCGCCGAGGTCCGTGGCCAGCCGCATGTGAAGTCGGCGACGAGTCCCTTCGACACTCCGTCGGCCGTCTCCCGCGAGGGCACGATCGGTTACGCGGCGATCGCTTTCGACCTCGAATCGAATGATCTGCCGTACGACGACATCGTGCGCGTCGTCGACACCGCGAAGAAGGCGGAGGCGGCCGGGCTCCAGGTCGAACTCGGCGGCGAGCCGATCAAACGGACCAGTGAAAGCGGCGGTCCGTCGGAGGGCGTCGGGTTGCTGGCCGCGCTGGTGGTCCTCGTCTTCCTGTTCCGCTCGATCCTCGCCGCCGGGCTCCCGGTGATCGCGGCGGTTTTCGCCGTCGGCAGCACACTCGGCGTGATCGTGCTCGTCAGCAGGTTCGTCGACATCGCGAGCTACACGGCGCCGCTGATGATGCTGGTCGGGTTCGGCGTGGGCGTGGATTACGCGCTGCTCATCTTTTCCCGGTACCGCAGCGAAATCCTGGACGGTCTCGACCGGGAACAGGCGGCGCGACGGGCGCTCGACACCGCGGGCCGATCGGTGCTGTTCGCCGGCGGCACGGTGATCATCGCGCTGCTCGGCCTGCTCGCGCTGGGTCTCGGTTCGCTGCGCGGAGTCGCCCTCGCGGTGGCGCTGACCGTGCTCGTGACGATGCTCGCGTCGATCACCCTGCTGCCCGCGCTGCTCTCCCTTTTCGGCCGCCGTCTGGAAAAGGGCATTCGCAAGCACGCCGCGAAACGGGAACACGGCAAAGCCTGGGGCCGGCTCGGGGACGCGGTGCAACGACGGCCGATGGTGCCGCTCGCGATCGGCCTGCTCGTTCTCGTCGGGCTTTCCTTGCCCGCGCTCGGGATGCGCCTCGGTTTCGCCGACGCCGGGACGGAGCCGGAGACGTCGACCACCAGGCAGGCTTACGACCTGATGTCGGAGGGCTTCGGCCCCGGGTTCAGTGAGCCGCTGGTCGTGGTCACCGAAAACGGTGATGGCGTCGCGCTGCAACGGAAACTCGAAGCCACGCCGGGAATCGCCGAGGTGACGCCGCCCACGGGCCAGGGCGTCACGACGGTCCTCGCCTTCCCGACGTCTTCGCCGCAGGACGAGGCGACCGCCGACCTGGTGGAACGGTTGCGGACGGAGGTGTTGCCGGGACTGCCGGGCAAGTACCTGGTCGGCGGGAGTGTCGCGGCGGCGGTGGACTTCGCGGACGCCGTCGGCGACCGGTTACCCCTGTTCGTGCTGGTGGTCGTCGGTTTGTCGGCGCTGCTGCTGATGGTCGTGTTCCGCTCGATCCTCATCCCGCTCAAGGCGGCCCTGCTGAATCTGCTGAGCATCGGTGCCGCGCTCGGCGTGATGACGGCGGTGTTCGGCGATGGCCTGTTCGGGGCGCAGCCGGGACCGATCGAGGCGTTCGTGCCGGTGCTGATCTTCGCGATCGTGTTCGGGCTTTCCATGGACTACGAAGTGTTCCTGGTGTCCCGGATGCACGAGGAATGGCGGCGCACCGGCGACGCTCGCCACGCCGTCCGTCAGGGGCTCGCCTCCACCGGCGGGGTGATCACGGCGGCGGCGGTGATCATGATCCTGGTGTTCGGGGCGTTCCTGCTCAACCCCGACCGGATGCTGGCGCAGTTCGGTCTCGGGCTGGCGGTGGCCGTGCTGGTGGACGCGTTCGTGATCCGCTGTCTCGTGGTGCCCGCGGTGATGCGGCTGCTCGGGAAACGCGCTTGGTGGCTGCCGCGATGGCTGGACCGGCGGTTGCCGCACGTGGCGCTGGAACCGTCGGCTCGCTGAACCCGGACGACATGAAAGGCCCCTTCATTGCGAAATTCGCAATGAAGGGGCCTTTCATGTCACGCACTTATTCGTAGATCTCGCCCTTCGCGGCCTTCGCGACCAGCGACTCCGGCGGGGTGAAGTGGTCGCCGTAGCGCTCCGCCAGCGCACGGGCGCGGTCGACGAAGCCCTGCAGGCCACCCTCGTACTGGTTGATGTACTGGATGACACCACCGGTCCACGCCGGGAAGCCGATGCCGAAGATCGAGCCGATGTTGGCGTCGGCGACGGTGGTGAGCACGCCCTCGTCGAAGCACTTCACGGTCTCGAGCGCCTCGGCGAACAGCATGCGCTCCTTGAGGTCCTCGAACGGAACCTCGGCGCTGCCCGACTTGAACGCGTCGCGCAGGCCCGGCCAGAGACCGGTCCGCTTGCCGGCTTCGTCGTAGTCGTAGAAACCCGAACCGGTGGAACGGCCCTTGCGGTCGAATTCCTCCACCATCCGGTCGATGACACCTTCGGACGCGTGCGCGTTCCAGGTGCCGCCGGCGGCCTCGATCGCTTCGCGGGTCTCCTTGCGGATCTTGCGCGGCAGCGTCAGGGTCAGCTCGTCCATCAGCTGCAGCGGCGGGGCCGGGTACCCGGCCTGCGCGCCGGCCTGCTCGATCGACGCCGGCTCGACACCCTCGCCCAGCGCGGCGACGGCCTCGTTGAGGAACGTGCCGATGACGCGCGAGGTGAAGAAGCCGCGGCTGTCGTTGACGACGATCGGGGTCTTCTTGATCTGCAGCGTGTAGTCGAAGACCTTCGCCAGCGTGGCGGGCGAAGTCTTCTCACCGCAGATGATCTCGACCAGCGGCATCTTGTCCACCGGCGAGAAGAAGTGGATCCCGATGAAGTCCTCGGTCCGCTGGACACCCTCGGCGAGCGCGGTGATCGGCAGGGTCGAGGTGTTGGAGCCGAGTACGGCGTCCGGGTTGACGAAGCCCTCGATCTCCTGGAAGACCTTGTGCTTCAGCTCGACGCTCTCGAAGACGGCCTCGATCACGAAGTCGACGCCGGCGAAGTCCTCCGCCTTGTCGGTCGGCTTGATCTTGGCGAGCAGCGCGTCGGACTTCTCCTGCGTGGTCTTGCCGCGGGAAAGAGCCTTCTCCTCCAGCTTGACCGCGTAGCCCTTGCCCTTTTCGGCGCCTTCGAGGGTGACGTCCTTGAGCACGACGTCGATGCCGGCCTTCGCCGAGACATACGCGATCGCGGCGCCCATCATGCCCGCGCCGACGACGCCGACCTTCTTGGCGGTGTACTTCTCGAAACCGTCCGGACGCGAGCCGCCGGAGTTGATGCTCTGCAGGTCGAAGAAGAACGCCTTCGTCATGTTCTTCGAGACCTGGCCGGTCGCGAGGCTGACGAAGTAGCGGGTCTCGACGGTGATCGCGGTGTCGAAGTCGACCTGCGAACCCTCGATGGCCGCGGCCAGGATCGCCCGCGGGGCCGGCATGTTCGCGCCCTTGATCTGCTTGCGCAGGTTCGCCGGGAACGCGGGCAGGTTCGCCGCGAAGCTCGGGTTCGACGGGGTGCCGCCCGGGATCTTGTAGCCCTTGACGTCCCACGGCTGCACGCCGCCTTCGGGGTTCGCCTTGATCCACGCCTTCGCGGCCGGGACCAGTTCGTCGACCGTGCCGACGAGCTCGTGCACGAGGCCGAGTTCCTTCGCCTTGGCCGGACGGTGCCGCTGGCCCTGCAGCAGCACGTTCAGCAGCGCGCTCTGGATGCCGAGCAGGCGCACGGTGCGGACCACGCCGCCGCCGCCGGGGAGCAGGCCGAGGGTGACCTCGGGGAGACCGATCTGGCTTCCCTTGACGTCGGCCGCGATGCGGTGGTGCGTCGCGAGGGCGAGTTCGAGACCGCCGCCGAGCGCGGCGCCGTTGATGGCGGCCACGACCGGCTTGCCCAGCTGCTCCAGCCGTCGCATCTGGCCCTTCATCAGGCCGCTGCTCTCGGTGATCTCGGCCGCGTTCTCCGGCTTGGCCTGGATCAGGTCGTTGAGGTCGCCACCGGCGAAGAAGGTCTTCTTGGCCGAGGTGAGGACGACACCGGTGATGCTGTCCTTCTCCGCCTCCAGGCGGTCCACGACGACGCCGAGCGACTCGCGGAAGTCGGCGTTCATCGTGTTGGCGGACTGCTTCGGGTCGTCAAGGGTCAGCACGACGATGCCGTCGGCGTCCTGCTCCCAGCGGATGGTCTTCGCTTCAGTCATTGTCTCTTCCTCAGACCCGCTCGATGATGGTCGCGACGCCCATGCCGCCGCCGATGCACAGGGTGACCAGGGCGCGGCGCGCCTGACGACGCTCCAGCTCGTCGACGACGGTGCCGACCAGCATCGCGCCGGTGGCGCCCAGCGGGTGCCCCATCGCGATGGCGCCGCCGTTGACGTTGACCTTCTCCTCGTCGAGGTGCAGGTCCTTGATCCACTTGAGGACGACCGAGGCGAAGGCCTCGTTCAGCTCCCACAGGTCGATGTCGTCCGGGGTGAGGCCGGCGATCTTGAGGACCTTCTCGGTGGCCGGGGTCGGGCCGGTGAGCATGATCGTGGGCTCGGAGCCGACGGTCGCGGTGGCCACGATGCGGGCGCGCGGGGTCAGGCCGAAGTCCTTGCCGATCTGCTCGTTGCCGACCAGCACCACCGCGGCGCCGTCGACGATGCCGGAAGAGTTGCCACCGGTGTGGACGTGGTTGATCTTCTCGACCGAGTGGTACTTCTGGAGCGCGACGGCGTCGAAGCCGCCCAGCTCGCCGATGCCGGCGAAGGCGGGCTTGAGCTTGCCGAGGCCCTCGACGGTGCTGCCGGGGCGACGGTGCTCGTCGTGGTCGAGGATCGTGACGCCGTTGATGTCCTTCACCGGGACGACGGACTTCGCGAAGTAACCGCCGGACCAGGCCGCTTCGGCCCTTTCCTGCGAGCGGACGGCCCACGCGTCGACGTCCTCGCGGGAGAAGCCCTCAATGGTCGCGATCAGGTCGGCGCCGGTGCCCTGCGGGACGATGTAGTTGTCGTACGCGGTGGCCGGGTCCATGAACAGCGCGCCGCCGTCGGAGCCCATCGGCACGCGCGACATCGACTCGACACCGCCGGCGATGATCAGCTGGTCCCAGCCGGAGCGCACCTTCTGCGCGGCGGTGTTGGTGGCTTCGAGGCCGGAGGCGCAGAAGCGGTTCAGCTGGACGCCGGCGACCGTCTCGGGAAGGCCCGCGTTCAGGGCCGCGGTGCGCGCGATCACGGCGCCCTGTTCGCCGACCGGGGACACGACGCCGAGGACGATGTCGTCGATCACCGCGGGGTCGAGGTTCGGGTGCCGGACCTTCAGTTCTTCGATGAGGCCGACCACGAGATCGACCGGCTTGGTGCCGTGGAGGGCACCACCCTTGTTCTTGCCGCGAGGCGTACGGATCGCCTCGTAGATGTAGGCCTCGCTACTCACAGAAAAACTCCTCCGCGTACGGCGCTGTATCAGGATGAAACGTACCGGCCAGTAGCCATGCTAATGCCGATTAACATAAACCGCGATAACCCCATGGTGTCAATGGGTTGCGATGCACGCAACCGACGCTATGGTGAGTTCACCTATGGATCACCCGACCGAGCGTTCAGCCCGACCGCGCGACCGCAAGGCCCAGCTGGCAGGCCTCGCCGCGGAGCTGTTTCGCGCCCGCGGGTTCCACGGCGTCGGCATCAACGACATCGCCGCCGCGGCCGGCATCACCGGGCCCGCGCTGTACCGGCATTTCGCGGACAAGCAGGCGGTGCTGTCCTACGTCGTGCTGTCCGGCATCGACGACATGGAGACGGCCACCACCGAGACGCTCGCCGACGTCGACCTTCCCGTTCCCGCGCAGGTCAACGCCCTGTTGGGCACCCTCGCCGCGCAAGCCGTGGAGCGTCGCGAAGTCGCCGCGCTGTGGCGCTGGGAGGGCAGGCATCTGCCCCGGGAGGAACGGCGGGAGATCCGCCGCCGCTCGGGCGCGGTGCTCGAAGCGTGGTCGAAGGCGCTGCTCGCGCTGCGTCCCGAACTGACCGCCGACGACGCCGAGCTGCTGTGCTGGGCGGGGCTGAGCGTGTTCGGCAGCGTCTCCGTACATCACACGTCCGTGGCGAAGAAACGCTTCGCGCAGATCCTGGTGCAGCTGGCGGAGTCGGTGCTGCATGTCACACTGCCCGAGCCCGAGAACCGGCCGGAAGAGACGCCGTCGATGGCGCTCGGCGAGCCGTCCCGCCGCGAGCAGATCCTCGCGGCCGCGACCGGGCTGTTCGGGCAGCGCGGCTTCCGTGCGGTCAGCATGGAGGAGATCGGCGCGGCGGCCGGGATCGCCGGCCCCAGCGTGTACCGGCATTTCCCCAGCAAGGCCGCGCTGATGGTGGCGATCGGGCATCGCGCGGCCGACCGGCTGGCGCTCGCCGCGGAACGCGCGTTGCGGACCGACGACGAACGCGACGCGCTGCGCAGGCTCGCGGCGTCCTATGTGCACACCCTCCTGCACACGCCCGAGCTGCTGGTGTCGTTCTCCGGCAGCCCCATGGAGCTGCCGGAACGCGACAAGGCGGACCTGATACGCGTCCAGCGGGACTACGTCGCGCGCTGGATCGCGCTGGTGTCGGAAGTCCGCCCGGAACTGAGCCTGCGCGAAGTGAAGATCACCGTGCACGCGGCGCTGACCATCGCGAACGACCTCGCGCGCACCCGCCGCGTCAACGGCCGCCCGAACATCGAAGCCGAGCTGACCACGCTGATGCACGCCGTTCTCGGCGTCTGAAAGCGAGCTTTGGGCAAACTCGCGTGTGCCGCAAAGGAGTGACGGGCACGATGTGCGCGTGCCCAAGAAACGCGGCCTGTACCTGGTGACCCGGGAAGAAGACCACAAGGTCACCACGCTGGAACTCTTCTTCGATCTGGTCTTCGTCTACGCCATCACCCAGACCACGCAGCTGATGGCCGATCACCTCACCCCGCTCGGCATCGGGCAAGGGGTGGCGATGATCGCCGTGCTGTGGTGGTGCTGGTGCGCCTACGCCTGGCTGGCCAACACCCTGCACGTCGACCGGGGCATCGCCCAGCTGGCGATGTTCGCCGCGATGGGGACGATGTTCCTGGTTTCGCTGACCATTCCGGAGGCGTTCACCGACCTGCCAGGCGGCCTGTACGCGCCGCTGATGTTCGTCGGCTGCTACTTCGTCGTGCGGCTGCTGCACCTGATCGCCTTCCTCGGCGCCGGGCGGAACGACGCGGAGCTGCGCAAGACCGTCCTGAAGATGTTCGTCGGCCTGCTGCCGAGCGTCGCGCTGCTGACCGTCGCGGCGTTCTTCTCCGGCTGGGTGCAGCTCGGGATCTGGGCGGTCGCGATGCTGGCCGACTACGTCAACGTCTTCCGGACCCGCTCGTCGGACTGGCGGCTGCATCAGCCCGGCCATTTCGCCGAGCGGTTCGGGCTGATCGTGATCATCGCGCTCGGCGAGTCGATCGTGGCGATCGGCATCGGGATCAGCTCGTATCCGATGTCCTGGCCGATCACGCTGGCCGCGGTCTTCGGGCTCACGCTGGCTTCGGCGATGTGGTGGATGTACTTCGCTGTCGTCGCCCACGTCTCCGAACGCAACCTGAAGCGCGCCGAGGGTGTGGAGCGGGTGCGGATCGGGACGGATACGTACACGTTCCTGCACCTCCCGCTCATCGCCGGGATCGTGCTCGTGGCGCTGGGGCTGAAGAAGTCACTGCTGTACGTGGCCGACACCGAACACCACAGCCTCTCCGACGGCCTGCACGGAACGCCGATCTGGGCGCTCACCGGCGGGCTCGCGCTCTACCTGATCGCGTTGAGCGGGCTGCGGCGCCGGAACCTGGGCGCCTGGAACATGCGGCGGCTGGTGCTGGCGGTGGTCCTGCTGGCGGCGACTCCGTTGCTGGAACTGGTGCCGGCGGTGGCGCTGGTCGGCATCGTGGCGCTGGCGGCGTTAGGGCTCGTGTCCTTCGAGCGACGCAAAGTCGTGAGTGTTTTGGACGGTGACCGCGACCCGAATCACTCACGAGCGTGACGTTCGCCTCCCCCGTGGTAGCGCATCCGCCCGAAGGGAGTTAACCTACTCACGAGTAGGTAAGCGAGGCAGGGAGACTCACCGTGGGTGCGCCTAGGAAACGAGACGCGATGGGCCTTGGCCTGTCCGCGCTCACCCGGCTGGCCGGGAGCAAGGTCATTGAACGGGCCGGACTTCGGAAGCCCGTGCAGAACCTGGTCAGTGCCGGGACGCGCAACGGCTTCCGGGTCGCGGGCGCGGCGGGACGGACCTTCAAATCCGCCACGAAGCTCGGCAAGCCGGCGCGGCTCGCGCCCGCCGAGGACACCGGGCTGTTCGACCTCACCCCGAGTGAGGACCAGCAGCTCATCACCGAAACCGTGACGGAGTTCGCGGCCGAGCAGCTGCGGCCCGCCGCGGCCGACGCCGACGCGAAGCTTCAGGCGCCCGAGGGCCTGTTGAGCCGTGCCGCCGAACTCGGCATCACGCTCGTCGGCATCCCCGAGGAGCTGGGCGGCGTCGGCACCGAACGGTCGGTCGTCACGAACGCGCTGGTCGCCGAGGCCCTCGCGCACGGCGACCTCGGCCTCGCGGTCGCGGTGCTCGCGCCGTCCGCGGTCAGCACCGCGCTGGTGTCCTACGGCGACGAGCAGCAGCAGGCGGACTACGTGCCCGCGTTCGTCGGCGAGAACGTCCCGGCCGCGGCGCTCGCGCTGCAGGAGCGCACCGCGCTGTTCGACCCGTTCAAACCGGCCACCAAGGCCCGCCGCACGCCGAAGGGCTACCAGCTCGACGGCGTGAAGTCGCTGGTGCCGAGGGCGGCGGACGCCGAACTGTTCATCGTCTCGGCCGACCTCGAAGGCCGGGGTCCCGCGCTGTTCCTCGTGGAGTCGTCCAACCCGGGCGTCACCATCGAGTCCGAACCGGCGATGGGCCTGCGGGGCGCGGCGACCGGGAAGCTGCACCTGGAGAAGGTCGCGTTGCCCGCCGGAGCACTGCTCGGCGGCGGCAAGGCCGAGGTCTTCACCGAGGTCGTCCGGCTCTCGCGGCTCGGCTGGGCCGCGCTGGCCGCCGGTACCGCGAAGGCCGTCCTCGACTACGTGGTGCCCTACGTCAACGAGCGCAAGGCGTTCGGGGAACCGGTGAGCCACCGGCAGGCCGTCGCGTTCTCGGTGGCCGACATCGCCATCGAGCTGGAAGGACTGCGGCTGGTCACGCTCCGCGCCGCATCCCGCGCCGAACAGGGCAAGCCGTACGCCCGCGAGGTCGCGCTGGCCCGGAAGCTGGCCGTCGACAAGGGAATGCAGATCGGCAGCGCCGGGGTGCAGCTGCTCGGCGGGCACGGCTTCGTCAAGGAACACCCGGTCGAACGCTGGTACCGCGATCTCCGTGCGATCGGCGTGATGGAAGGCGCCGTCCTTCTCTAGGACTCTTGAAAGGCAATCATGATCAACCTTGAGGTTCCGAAGAAGGCCGGCACCCTGATCAACCAGGCGTACCAGGCCGCGGCCGAGGTGTTCCGGCCGATCTCGCGCAAGTACGACCGCGCCGAGCACACCTATCCCACCGAACTCGACATGTTCGCCGCGCTGCTGGACGGGCTGAACTCCTCCGGCGAGGGCGGCGCGGGCGCGGCGGGCGTCCGCCGGTCCGAGAAGAACGAGAAACCGGGCAACCGCAACGGTTCCAACCTCAACATCGTGCTCGGCACGATCGAGATGTGCTGGGGTGACGTCGGTCTGCTGCTGTCGATGCCGCGTCAGGGGCTCGGCAACGCCGCCATCGGCTCGGTCGCCACCGACGAACAGCTCAAGAAGTTCTCCGGGCTGTGGGCCGCGATGGCGATCACCGAACCGGACTGCGGCTCGGACTCCGCCGCGATCACCGCGACCGCGCGGCTCGACGGCGACGAGTACGTGATCAACGGCGAGAAGATCTTCGTGACCGCCGGCGAACGCGCCGACGCCGTCGTCGTCTGGGCCACTCTGGACAAGACGAAGGGCCGCGCGGCGATCAAGTCGTTCGTCGTCGAAAAGGGCACGCCGGGCTTCGAGGTGGTGCGCGTCGAGCACAAACTCGGCATCCGCGCTTCCGACACCGCCGTGCTGCGTTTCGAGAACGTCCGCGTGCCCAAGGAGAATCTCCTCGGCACGCCGGAGATCGACACCGCCAAGGGTTTCGCCGGGGTCATGCAGACCTTCGACAACACCCGCCCGCTCGTCGCGGCCATGGCCATCGGCGTCGCCCGCGCGGCGCTGGAGGAGACCCGGAAGATCCTCACCGACGCGGGCGTGGTCATCGATTACGACAAGCCCGTCCACAGCCAGCACGCCGCGGCCGCGGCGTTCCTTCAGCTGGAGGCGGACTACGAATCGGCGTACCTGCTGACGATGGAGTCGGCGTGGATGGCCGACAACCGCAAGCCGAACTCGCTGCAGGCCTCCATGGCCAAGGCGAAGGCGGGCCGGTCGGTCGTCGAGATCACGCTGAAATGCGTCGAGCTCGCCGGAACGGTGGGTTACACCGAGGAATCGCTGCTGGAGAAGTGGAGCCGGGACGCGAAGATCCTCGACATTTTCGAAGGCACGCAACAGATCCAGCAGCTGATCGTGGCGCGCCGGATCCTGGGCAAGACGAGCTCCGAGCTCAAATAGCCTCCGTCCTGGACCGGGTCGCGCGGGGTGGGGGGGTGTGTTTTTTTGGTTTAACAAAAAAACAAAAAAAACACCCCCCCACCCCCACAGCCCCACACACCCCCCGAGCCCCGGCCCCCCCCCCGGGGCGCC
>NZ_JBIUAQ010000036.1:0-28389 GCF_044547565.1 Amycolatopsis sp. NPDC052450 | reverse complement strand
CGGCCCAGCTCCGCGCCCCCGCCCCACCCCGTACAAAACGCCCCCCCGCCACTGCGCCGGGCGGGGGGTGTGGGTTTGGTATCTGTTCTTAAAAAAACACTCCCCCCCCCCCCCACCACCTGGACCGAAGCTCCCCTCACCGCTCGAGACCCGGCGCCCGTGCAGCTGCACGGGCCCTTTTTTCGTTTATTACCAACAGAATGACAACACCATCAAGTGAACGGCCTTGGCAGCCGGACAGAGGTACTCTCTTAGCTTCCCAGCCCGCCAAGGCCGGAGTCGCGATGAGACAGCTCTCCCCCGCCGCACGCTGGCTTCTCATCGTCTTCGGCGTGACGATCTGCTACTTCGCGGCCGCCCGGATCGGGATCCAGTGGGCGATCGTGCGCGAGCAGATCTCGCCGCTGTGGCCGGCCGCGGGTGTCGCGCTGGCGGTGCCGATGCTGCTGGGGCCGCGGTACTGGCCCGGGATCTTCCTCGGCGCCCTCCTGACGAACGTCGCCTTCGGTCCCTCGCCGGTCGCGGTCTTGGTGATCTCATCGGGGAACACGATCGGCCCCATGCTGGCCTACGCGGTGATGCGGCGGCTGGGTGGCCACAACCGGCTCGACCGGCTTCCCGACGCCGTCCTCCTGGTGGTGGTCGGGGCGATCGGCGGCACCGCCGTCAGCGCGGTGCTGGGCACCGGCGTCCTGGTCCTCGACGGCGCACTGGTTCCCGGCGATTTCTGGGCGACGGCGCTCGTGTGGTGGACCGGCGACGCGATGGGCGTCCTGACGATCACGCCGTTGCTGCTCCTGGCGCCGAGATTCCGCCTGCCGAGGCGGATTTCGCTCGCTCGCTGGGGAGAGGCGGCGGCGCTCGCGCTGGCCGGGCTCGGCACGGCGCTCCTCGCGTCCACCACCATGTCCAAACTGTTCGTGGTCTTCCCGGTGCTCGTCTGGGCGGCGCTGCGGTTCCGGCAGGCGGGGGCGCTGATGTGTTCCTTGTGCGTCTGCACCTTCACGATCTTCGCCGCCATACACGGGCTCGGTCCCTACGGTTCCTACGAGCTGGCCGCGCGGATGCTGCACGTCCAGGCCTTCGACGCCACTGTCGGGCTGACGGCGCTCGTGTTGTCCACGATCGTCCTGCAACGCGATCGCGCGACCGCCGAGATCACCGACGCCTGGCACCAGATCACCGAAATGGTCGACCTGATCGAACCGCGCCAGTCGTTGCGCAGCGCCATGACCCAGCGCAAGGACGACTGAGGCTCAGGCGACCTGTTCGTCGAGGAAGCGGTCGAGGTAGCGCCACGTGGTCCCGCGCGCCTTCCGGCCGGTCAGCACGCCGAGGTGCCCGCCGGGCGCGGTCTCGAAGGTCACCGACGGCGAGTTGTCCAGCAGTTCGGTGAGCCGTTCGACGGCCGCGCGCGGGGCGATCGTGTCGTTCTGCCCGGCGATGACCAGCGTCGGCACCTTGATCCCGGACAGCGCGATGATGCGGCCGTTGAGGTCGACCGTGCCCTCGGCGAGGTCGTTGGCGCGGAAGAAGCGGTGGTAGATCTGGCCGAACGTCCGCCCGGGGTAGGCGATCATGTTGTCCATGAAGTGGTCGACGGCCTCGATCTGCGCCAGATAGTCCCGGTCGTCGAGATTCTTCAGGATGGCGAGGGGTTTGGTGATCTCCTTGCTGATCCCGGTCGCCCGGAAGACCCGGCTGACCAAATAGGACGGTGCGCCGCCGAGCGCCCGGTAGAACGGGGTCAGCAGGTGGCCGCCGGTGAGGTCCACCAGCGGGCGGAACGGGGCGATCAGCGGGATCGCGGTGAAGTCGAACGGCGACGCGATGGTCGCGATCGACTCGATCGGCAGATCGGGCTGGTCCGCGGTGGTCAGGAGGGAGAAGATCCCGCCGAGGCACCAGGCGACGACGTGCACGCCCTGGCCGCCGGAGTCCTCGCTGACCTTGCGGATCGCGCGCGGGAGCACTTCCTCGATCCAGTGCTCGATGCCGAGACGCCGGTCGGAGAAGGCGACGTTCCCGTAGTCGACCAGGTACGTGTTGCGGCCGCCGTCGACCAGGTGCTCGGCGAGGCTGCACCCGCGGCGCAGGTCGAAGCACAGCGCGGGCGCGGCCAGCGGCGGCACGAGCAGCACCGGCGGGCCCGACGCCGGGGCCTTGCCGTTCGTCAGCCGGTACAGCGAGCGGTTCGGGCCCTGGTCGATCAGGACACGCGGCACCGGGCGAAGATCGGCGACCCCACCGTGCAGCACCTTCCCGACGACGTTCGACGCGGCGGCGGCGAGCCGTGCCGGGGGTGTGGCCATGGTGTGCCTCCTGGGGAATCAACGCGGTAAGACGTAATCTTGCCGCTTGGGGGCGCACGACTCAACACCGCGGCCGTCACAGGCCGTCCATTTCGGACAGTCGCTAGGCCGTACGAGTTAAGAATCGGCGTCCTTTTCCGCCGCCGGGGCACTCCGCGCGGCACGCGATTCGTACTCCGCGCGAGCACTGGAATGCGTTGCGGAGGACAGGATCTTGTCGCCGCCGAGCGCGCGGATCAGTCCCTCGCCGAGGCGGCGCGGAAGCAGCCGTGTGATCCTGCCCATGGCGTCCAGCGACGCGGGAACGAAGACGTCGAACTTGGGACGGCGTAACGCATCGACAATGGCCTGCGCCACATCTTCCGGCTGCACCGACTTGAAGAACTTCGCCTCGCCGAGCCCGCTGGCCAGTTCCGTGCGGACCACCGCGGGCATCACGCAGGAGACCAGCACGCCCGTTCCGTGCAATTCCAGATGCACCGATTCCGACAACCCGACGACGGCGTGTTTCGTCGCGCAGTAGGTGGCCGCACCGGGGAAGCCGGCCTTGCCCGCCATCGAGGCGATGTTGACGATGTGGCCGGTGCCACGCGGGCGCATCCGCTTCACGGCTTCCCTGGTGCCGTGGATGACCGCGTGCAGGTTGATCTCGAGCAGCCTGCGGGTCGCCGCGTCGTCCTCTTCTTCGAGCGGCGCGAGCGGCATGATGCCCGCGTTGTTGATCAGCACGTCGATCGGGCCGACGCGCCGCTCGACCTCGTCGAGGAACTCGGTGAAGCCGCGTGTGTCGGTGACGTCGAGCGGCAGCGCCTCCGCGCCCAGTTCGGCGGCGGTCTTCTCGGCGAGGACCTGGTCCAGGTCGCCGATGACCACCTTGGCGCCGAGCCGGGACAGTGCCGTCGCGGTACTGGCCCCGATGCCCTGCGCCGCTCCGGTGATCACGACGACCTTGCCCGCCAGGGAACGTTCACGCTTGGCCATGCCGGTCTCCTCTGCGACTTCGCTGTCCGGGGCACTGTTGGCGATGTGTCAACTATGGTGCACCCGAAGCCGCGCGGACGCCAGTCCTACGGGCGTTGCTCGAACACCTGCCCGATCCAGCCCTTGACGTCGAAACGTTCCGTCGGCTTGAAGCCCTGGCTCTCGTAGTAACGCTGAAGGTCGCCGTCGCCACCGGCCCAGCAGTCGACCCGCACCAGCCCGATACCGCGTTCCCGCGCCTCGGCCAGCGCGAACTCGATCAGCCGCGAGCCGACCCGGTGGCCCGCGAACCGGCGCGAGGTCAGCAGCAGGCCGAGGTAGATCTCCGGCTCGCCGGCCGGCGAAACGTGCGGAAAACGGTCACCGAGGATGGTCGCCCCGGCCGCCTGGCCGTCCACCTCGGCGATGTACAGCCCCGGCCCGTCCGCCATCCCGCGCACCCGCTCGATCCGCTTCGGGATCGTGGACCACGGCTCGGTCCCCCACTGCCCCGCGCTGCCGCGTCCGGCCAGCCACGCGACGGCCTCGTCGAACATGTCCAGCAGCGTTGGGAAGTCCCCGGAACCACCCTTGCGGATGACGAAATCGCTCATGCTTCCGTTCTACAACATCGCGAGGGTGCGCGGGTGTTCTGTCGGGTCAGGCGACGCCGAGGTGCCGTGCGATCAGCATCCGCTGCACCTCCGAGGTCCCCTCCCCGATCTCCAGGATCTTCGCGTCCCGGTAGAAACGGCTCACCGGGAACTCGTTCATGAAGCCGTACCCGCCGAAGATCTGCGTCGCCTCGCGCGCGTTGTCCATGGCGGCGTTCGACGCGACGAGCTTCGCGATCGACGCCTCCTTCTTGAACGGCTCACCGCGCAGCATCTTCGACGCCGCCGCGTAGTACGCCAGCCTCGCGGTGTGCGTGCGCACCTCCATGTCGGCGATCTTGAACTGGATCGCCTGGTATTCACCGATCTTGTGCCCGAACGCCTCGCGTTCCTTGACATACCGCAGGCATTCGTCGACGCAGCCCTGTGCGAGCCCGACGCTCAGCGCGGCGATCGCGACCCGGCCTTCATCCAAAATGGACAGGAACTGGGCGTAACCGCGGCCGCGTTCCCCGACCAGGTTCTCGGCCGGGACGCGGACGTCGTCGAACGAGAGCTCGTGCGTGTCCGAGCAGTTCCAGCCGACCTTGGAATACTTCGGCGCGACGGCGAAGCCCGGCGTGCCGGACGGCACGATGATCGCCGAGATCTCCTTGCGGCCGTTCTCCTTCACGTCGGTGACGGCGGTGACCGTGACCAGTTTCGTGATGTCGGTGCCGGAGTTGGTGATGAACGACTTGCTGCCGTTGATCACCCAGGTGTCGCCGTCGAGTTTCGCGCGCGTGCGGGTGGCGCCCGCGTCCGAACCGCCGCCGGGTTCGGTGAGCCCGAAGGCGCCGAGCGCGGTGCCGGCGCACAACTCCGGGAGCCACTTCTGCTTCTGTTCCTCGGTGCCGAACCGGTGGATCGGCATGGCGCCAAGGGAAACACCGGCCTCGACGGTGATCGCGACCGAGGAATCGACGCGCGCCAGTTCCTCCAAGGTCAGGCAGAGCGCGAAGTAGTCGCCGCCCATGCCGCCGTACTCCTCGGGGAAGGGCAGGCCGAACAAGCCCATCTCGGCCATCTTCGCGACGATCTCGTACGGGAACTCCTCCCGCTCGTAGAGGTCGCCGATGACCGGGGCGACCTCGGAGCGCGCGAATTCCTCGACCGTCTTGCGCAGCGCCTCGTACTCGTCATCCAGTCGAAAGTCGATCATTGGCCATCCTTTTGGGGTGTCACAACGGCTACCGTCTCGTCCAGCGCGACCTGTTGGCCCACCCGGACGGGGAGTTCGCTGACCACGCCGTCGATCGGCGCGGTGATCGTGTGCTCCATCTTCATCGCCTCGACGACCACGAGCGGCGTCCCGGCGCTCACCACGTCACCGGCGGCGGCCTTGACCACCAGCACGGTTCCGGGCATCGGGCTGGTGACCGGTCCGGCGCCACCCGCGGCCCCGGCGGCCGACCGCAGCCTTTCGCGCTCGCCGATCGCGAAGCTGTGACCGTCACGCGCGAGCCACACGGTCCTTCCGGCCCCGACTGCGTGCCGGTACCGGTGGAAACCGGTGGGATGCCGGACTTCCAGCAGGTCTCCCTCGCGCCGCGCGGAAACCCGCACGGGATCGGCGCCGTCGACGCTTACGAGCGCGTTCGCCGGGGTGCCCTGCACCCGCACGACGACTTCGGAGCTTCCCGACTTCAGCGCGAAGTCGATACCGCCGGAGGCACCGAGCCGCCAGCCGTCGGGAACATCCCACGGATCGACGACGGAACCCTTCGGCTGCAAGGAAAGCAGCCGGTCGAGCGCCGCCGCCACGAAGAACTCCGGCGGCACTTCTTCGGAGACCAAAGTGGACAATCGGCGATCGACGAGCCCGGTGTCGAGCTTGCCGTCGCGGACGTCGCCGTCGGCGAGGAGCCCGCGCAGGAAGGCGATGTTCGTGCCGACGCCGAGCAACGCGGTGTCCGCGAGCGCCAGGTCGAGCCGGTGCAACGCGGCCGCGCGGTCCGGACCCCAGGCGATGACCTTGGCCAGCATCGGGTCGTAGTTCGAGCCGATGACCGCGCCTTCGCTCATCCACGAGTCGACGCGCACGCCCTCACCGGACGGTTCGTGGACCGCGAGCACGGTTCCCCCCGTCGGGATGAAGCCGCGAGCGGGGTCTTCGGCGTAGACGCGGGCTTCGACGGCGTGGCCGTCGAGCCGGACGTCGTCCTGCGACACGGTGAGCACGTCACCGGCGGCGATCTTGACCTGCCACTCGACGAGGTCGAGCCCGGTCACGAGTTCGGTCACCGGATGCTCGACCTGCAGGCGGGTGTTCATCTCCATGAAGAAGAACTCGCCGGGCGCGGTGGCCGACACGATGAATTCGACCGTCCCCGCGCCGACGTAGCCCACCGAGCGCGCGGCCTCGACCGCGGACGCGCCCATTTTCGCGCGCGTGGCTTCGTCGAGGAGTACGGACGGCGCCTCTTCGATGATCTTCTGGTGCCGCCGTTGCAGGCTGCATTCGCGCTCACCGAGGTGGATCACGTTGCCGTGGGTGTCGGCGAGTACCTGGATCTCGATATGGCGTGGCGTGGTGACGAACCGCTCCATGAGCAGTGTGTCGTCACCGAAGGAACCCTTGGCCTCACGGCGGGCGGACTCGACTGCGGCGTCCAATTCGGACAGTTCGTTGACCAGCCGCATCCCCTTGCCGCCACCACCGGCGGACGGCTTGATCAGCAGTGGGAACCCGACCTTCTCCGCGGCGGCGGCGAAACCGCCTTCCGGAATGTCCACATCGGACGCTCCGGGCACCACCGGCACACCGGCCTCGGACACCGTCGCCTTGGCGCGGATCTTGTCGCCCATGGCGTCGATCGCCTCGACCGGAGGGCCGATGAAGACCAGGCCCGCCTCGGCGCAGGCACGGGCGAATTCCGCGTTCTCCGCGAGGAAGCCGTAGCCGGGATGGACCGCCTGCGCGCCCGTGTCGAGCGCCGCCCGGACGATCGCCGGGATGGACAGGTAGCTTTTCGCCGCTTCGGCCGGGCCGATACGGACTGCGGTGTGCGCCTCCCGGACGTGCCGGGCGTCGGCGTCCGCGTCGCTGTACACCGCGACCGAACGGATACCGAGCCCCCGCAGCGAGCGGATCACGCGGACCGCGATCTCCCCGCGGTTGGCGACCAGAACCGTGTCGAACATGCTCACATCCTGTGTTTTCCGGCGGCGCGCGGGTTCGGGTCGTACACAGTGCAACGGCTTCGGCCGAGTAGCACGATCCTCTGCATCGTCGCGCTCACATCCTGAAGACGCCGTAGTTGACATCGGAAAGTGGCGCGTTGGCCGCCGCGGACAGCGCGAGGCCGAGCACCGTGCGGGTGTCCGCCGGGTCGATCACGCCGTCGTCCCACAGCCGCGCCGTCGAGTAGTACGGGCTGCCCTGCGCCTCGTACTGCTCGCGGATCGGATCCTTGAACGCCTCTTCGTCCTCGGCGGACCAGTCACCGCCGCGCGCCTCGATGGCGTCCCGGCGGACGGTGGACAGCACCGACGCCGCCTGCTCGCCGCCCATCACCGAGATCCGCGCGTTCGGCCACATCCACAGGAACCGCGGCGAGTACGCGCGGCCGCACATCGAATAGTTGCCCGCGCCGAACGAGCCGCCGATGACGACGGTCAGCTTCGGCACGCGCGCGCAGGCCACCGCGGTGACCATCTTCGCGCCGTGTTTGGCGATGCCGCCCGCCTCGTAGGCGCGGCCGACCATGAAGCCGGTGATGTTCTGCAGGAACAGCAGCGGGATCGAGCGTTTGTCGCACAGCTCGATGAAGTGCGCGCCCTTCATCGCGGACTCGGCGAACAGCACGCCGTTGTTCGCGATGATGCCGACGGGGTGGCCGTGGATCCTGGCGAATCCGGTGACCAGCGTCGAGCCGTACTCCTTCTTGAACTCGCCGAACCGGCTGCCGTCGACGATCCTCGCGATGACCTCGCGGACGTCGTACGGCACGCGCGGGTCGGTCGGGACCACGCCGTACAACTCGTTCGGGTCGGCGGCCGGGGCCTCCGTCGGGAGGACGTCCCACGGACGTGGCGTCCGCGGGCCCAAAGTCGACACGATCGAGCGAACGATGCGCAGGGCGTCGGCGTCGTCCTCGGCCAGGTGGTCGGTGACGCCGGACTGGCGCGAGTGGACGTCGCCGCCGCCGAGCTCTTCGGCCGTGACGACCTCGCCCGTCGCGGCCTTCACCAGCGGCGGGCCGCCGAGGAAGATGGTGCCCTGGTTCCGCACGATGACCGCTTCGTCGCTCATCGCGGGGACGTACGCGCCGCCCGCCGTGCAGGAGCCGAGCACGGCGGCGATCTGCGGGATGCCGCGTGCGGACATCGTGGCCTGGTTGTAGAAGATCCGGCCGAAGTGCTCACGATCCGGGAAGACCTCGTCCTGCCTCGGCAGGAACGCGCCGCCGGAGTCCACCAGGTAGACGCACGGCAGGTTGTTGTGCAGCGCGACCTCTTGCGCGCGCAGGTGCTTCTTGACGGTCATCGGGTAGTAGGTGCCGCCCTTGACCGTGGCGTCGTTGGCGACGATCACGCATTCGCGGCCGGAGACCCGCCCGATCCCGGTGATGATCCCGGCCGAAGGCGCTTCGTCGTCGTACAGTCCGGTGGCGGCCAGCGGGGACAGCTCCAGGAACGGCGAACCCGGGTCGAGGAGGGTGTCGACCCGGTCGCGTGGCAGGAGTTTGCCCCGCTCGACGTGGCGGGTGCGGGATTTCTCCGGGCCCCCGAGCCGGGCGGCGGCGAGCCGCTTGCGCAGGTCTTCGACCAGCTCGGCGTGGGAGGTGACGCTGCGGGCGTACTCGTCGCTGCCCGGATCGGCCGAAGTGCTCAGTACGGGTGTGTCCATGGCTCCTCGTCGCCAAGTTAGCCGTCGTTAACTTGCCCTCGTAGGTTAACGCCTGCTAACCCGCTCTGTCCACCGCACTCCTCGAAGCGCGTGAAGGCCCCCTTCACTCGGCTCAGCCGAGGGAAGGGGGCCTTCACGCGCGAAACGATCAGCCGATCGCGGAGACCAGCGGGTTGTAGTAGCCGCCCCGCTGACCGGCGGCCGTCGGGTGGTACGAGTTCACGATCGGCCAGGTGAGGCTGTGCAGGTAATCGTTGGCCGACGAGCAGATGTTGTGCCCGGTGAAGGCACCCCGCACGTCGACGAACTTCGCGCCGTTCGCGGCGGCGCGGGCCGAGAGCACCGACGCGAGCGTGTCGGAGCCCGAGTTGATCGCCGTGCGCTTGGTGTCGCTCAGCCCGACAGAGCACGAACCCGGCACCGTGTAGAAGCGCGGGTATCCGAGCACGACCAGCTGCGCGCCGGGCGCCTTGGCCTTGATCTTGCTGTAGACGTTGTTCAGCAGCCCGGGAAGCGTGTTGTTCACGTACGTCTTCGCGGTGTTGACCCGGTTGATGCAGGTCTGGTCGCTGCCGGTGGTGCAGGTGGTCATGACGTCGGCGAACCCGGCGTCGTTGCCGCCGACCGAGACCGTCACCAGCGTGGCGCTGGAGGTGACGTTCGCGATCTGGTTGAGGACGTCGCCGGTGCGCGCCCCCGAGCACGCGGCGAACTTGAACGTGGTCCCGGCGTGGGCGTTGGCCCACAGCTGGGGATAGGCGTTGGCACTGCGCATGCAGTCGCCCGAGTTCCCGTAGCTGCCGGCACCGACGCCGGACGAGTACGAGTCACCGAGCGCCACGTAGTTGGTCGCCGCTTGGGCGGTGCCCGCGAGACCGAAGGTGGCAAGGACAGCGACCCCCAGGGCCGCGACTGAACGAGTGAAGGAAAGAGCTTTGATCCGAGCAGGGACGGCCATGGTCACTCCTTCGTGACAAGTTAACGAGACACAGCATTACCAGGTGGTAGCTCCACGCAAAAGGGTCATTTCCCCAGGTAACCCGCTTGGCCCAGGCTGGAAGTACGGCCGCGTGTTAGCGCTCGCTAACACGCGGCCTTAATATGGCCAGATGCCGGCGAACCCCACCCCACTCGTGAACGGCGAGAAGGCGAACAGGCGCGAACAGATCATGTCCGCCGCCGCCGAGCTCTTCGCCCACCACGGGTTTCACGGCGTCGGGATCGACGACATCGGCGCGGCCGTCGGCATCTCCGGCCCGGCGCTGTACCGGCATTTCCGCAGCAAGGACGCCATTCTCGGCGAGATGCTGAACTCGATCAGCCGCTATCTGCTCGACGGCGGGACGGCGAGGGCGAGTCAGCGGGACGAGCCGGGCGAGGTTCTCGATGCACTGGTGCATTTTCACGTCGAATTCGCGCTCGCGCATCCCGCGTTGATCACCGTGCAGGAACGCAACCTCGCCAACCTCACCGACAGTGACCGCAAACAGGTCCGCGCCCTGCAGCGCCAGTACGTCGAGGTCTGGGTGCGCGCGATCAGCGACGCCGTCCCCGGGATCGGCGAGCGTCAGGCGCGCTCGGCGGCGCACGCGGTCTTCGGGTTGATCAACTCGACGCCGTACAACCGCCATCTCGGTGACAGCGAACTGGCCGAGATGCTCTGCCGTCTCGCGCTGGGTGCACTGCACGCCGCGAAGTGACCACGTCCGGGTTTCGTCCTATCCCCACTTTTCCGTCCTCTGGTGTTTGATAGGCACGTGGAGCCGGACAGGAGCGAGTACGAGCGGAGGCTCGTCGAAAAGGCGCAGCGTGCGCTCGTGGCGATCAGCCTCGGGGAGGACGCCGAGGCGCTCGACGAGCTCTCGCCGACCGCCGTCGAGCCACAGGCCCGCTCCGAAGAGACCAAAGAACTCGTGATGATGCTGTTCGGCGAATGCAGCGCCATGGTGTCCACTCTCGGCGACGGCGGGAGCGCGCCGGTCAAGGTGCAGGTGTTCGACGAGGACGGTGAAGAGGTCTCGATCGACCAGGCGGACCCGCCCGTGCGGACGGCCGTGCGCACACTGCTGGCCGAGGTGCACGGCAACAGCGAGGCCGCGCAGGAACAGGTCGAGATCGCGCTCGCCAACGCCGCGCCGGACGAGGTCGACAGTTTGGTGCTGCAGGCGCTGCGCTGGACGATCCGGCTGTCGGCGGAATGCCTGGACCGGGACCTGCCGGTGGCGCCGTGGATCTCGGACGCCGTCGCGGACTAGCCGGGCTTGGCTCAGCCGGGTGTCGCTTGCCGACGGCTTGGGGACACTGAGCACCGGCGGCAGGGCGAGCGATCCGGCGGAGACACGTTGCGAAAGCCACTTTCGCAACCTTCAACGTTGCGAAAGTGGCTTTCGCGACGGCACCTTCCCGCGCCGACAGGCACCGCGGCCTAATCGAGCAGGAGTTTCACCAGCCGCCCGATCTGCTCGGTCTCGATCAGGAACGAGTCGTGCCCGTAAGGTGAGCCGATGACGGCGAACTCCGCCCCGTCGATCCCGTCCGCGATGGCCCGCGACTGGTACAGCGGGTAGAGCCGGTCACTGTCCACCCCGGCCGCGACGGTGCGCGCGGTGATCCGGCCGAGCGCGTTCGCGGCGCCACCCCGCCCGCGGCCGACGTCGTGGGTGTTCATCGATTCGGTGAGCACCACGTAACTGCCGGCGTCGAACCGGCGGGAAAGCTTCCCGGCGTGATGGTCCAAATAGGACTCGACGGCGAAACGCCCGCCGCGCAATGGGTCTTCGCCGTCCTGGTACCGACGGCCGAAGCGTTGCGACAGTTCGGCTTCGCTGCGGTAGGTCGCGTGTGCGATACGGCGCGCGATGCCGAGACCGGCGTCCGGGCCGCCGCCGGGAATGTCGTGATAGTCGCCGCCGTGCCAGCCCGGATCGGCGCGGATGGCGTGCAGTTGCGGCGCCGCCCAGGCGATCTGGTCGGCCGACGCCCGCGCCGTCGACGCGAGGACGAGCAGTGCCTCGACCCGGTCCGGTTCGCTCACCGCCCATTCCAGCGCGCGCATCCCGCCCATGGATCCGCCTGCCACCGCGGCCCACCGGCCGATGCCCAGCGCGTCGGCGAGGACGGTTTCGGCGCCGACCTGGTCCCGCACGGTCACGCCGGGAAACCTGCTACCCCAAGGCTTTCCGTCCGGATGCGGCGAAGACGGGCCGGTCGAGCCCTGGCAGCCGCCGAGCACGTTCGGGACCACGACGAAGAACGCGTCCGTGTCGATGGCCTTGCCCGGCCCGATCAGGCCGTCCCACCAGCCGGGGCTGACGTGGCCTTCCTCCGCGGGACCGACTGCGTGACTGTCCCCGGTCAGCGCGTGCTCGACGAGGATCGCGTTGGAGGCACTGGCGTTCAGTGTTCCCCAGGTCTCGTAGGCGAGCGTGAAAGGCAGCGTCCCGCCGGTTTCGAGCGTCCGGACGCCGCTGACGAACCGGCGTCGACCGGGCGGATCTCCCTCCCGCCACGCACCGGTGGCGGGAGGGAGATCGGAAGCCTCGGTCACAGAGCCGCCTTGGCCGCCCGGAATCCGGCCTCGAGATCGGCCTTGAGGTCCTCGATCCCTTCCAGCCCGACGGCGAGCCGCACGAGACCCGGCGTGACCCCGCTGGACGCCTGCTCCTCCGGCGTGAGCTGGCTGTGCGTCGTCGAGGCCGGGTGCACAATGAGACTGCGCACGTCGCCGATGTTGACCAGCTGGCTGTGCAGTTCGGTACCGTCCACAAAGGCCCGTCCCGCTTCGGCACCGCCGCGCAGGTCGAACGACAGCACCGCGCCGGCCCCCTTCGGCAGGTACTTCTTCGCGGCCTCGTGGTACGGGCTCGACGGCAGCCCGGCGTAGTACACCTTCTCGACCTCGTCGCGCTGCTCCAGCCACTCGGCCAGCGCCTGCGCATTGGACACGTGCCGCTCCAGTCGCAGCGAAAGCGTCTCGATCCCTTGCAGGATCAGGAAACTGTTCAGCGGCGCGATCGCGGCGCCGGTGTCACGCAGGATCTGGACGCGGGCCTTGGCGGCGTACGCGCCCGGGCCGAGTGCCTCCCAGTACTTGAGGCCGTGGTAGCTCGGGTCGGCCTCGTTGAAGCCCGGGAAGCGCCCGGGGTCCTTGCCGAAGTCGAAGGTGCCGCCGTCGACCAGCACGCCGGCGACCGTGGTGCCGTGGCCGCCGAGGTACTTGGTGGCCGAGTGGACCACGATGTCGGCGCCGTGCTCGATCGGGCGCACCAGGTACGGCGTCGGCACGGTGTTGTCCACGACCAGCGGGACACCGGATTCGTGCGCGGCGTCGGCGACCGCGCGGATGTCGAGCACGTTGCTGCCCGGGTTGGCCAGCGTCTCGGCGAAGAACAGCTTGGTGTTGGGCCGGACGGCCGCCTTCCACTGCTCGATGTCGTCCTGGTCCTCGACGAACGAGACCTCGATGCCGAGTTTCGGCAGCGTGTAGTGGAAGAGGTTGTAGGTGCCGCCGTAGAGCGCCGGGCTGGAGACGAAGTGGTCGCCCGCGTTCGCGAGGTTGAGGATGGCCGCCGTCGTGGCCGCGCTCCCGGAGGCGAACGCCAGCGCCGCGACGCCGCCTTCGAGCGCGGCGAGCCGCTGCTCCAGCACGTCCTGCGTGGGGTTGTTGATCCGGGTGTAGATGTTGCCAGGCTCGGCGAGGCTGAAGAGATCGGCGCCGTGCTGGCTGTCGCGGAACACGTACGAGGTGGTCTGGTAGATCGGGGTCGCCCGCGCACCGGTGGCCGTGTCCGGCGCCGCACCCGCGTGGATCTGCTTGGTCTCGAACGACCATCCGTCCGCGCTCATCGCGATTCTCCTAGCGGTTCAAGGGTTTCGGCTGTTGTCACCGAAGCTAGCTCCGCCGAACGGAGCACCCAACCACTCTCAGGAAGTGGGATTCTTTTCCTGAAGAGCGAACCTGTTGCCCTCCGAGTCGGTGAACATCGCCCACCAGCCCCACGGCTGCTTCTCGGGCTGCGCCGGGAATTCGACGCCCTTCGCCGAAAGCTCCTCGTACGTCTTTTCGATGTCGTCGGCGTAGAAGAAGAAATTGCCCGTCGGGAGTTCGTTGCGCACCGCGAACCGCTTGAGGTCCTCCGGCGCGGTACTCAGGACGAGCGCCGTCGCACCATCGGCCGAAGTCACCTCGACCCACCGGTTGCCCTTGTCGTCGTACGGCACGTCGGTAGTGACCTCGAATCCGACGACCTCGGACCAGAACCGCTTCGCCCGCTCCTGATCGGTCACCCCGACGACGATCTTGTGCACGCCCCGAATCGCCACGTCCGGCTCCTTTGTATCCATCATGGATATAGCGAGATCGGAGTGTATGCTTCCCGGATGGCCGACGGCAACCCGCAGCTCACCCCCGCGGCGTTCCAGACCCTGCTGGCGCTGGCGAAAGGTCGCGCGCACGGCTACGCGATCATGGGTTTCGTCGACGAGGTGAGCGGCGGTACCGACCGGCTCGGCCCGGGCACGCTGTACCGGACGCTGGCCCGGCTCGTCGCCGACGGCCTGGTCGAAGAGGCCACGGACGCGAGCGAGGACCAGCCGCACGACTCGCGACGCCGGTACTACCGGCTGACCCGCGCCGGCCGGGAGGTCGCCGCCCGCGAGGCGGAGTTCCTGAGCAGGCTCGTCGCCGTGGCCGGACAGGCCGGGCTGCTGAAGCGGGCGGAGTCGGCATGAGCCGGGCGCTCGGTTTGGTGCCGCACCTGTTCGTCAAGGACGTCGACGCGTCGCTTCCCTTCTACGACAAGGCGTTCGGCGCCGTGGAGCTGTTCCGCAACGTGCTGCCGAACGGCGTCGTGCTGTTCGTGGAACTCGCCGTCGGCGACGCGCGGCTACTGGTGAGCCAGGAGATCCCGCGGCTGGACGCGCTCGCGCCGTCGACCCTCGGCGGCACGCCGGTGCTCCTGACCTTGGAGACCGAGGACCCCGACGACCTCGTGCGGCGCGCGGTGTTCGCGGGCGCGCGGGTGGAGGCGCCGGTCGAGGAGATGTTCTTCGGCGAGCGCTACGGCCGCATCGTCGACCCCGACGGGCACCGATGGGCGCTGACGACCAAACGGGAGCGGTTCACACCCGAAGACATCGACGCGAGGACCCCACGCGAGGTCTGACGTGTGCCGCGGTCCCACCTACTGGACAATCGCCCCATGGTTTCCGTGCGCAGTGTCGTCGATCGGGTCGGTCCGACGCTGTTGCACGCCCTCCAGGTCCCCGAGGAGTCCCCCGCCGTCGGTGACGTCGTCATCGCCGAACCCGGCAACACCCTCGCCGCGGGCGACCTCGTTCTCGGCGTCGCGATCACCGAGACGTCGGACGCGGCCGAGCTCGTCAAGGTCAGCGCGTCGAAAGGTGCCGCCGCGGTCCTGCTGAAGCCGCCGCTCGCGGCGAAACCCTCGGTGAAGCGGGCGGCGAAGTCCGCCGACATCGCGTTGATCGAGGTGCGCTCGGCGGCGTCGTGGGCTCAGCTCGTCTGGCTGCTCAGGACGGTCCTCGACGCGCTGGCCGACGAGTCGGACGCGCTGGAGGACGGCGGCGGCCCCGGCTCCGGCGACCTGTTCCGGCTCGCGGACGCGGTCGCTTCGGTGGTCGACGCGCCGGTGACCATCGAGGACACCAACTCACGGGTGCTCGCGTACTCGGCCCGGCAGGATCTGACCGACTCGGCGCGCGTGTCCACGATCATGGGCCGCCGCATCCCCGACGACGTACTCGCGCGGTTCCGGTCACGAGGAGTGTTCCGCGAGCTTTCCCGTGGGCGGCAAACGATCTTCGTGCCCGCGCAGCGCGACGGCACGCTGCCCCGGCTCATCGTGCCGATCCGGATGGGCGGCGAACTGCTGGGGTCGATGTGGGCGGTCGTCGCGGGCCCGGTCTCCGACGAACGCGCGGCCGCCTTCGCCGACGCGGCGCCCGTCGTCGCGCTGCACCTGCTGCGCCGCCGCGCGCACACCGATTCACAACGCCGGGTCTCGGCCGAGCTCCTGCGTGCGGTACTCGAAGGGAACGCGAGCCCGCGCAAGGCGATCGCGGAACTCGACCTGTCCGAAGAACCGCACCGCGTCGTGGTCGTCGAGGTCGCCGGCGGCGACGGCCGCGACGACGAGGGCCTGCGGCTCGCCCTCCTCGAACGGATCTCGCAGGGCGTCGGCAGGCGGCCCGTGGCCACGGAACTCGGCGGCATGCTCTACGCGGTCGTCCCGGACGGCGACGGCTGGGCCGAACTCCGGGCCGCGCTCGAAGCCCTGCCGTCGTCGAGGAAGGGCGGGACACCGCGGGCCGCGGCGGGATCGGCCTGCGAAATCGGCGAGCTCGCGAGGTCCCGCGTCCAGGCCGACGAAGCCCTGGGGCTGCTTCGCGCGAAGCTCGTACCCGGCCGCGTCGTGGTCTTCGACGAGGCGTGGACGGCCCTTTCGCTGCACCGCGGAGCGACGGCGGCGAGCAGCGCGAAGGTCGCCGAACTCGGCCCGCTCGGCCTGTTGCGCGCGCACGACGAAGCCCACGAGAGCGGCTACGTCGACACGTTGTACCAATGGCTACGGCATCCCGGAGACCCGCGCGCGGCCGCGAAGGAACTCCGGATCCACCCCAACACCCTGCGGTACCGGATGCGGCGGCTGCTCGACCTCGTCCCGCTGGATCTCGACGATCCCGACGTCCGGCTGGCGCTGATCACGCAACTCGTTTCCCTGCGCTGGAGTTGAGTCCACTACAAACTGCTCAATACCGAACACTTTGTAGTGCGACAAATCGTCTCCAGACGTCAGGAAAGGGTCTTTCAGGACGTAAAACGTCCTGAAAGACCCTTTCCTGACATCCGACGGTTCAGTGCGCGCTCGCGCGATATCCGTCCTCAATGGTCTGCCGTACCGCGGCGAGCAGATCGGCACCGGGGTAAAGCGGCAAAAGGACACCGGGGCCACCGTCGACCCGCAACGCGGCTTCGTAACCGTGCCCCGGGGTTTCGACCAGGCCCACGATGACATCGGCCGGATTGCCTTCGGTATCGACGGTGCGGACACGCCGCTCCCGGCGCCAATCCTGATTTGTCATGCGGAACAGAATGGCAGCTTACCGGCCAGTAAGATCAACATCTTGACTCGATCGTGCTGCATTTACCGTTTCGCAGGTTGCACGGCCGCGCCCACCCCCAGCGAACGCGGCCGTGCTTCACACCCGATAACCGAGGTCTTCGGCGACGAATCGCTTCGGCACCATCCGGATCCAGACGGTCCCTTTCACCTCCGGATCATCGTGCAGGTACGAACGAAAACGCGCATCCCATTTGTGCTCGTCGGGCCCGAGATACCGGCTCAGCAGCCGCTGTCCACGAGGGACGTCGAAGGGGAGGATCTCCGCTTCGCCGCGCGCGAGCACTTGCCGCACCAGACCCGTGCCGACGTCGCACACGTCGACGGTCACCGCGATCGACGGCGAATCGCGGACGAGGCCGGCCAGCCGCGCCCATGATCCGGTGAGGATCCAGAAAGCCCGTTTCTCCCAGAGATACCAGGTCGGGCGCACGGTCGGCCCGGCCGCGGCGACCCTGGCCGTGAGCGGACCGGCGAGGAATTCGTCGACGTCGAACATCAGATCTCGAGCAACGTCTTGCCGATCGCGCCACGCGACTGCATGACCGCGTGCGCGTCCGCCGCCCGTTCGAGCGGGAACCGTTGACCGATCACGGGTTCCAGCCGTCCGGCGGCGGCTTCGGCGAGGGCGGACTCGGTGAACGCCCGCATCTCGGCCGGACCACCGAGGCCCTGGATCACCGTGACTCCGCGCGCGGCGGCGTCCTCTTCGGACACCTCCGTCCAAGAACCACTCGAAAGCCCGTAGATCAGCATCCGGCCGCCTGGCCTCAGCAACCCGAACGACGTCGCCCCGATGTCGCCGCCGACCCCGTCGAACACGACGTCGACCTCGCCCGCCTTCGCCGCCCAGCCCGGCTCGCGGTAGTCGACCGCCAGATCGGCACCGCGTTCCCGGACGTGCCCGGCCTTCTCCGGGCCACCCGCCGCACCGACGACCTCGGCGCCCGCGGCCTTGGCGAGCTGCACGACCAGCCCGCCGACCCCGCCCGCCGCGGCCTCCACCAGCACCCGCTCGCCGGGCCGGATACCCGCGGCGGTCACCAGCGCGGTCGCCGTGCGACCGTCGGCGAGGATCGCGACAGCGGCGTCGAGCGCCAGGCCGTCCGGCACCTCGAAGACGGAATCGGCGGCGACCGCGACCCGTTCCGCGTACGCCCCGGAACCACCCGTCGAGGTCACGACACGCTTGCCGACCAGGCCGAGGTCGGCCCCTTCCCCGACCGCGCTGATCACGCCGCCGACGCCGTTGCCCGGGATCATCGGCAGTTCGGCGCGGAACGGGCCGCTCCCGCCGGCACGGAACTGCGTCTCGACGAAGGTGATGTTGGCGAACGCCACCTCGACCAGGACCTGACCCGCTGCGGGTACCGGATCCGGGGCCTCGCCCGCGACGAGCACTTCGGGCCCGCCGAACTCTTTCAACCACACGGCTCTCATGGGCCCAAGGTGCAAGCTCCAGTTCACTGGAGGTCAAGCGATTGTGCCCGGAAAACCATGATCGGTGTTCAACCTTGTCGTGCGCACACGATGACACCGCCGTCCGGGTGGCTCACCGTGAGTGGCAGCACCTTTGTTCGCAGACCCGCCGCCAGGAGGCATCCCGTGCGTATCGCCGTCCCCCGTGAGATCAAGAAGCACGAATACCGGGTGGCGCTCACCCCGGCGGGCGTGCACGAACTGACCGGGCGCGGCCACGACGTCTTCGTGGAGACCGGCGCCGGCCTCGGCTCGTCCATCACCGACGAGGAGTACGTCGCCGCGGGCGCGAAGATCCTCGCGACGGCGGAAGAGACCTGGTCCGAGGGCGAACTCGTGCTCAAGGTCAAGGAGCCGATCGCCGAGGAGTACCCGCGGCTGCGTGCCGACCAGGTGCTGTTCACCTACTTGCACATCGCCGCGGACCGTCCGCTGACCGACGCGCTGCTGGCCGCGGGCACCACCGCGATCGCGTACGAGACGGTGCAGACCCCGAACCGCGCGCTGCCGCTGCTCGCGCCGATGTCCGAGGTCGCCGGGCGGCTGGCACCGCAGGTGGGCGCGTTCTCGCTGATGAAGCCGAGCGGCGGCCGCGGTGTGCTGCCCGGCGGCATCCCCGGCGTGCACCCGGCGCGCGTGGTCGTCATCGGCGGCGGTGTCGCCGGCCTCAACGCGGCGCGGGTCGCGCTCGGCCTCGGCTCCGACGTCGAGATCCTCGACACCAACGTCGACCGGCTCCGCCAGATCGACAACGACTTCGGCGGCCGCATCCGCACGGTGACCTCGAACGCGCTGTCGGTCGAGCAGTCCGTGCTGGAGGCCGACATGGTCATCGGCGCGGTGCTCGTGCCCGGCGCGAAGGCGCCGAAGCTGGTCTCGAACGAACTCGTCTCGCGGATGCGCCCGGGCAGTGTGCTGGTGGACATCGCGATCGACCAGGGCGGCTGCTTCGCCGACTCGCGGCCGACCACGCACGACGAGCCGACCTACAAGGTCCACGAGTCGGTGTTCTACTGCGTCGCGAACATGCCGGGCGCGGTGCCGCGGACGTCGACCTACGGGCTGACCAACGTGACGCTGCCGTACGCCGTCCAGCTGGCGGAGCACGGCTGGCACAAGGCGCTGCAGGCCGATGCTTCGCTGGCGAAGGGCCTCAACACGCACGCGGGCGCCCTGACCAACGCCCCCGTCGCGGCCGCGCACGGCCTGCCCGCCACGGACCTGGCCGACGTCCTGGCCTGACCCTCAAGCCACTCTCCCACGCGGGGGACCTTTGCCACCCCAGTGCGCAAAGGTCCCTCGCTCCTTTTGCACACCCTCCACCGGCTCGCGAGCCCAGTCCAAAGCGCCCCCAATGCCACATTGGGGACACTCAGCGTCCCCAATGCCACATTGGGAGCACCGAACGCGCCGCCGACACGCCACTCGGCCAGACCCCACCAGGCCAAGGCGCCCCGCGCCATAGACGACTCACCAGCCACGGCGCACCTTGCCGCAGGTCACTCACCAGGCCACGGCGCACCTTGCCGCAGGTCACCCACCAGGCCACGGCGCACCTTGCCGCAGGCCACTCACCAGGCCACGGCGCTCTGCGCCGTAGGCCACCCACCCGCCAACCGCCGCCGGACGCACCGTGGGGGTCCGGGGGGCTCGGCCCCCCGGGTGATACGACGAAGCCCCACCTTCGGGAAGACGCGCCAGCGTCGACCGAAGTGGGGCAAGGGGCAAGTGGGGCAATGGGGCTGAGGGCGGCCCGCTCGACCAGCCTGGGGGTCACTGGGAGCGGGCCGCCTCCTTCATCGTAGGTAATAAGTCGCCGTCGCGCTGCATGGGGTTGCCATGTCTTCGGAATTATTTCCTCACGGGCCGCCGTCGTTGTCGGTGAATTTCCGCGCTTCTCGGCGCATAACCGGTAGTCAGCGGCCGTTCGGCCCAGCGCCGGCTGCGCCGGAGGACGGATTCGTCACCGCACGGAACGTGACGAAGGTCGCTTTCGCTGGATTGACCCCTTCCGCGAGTGCGGACGCACCCCGTGAGGCAGGATGTCGCGTGATCGGCCTTCGTCAACAAAAGGGGACGGTATGCACGACGGCAGTGGCCGCATCGCGGTGCAGAATTTGAGCAAGCAGTTCGGTGCGGTCAACGCGGTCCAGAATCTGAGCTTCACGGTGGAGCCCGGTTCGGTGACCGGCTTCCTCGGGCCCAACGGGGCGGGGAAGACGACGACGCTCCGGATGCTGCTCGGGCTGGTGACGCCCACGAACGGCACGGCGACCATCAACGGGCGCCCGCACGACCAGCTGGGGAATCCGGCGCGGGTCGTCGGTTCGGTGCTGGAGAACGAGGGCTTCCACCCGGGCCGGACGGCGCGTAATCACCTTCGCGTGTACTCGGCGGCGATCGGGATGCCGGATCAGCGGGTGGACGAGGTGCTGGGGCTGGTCGGCCTTTCGTCGGCCGCGGACCGCAAGGCGGGCGGGTTCTCGCTCGGCATGCGGCAGCGGCTGGCGCTGGCGACGGCGTTGCTGGGGAACCCGCAGGTGCTGGTGCTGGACGAGCCGACGAACGGTCTCGACCCCGAGGGCATCCTGTGGCTGCGGAACTTCCTGCGCGCGTACGCGCGTGAGGGGCGCACGGTGCTGGTCTCGAGCCACCTTCTGAACGAGGTGGAGCAGACGATCGACCAGGTCGTGATCATCAGCCAGGGCATGACCCGGTACAACGGCTCGCTGGACCAGTTGCGCAAGAGCAACCAGTCCCGGGTCCTGGTGCAGTCGGCCGACGCGAGCGGCCTGGTCGCCGCGTTGCAGGAGGCCGGCATCACGCAGGTCTCGCCGATGCCGGACGGCCGTGTCGCGGTGTCGGGTGCGACGGTGCAGCAGATCGGTGACATCTCCGCCAAGGCGAGTATCGCGGTCTACGGCATGCAGGAGGAGACCGCGGATCTGGAGCGGATGTTCTTCCAGCTGACGCAGGGCCAGTACGCCGCGCCGCCGCCCGGTTTCCAGCAGGGCCCGCCCCCGGGCTACCAGGGTCCGCCGCCGGGTTACCAGGGTCCGCCTCCCGGCTACGCGCCGCAGAACACGCCGCCGCCCGGTTTCGCGCCGCCGCAGCAGTTCCAGCAGCAGGGCCAGCCGCCGCAACAGCAGCAGTACCAGCAGGCGCCGCCTCAGCAGCAGGCGCAGCAGCAGGGCCAGAACGAGGGCTGGGGAGGCCAGGGCTGATGGGCAACCTGATCAAGGCGGAGTTCCGCAAGACGCTCACGCTCAAGGCGTGGTGGGCGCTGATGATCCCCGCGGTGGTCTTCGCTTTCGCGTTCGCCCTGTTCTGGGGCATGATCACCAACGATTTCAGTGACTTCCTCGGCCGGTCCGACACCCGTGAGCTGACCGAGGCGCTCGGCATCTCGACCGGCGAACTGCCCGTCGGCCTGCTCGCGCTCGGGCACGGCATCAACATCGGCACGATGATCCCGATCATCTTCGGTGTCTTCGCCCTCGCCGGCGAGTACACGAAGAAGACGATCACCACGACGTTCCTCACCGCCCCGAACCGGGTTTCGGCGTTGAGCGCGAAGATGATCACCTACATCGCCTGGGGCGCGATCTACGGCGTGATCATCGTGGGCGCGGCGAGCCTCGGCACCGTGATCACGGTCGACAGCGCGCGCCTGCCGACGGCGGGCCAGTGGCTCGGCGTGCTCGGGGCGGGTGTCCTCGCGACCATCCTGGCGACGCTGTTCGGCATCGGGGTCGGCGCGGTCTGGCGCAGCGTGGTCGGCAGCATCATCACGCTGACCATCTGGATGCTCGTGGTCGAGAACGTCCTCGTGTTCGTCATGTTCGGCGCCGCCGACATCACCTGGCTGGGCGGCGTCCTGCCGAACGGCACGGTCAACGGCATCGTGGGCGCCATCGGCGCGGAGGCGTTCGGCGCCGCCGGCGTGAAGGTCCCCGGCCTGCAGGACGAGACGGCGTGGGCACTGCAGTACGCGGCGGGCGCTCCCGGCGCGTTCTCGTGGTGGGCCTCGGCGCTCATCTTCTTCGGCTGGACGATGGCGTTCTTCCTCGCCGGCTGGGCCGTGAACCAGAAGAAGGACATCACGTAAGTCACCGTCCACAAGCGCCATGAAAGGCCCCTTCATTGCAAAATTCGCAATGAAGGGGCCTTTCATGTCATTCGGCCCTGCGCGAACCGCCCGGTCCTGTCGGTGGGGCCGCATAGGCTTGCGGGGTGACTACTGCTCCACCTCGTCCGCGTCAAGCGAGCCCGGCACGTGAGACGGCCCCGGCACCCACCGGAGGCTGGATCCGCCGCCTGGCCGCTTCGTGCTGGAAACATCCGTGGCTCGTCGTGCTTTCGCTGGGTGCGGCCATCATCGGCGTCGGGTTGCAGGCCGCCGGTCCGCTGCTGATCCGCGAGGCGCTCGACGACGCCGTCGCGGGCGACACCTCCCGTCTCGGCCTGCTCGCCGCCGTGATGGCGGTACTGCAGGTGCTGACCTTCGGCAACGCCTTCGCCCGCCGGTACGTCGGCGGGCGGCTGGCCCTCGACGTCCAGCACGATCTGCGCCGCCAGGTGTTCAACGCGGTCTCCCGGCTCGACGGCGGCAAGCAGGACGCGTTGCGCACCGGGCAGGTCGCCTCCCGCGCGATCTCGGATCTGCAGCTGGTCACGTCGGTTCTGATGCAGGTGCCGCTTTCGGCGGGATCGGTGATCTTCGCGCTCCTGTCGCTCGGCGCGATGCTGTGGATGTCGCCGACGCTGACCCTGATCGCGATGGTGGTCGCGCCCGCGATCGCGATCATCATGGCGGTGAGCCGGAAGCGGCTCTTCCCCGCGACCTGGGCGGCCCAGCAGCGCGCGGCCGACGTCGCGCAGCAGGTCGAGGAAACCGTCACGGGCGTACGTGTCGTGAAGGGCTTCGGCCAGGAAACGCGCGAAGTCGCGAAGCTTGAGAAGACGGCGAAGAAGCTCTTCGCGGAACGCATGCGCTCGGCGCGGCTCTCGTCCTTGCCGACGGCCACGACGGCGGCGCTGCCCGCGGCCGGTCAGGTCGCGGTGCTGGCCGTCGGTGGCGTCCTCGCGCTGAAAGGCGAGGTCAGCCTCGGCACCTTCCTGGCGTTCGCCACCTATCTGTCCATCCTGATCGGCCCGGCACGGATGATTTCGAGCCTCGTCGTGCAGGCCCAGCTGACCAGGGCCGGCGCGGAACGGGTCAACGAACTGATCGACGCGCAGCCGGACGTGGTCGACAGCCCGGACGCGCGGCCACTGCCCGAAGGCCCGCTCGGTGTCCGCCTGGAGGGCGTCTCCTTCGGCTACACACGGACGGATCCCGTGCTCGACGGTCTCACCCTGGAGGCCAGGCCGGGCGAAACACTCGCGCTCGTCGGCACCGCCGGTTCGGGCAAGTCGACGATCTCCTTGCTGCTGCCCCGGTTCTACGACGTGCACAGCGGTTCGGTCCAGGTCGGCGACCTCGACGTCCGCGACGTCCGGCAGCACGATCTGCGCAGCGTGATCGGCGTGGTCTTCGAGGAGGCGTTCCTCTTCTCCTCGTCGGTGCGCGACAACATCGCCTACGGCAGGCCGGACGCGAGCGACGAGGAGATCCGCGCGGCCGCGCGGGCGGCGGAGGCGGACGAGTTCATCCAGCGCCTCCCTGACGGGTACGACACGCTCGTCGGCGAGCGCGGTCTCACGCTTTCGGGAGGTCAGCGGCAGCGGCTCGGCCTCGCCAGGGCGCTGATGACCGATCCGCGCGTGCTGGTCCTCGACGACGCGACGTCCGCCATCGACACGGTCACCGAGGCGGCGATCCACGACACGCTGCGTTCGGTCACCGCGAGCCGGACGACCCTGCTGATCGCGCACCGCCGCTCCACCCTCGCTCTCGCCGACCGGATCGCCGTGCTGGACAAGGGCCGCGTCGTCGACGTCGGCACCGAGGAGGAACTGCTGGCGCGCTGCCCGCTGTTCCGCGAACTCGTCGCGGGGCCGGGTGACGACGTCGAGGAACCGCACCGCTGCGAGGGCCTCGACTGCGGCCCCTCGGGAATCACCCCCGCCCTGTGGCCGGAGCAGGACAAGGCCGACGAACTGGCGGGTGAACGCAAGGGCACCGGCGGCGAATGGGACGTCGACCTGCCGCCGAGCGGGGAACTCCTCGAAGGCGTCCGGAAACTGCCGCCGGCCACGGATGTCCCGCGGCTGCCGGGCACCGACGTCACCGCGCCCGAACCGAAGTTCCGTCTCGGCCGCCTGCTGAAACCGGTGCGTGGCCCGCTCGCCGTGGTGATCGGGCTGGTCGCGGCGGACGCGCTGGCCACCATCGCGATGCCCGCGCTGTACCAGTACGGCATCGACGGCGGGGTGCGCGCCGGAGCGGAGGCGGTGATCTGGCTCGCCGCCGGGATCGGCGCTCTGGTGATCCTCACGGACTGGCTGGTGGTCTACCTCCAGACCAGGATGACGGCGCGGGTCGGCGAGACGGTGCTGTATTCGCTGCGCGTCCGCAGCTACGCCCATCTGCAACGGCTCGGGCTCGACTTCTACGAACGCGAACTGTCCGGGAAGATCATGACCCGGATGACGACCGACGTCGACGCGCTCTCGACGTTCCTGCAGACCGGTGTCGCGCAGGCCGTGGTGAGCGCGCTGACCTTGGTCGGGATCGCGGCGGCGCTGATGATCACCGACATCGGGCTGGCGGCGTACGCGCTCGCTGTGCTGCCGATCCTCGTCGTGGCGACGGTGATCTTCCGCCGGGCGTCGTCCAAGGCGTACACCGAAGCCCGGGAACGGGTCAGCGTCGTCAACGCGGACATGCAGGAGAACGTGAACGGGCTGCGGGTCGCGCAGGCGTACACCCGCGAGGAGCGGACGGCGGAGAAGTTCGCTTCCCGCAGCGACGAGTACCGGCGTTCGCGGCTGCGTGCCCAACGCTATGTCGCGACGTACTTCCCTTTCGCGGCGATGCTTTCCGGATTGGCCGAGGTCGTCGTGCTGATCGTCGGCGCGAACCGGGTCGCGGCGGGCACGCTGTCGGCCGGTGTGCTGGTGGCGTTCCTGTTGTACCTCGGCCAGTTCTTCTCACCGATCCAGCAACTGTCCTCGGTCTTCGACGGCTATCAGCAGGCGCGCGTCGGCCTGACGCGCATCGGCGATCTCCTGCGTACGCCGACTTCCGTTCCGGCAGCGGAAAACCCGGTCCCGGTCCCGGAGCGGCTACGGGGCGAGGTCTCCTTCAAGGACGTCGATTTCGCTTACACCGCGACGGATGATCCCGCGCTGAAACAACTGACGCTGGAGGTCGCCGCCGGGGAGACCGTCGCCTTGGTCGGTGCGACGGGCGCCGGCAAGTCGACGGCGGTGAAGCTCGTCGCGCGCTTCTACGACGCGACAGGCGGTGTCGTCCGGATCGACGGAACCGACATCCGCGAGTACGACCTTGGCGCCCTGCGCACGCGGATGGGCGTGGTACCGCAGGAAGCGCATCTGTTCTCGGGGACCGTCGCGGACAATGTGCGCTACGGCAGGCCTTCCGCGACGGACGCGGAAGTCGAGGAAGCGGTCCGGTCCGTCGGCGCGCTCGACGGTGTCGCCGCGCTCCCCGCCGGTTTCCACCAGCCCGTCGGTGAACGCGGACGGTCGCTTTCGGCCGGGCAGCGGCAACTCGTCGCCCTCGCCCGCGCCGAACTCGTGGACCCGGACGTCCTCCTGCTCGACGAGGCGACCGCCGCCCTCGACCCGTCCACCGAAGCCGCCGTTCTGCGCGCGACGGAACAACTCGCTCGCCGCCGCACGACGTTCGTGGTCGCGCACCGCCTCGCCACCGCCGCCAAAGCGGACCGGATCGTGGTGCTGGACCACGGCCGGATCATCGAACAGGGCACCCACGCGGAACTCGTCGCCGCGGATGGCCACTACGCACGCCTTTGGTCACTGGGCTGACTCGGGCCTCGTGAGCGGGGGCACCGGATCGCAAGTCCGTGAGGGCCTCCTTCCCTACCCTGAGAGTAGGGAAGGGGCCCTTCACGGCATGCCGGGCTGAGTTCGACCCGAGCCGAGGCTGCGGGCGGGCAGGAACACCACCTTGAGCCTCAGCACTACAGCGACAGCGCGTGAAGGCCCCTTCCCCAGTACATGAAGGACCCCTTCATGTACTTCAGCCCGGCATCACGCGAGAAGCGCCGCAGCTTCCGCCGGAATTCGGTCGCGCGTGAACCCCCGAACCTGTCACCCTCACGACAAATGAACGAAGAGATCCCGGCGCGGCAGATCCGCGCCGTGCACACCGAAACCACGATCCGCGTCTATCAGGCGTACTCGCCGGCCATCGCCGACGCCGCCGTGAAGGCGGGCACGTTCGTGCCGCCGTTCAAACGCGAACGCATGACCTGGATCAAACCGTCCTTCCTCTGGATGGCGTATCGCTGCGGCTGGGCCGCGAAGCCCGGCCAAGAACGCGTACTCGCCCTCGACATCACTCGCGAGGGTTTCGCGTGGGCGCTCGAACACGCGGCGCTCAGCCACTACGACCCGGACGTCCACTCCGACCGGAAGGCGTGGCAGGACGAGGTCAAGACCAGCCCGGTCCGTATCCAGTGGGATCCGGAGCGCAGTATCCGGCTCGGCGCACTGAAGCACCGCTCGCTCCAGATGGGGCTGAGTGGCGAGGCCGTCGATCGCTATGTCGACAACTGGATCACGGCGGTCACCGACGTCACCTCGACCATGCGCGAGATCGGTGCCCTGGTCGCGGCGAACCGCATCGAAGACGCCGAAGCGCTGCTACCCGCGGAGCGCCCGTACTCCGGCTAAGGCCGCCACTTGAGGCCGCTCATCCCGGCGACCTCGAGGTCCTGAGCCGAAGCCCACCGGACGGTCCCCGGCCGCACGTGCACCCCGGCCGTCACCGCCCAGTCCGGCTCGTCGGGCTCGACGTGCTCCATCTCCTTGAAGTCGGCGAGCGTCGGCCAGACCGCCGAGCACGAGTCGCACATCAGCACGACCTTGCCGGACTCGGTGACCAGCGGGCGCACGCGCCCCTCGTCCCAGAACGACGGGCACTCGTCGAGCCACATCGGCTGTCACCACCTCGCGGGCGATCGGCGGCCGGCACGACACCGGCCGCATCGTCCACCCAGCGAAGCCCCCTGACGTGAACTACAGGCTGTCCGGGCACGACGAGCCGGCCAACCTTCACCGACGAAACAGTGACCTGACCTGCACGGACGGTGAAAACGACAGCAAAGGTCCCTTGCTCCCCCGAACGGCCGATGGCCCGGTCGGCGCGCCGGATATTTTCGGTCTCTTGATCGAGACAGTGACCCATCACCTAGTGCGCCACGCCTCACACAGGCCAGTTCCATCACACGGCCGCGACCGAGGGGGTTAGCCTGGTAGGCGCATCAGCGGTGTTCAAGATCTCGAGACGGATAGAGGCGAGTCCAAGCCGTGTCCAGCAGCAGCCCTGCGTCACAATTCGGCCCCAACGAGTGGGTCGTCGAGGAAATGTACGACCAGTTCCTCGCCGACCCCAGCTCAGTCGATGCCGCCTGGCACGACTTCTTCGCGGACTTCAAGCCAACGCAGGCCGCGCAGGCCAAGGCCGACGACGCGCGTCAGAACTCCGGAGACCCCGGCAATGAGGGCCCTGGCGCCAACGGCCAGGTCGCCAACCCGTCGCCCCAGACAGTCCGCAACGCCGAGTCCACCGCGAAGCAGACCGCTCCGAAGAACGCCCCCGCGAAGGCCGCACCGAAGACCGAGGCGAAGGCCACCGCGGCCGCGAAGGCCCCGGCGCCTGCGAAGGCAGCCGCGCCCAAGGCGGCTGAGAAGGCCCCGGCCAAGCCCGCCGAGAAGGACGCCGAGCCGGAGTCGAAGCAGCTCCGTGGCGCCGCGGCGGCGATCGCGAAGAACATGGACGCCTCGCTGTCGGTGCCGACGGCCACGAGTGTGCGTGCCGTTCCGGCGAAGCTGATGGC
>NZ_JBIUAQ010000035.1:0-86623 GCF_044547565.1 Amycolatopsis sp. NPDC052450 | reverse complement strand
CAACACACTCGCCGCACTCTTCCCCGACCGACTACCACTCCACTAGAATCAAAGAAGAAGTCATCCGTGGCTTACACGGAAATCATGACAGGGCCTCTGACGCGGGCCGGGCACGGCCCCCGGGAGATCGGCCGCCGGCTCGGCCGTCCGGCCTCGACGGTCAGCAGGGAACTAGGCCGCAACACCGATCCCGGCAGCGGCGAGTATCTTCCCTATTCCGCGCAGGCCCAGGCCGAAGCCCGCCGGCCCCGGCCCAAACCGGGCAAGATCGCGACCACACCCGGGCTGCGGGACCGGATCCAAGACATGCTGGACGACCGGTGCAGCCCGGAACAGGCCAGCAATCGGCTGCGCCGTGATCACCCCGACCAGCCGGAGCTGCACGTGGTCCACGAAACCATCTATCAAGCCTTGTATGTCCAAGGCCGCGGCGAGCTGCGCCGCGAACTCAAAGCCGCGTTACGCACCGGCCGCACCCAGCGCAAACCCCGCGGCAGCGGCGAGCAACGCCAACCCCGGTTCACCGCACCCATGGTGATGATCAGCGACCGCCCGGCCGAGGCCGACGACCGCGCCGTCCCCGGCCACTGGGAAGGCGACCTCATCATCGGCGAGAACGGGGCATCCGCCATCGGCACCCTCGTCGAACGCACCACCCGCTACGTGATGCTCCTGCACCTCGGCCACTCCCGCACCGCCGAACACGTCCGCGACGCACTCATCACCACCATCAGCACACTGCCCGAACACCTGCGCCGATCCCTGACCTGGGACCAAGGCGCCGAAATGGCACGACACCACGAATTCAGCATCGCCACCACCATGCCCGTCTACTTCTGCGACCCCCACGCACCCTGGCAACGCGGCTCCAACGAGAACACCAACGGCCTCCTCCGCGAATACTTCCCCAAAAGCACCGACCTATCGGCCCACAGCCCCGACCACCTCGCCGCCGTCGCAGCCCAACTCAACCGCCGCCCACGAAAAACGCTCGACTGGGACACCCCAGCCGAGCGCTTAACTAAACTCCTCACCGAAACCAGATGATCACCCGTGTTGCAACAACCCCTGGAATCCACCCCCTCGGCTCAGCCGAGGGAAGGGGGCCTTCACGCGCGTTCGGCTACAGGAGGGCGCCCAGCGGCAGGATCAGCGCGATCGCGACCACGGAGATGACCGTCTCCATGATCGACCAGCTCTTCAGCGTCTGCCCGACCGAAAGCCCGAAGTACTCCTTGACCAGCCAGAACCCGGCGTCGTTCACGTGGGAGAAGAACAGCGAACCGGCGCCGATCGCGAGCACCAGCAGCGCGCTGTGCGACGGGTCCATCGTCGCGGCGAGCGGGGCCACGATGCCGGCGGCGGACACCGTCGCGACCGTCGCGGAGCCGGTGGCGAGCCGGATCGCGACCGCGACCAGCCAGCCGAGCAGCAGCGGCGACAGGTTCGCACCGGTGGCCAGGCTGGTGATGACGTTGCCGACCCCGGCGTCGACGAGGGTCTGCTTGAACCCGCCGCCCGCGCCGACGATGAGCAGGATGCCCGCGATCGGCGGGAGCGAATCGGCCACCGTGGACGACAGCTTGTCCCGGGTGAAGCCCGCGGACTTCCCGAGGGTGAGCATGCCGAGCAGGACCGCGGCGAGCAGGGCCACCAGCGGGTCGCCGATGAAGTCCAGCACGCGGCGGAGGTGGTTCTCCTTCTCCAGCAGGATGTCCGCGAGTGCTTTGCCCATCATCAGCACGACCGGCAGCAGCACCGTGGACAGTGTCGCGAGGAAGCCGGGCCGCCGTCCGTCCGAAGAGGACGATTCCGGGACGAGCCGCTCCGGCGCGACGGCGTCCGGGACCATCTTCGCGGCCAGCCTGCCGAACAGCGGTCCGGCGATGATCACCGTCGGGATCGCGACGAGCAGGCCGAAGGCCAGGGTGAGGCCGACGTTCGCGTTCAGCGCGCCCGCGGCGGCGAGCGGGCCGGGGTGGGGCGGGACGAGGCCGTGCAGCACCGAGAGCCCGGCGAGCGCGGGGATCCCCAGCAGCAGCAACGGTTTCCCGGTGCGCTTGGCGACCAGCAGGATCACCGGGATCAGCATGACCAGGCCGATCTCGAAGAACATCGGCAGGCCGATCAGCGCGGCGACCAGCGCCATCGCCCACGGCAGGGTGCGATCGCCCGCGCGGCGCAGGATGGTGTCGACGATCTGGTCGGCGCCGCCGGAGTCGGCGAGCAGCTTGCCGAGCATCGCGCCGAGCGCGATCAGCACGCCGACCGAGGCGACGGTGGAACCGACGCCGGAGCTGAAGCTCTTGATCAGCTTGTCCACCGGCATGCCCCCGACGAGCCCGAGCACGCCGGAGCCGAGGATGAGAGCCAGGAACGGATGCTGCTTCGCCTTGGTGATCAGGACGACGATCACGGCGATGGCGAGCACCGTCGCGCCGATCAAGCGGGTGTCGTGGCCGGTCCAGGCGGCGGCGAGGGTGGTGGTCATGAGCGGTCCTCGAAAGCGGAGAGGGCGGTTTCGACGATTTCTTCCGGCTTGTTCGCGATGTCGGCGACGAGGCCGCGCTCTTCCGGGCGCAGCGGCTCGAGGTCGGCGAGCTGGGAGTCCAGAAGGGACACCGGCATGAAATGGCCGGAGCGGGTCTTCATCCGGCCGGCGAGCAGGTCGCGGTCGCCGTGCAGGTGCAGGAACCAGACGTCGCCGCCGCCGCGCAGGATGTCGCGGTAGCGGAACTTGAGCGCGGAAGACGTCACGACGCCGCCGGAGGACTGGTGGTCGGAGATCCAGGCGGCGATGGCTTCGAGCCAGGGTTGCCGGTCCTCGTCGTTCAGCGGGTGGCCGGAGCTCATCTTGTCGATGTTCGCCTTCGGATGGAACGTGTCCGCTTCGGCGTAGTCGACGCCGAGGCGTTCGGCCAGTGCCGTGCCCACGGTCGTCTTGCCCGAGCCGGAAACGCCCATCACCACGATGACGGTCATCCGTACCTCCCACGTCGTTGTAGCCGGGACGAGTACAGCTCAAAAGTACTACTTAAGCAAGATGAAGTACTACTTAATCGAGTCAGAACGTTAGGGTCTCCTGGTGGGCAACGACAGGCATGCCGAAGTGCTCGACGCGCTCGGCTCCGCGATCGCGAACGGCAGGCTTCCGCCGGGCTCCGTGCTGCGTTCCGAGGAGCTCCAAGAACGGTTCGGCGCGTCCCGCACGGTGGCGCGCGAGGTGGTGCGCGTCCTCGAAACGATGTGCCTGACCAGCAGCAAGCGCCGGGTCGGGATGATCGTGCGCGAGCCGCGTGACTGGAACCATTACGACCCGAGACTGCTGCGCTGGCAACTCGACGGAGCCGAGCGGAAGACCGCGCTGCGAACCCTCACCGAACTGCGCTCCGGCGTCGAACCGTGCGCCGCCCGGTACGCCGCGCTGCGGGCGACACCGGAAGAGGGCGGCCGTCTCCGGGCCCTGGCGAAGAGGCTGGAGGAAACGGCGCACCAGCGGGACCTCGAAACCTTCCTGGGGCACGACGTCGCCTTCCACGATCTGCTGCTGTCCTCGTCGCGGAACCCGATGTTCGCGCAGCTTTCGGCGGTCGTCGCCGAAGTGCTCGCCGGGCGCACCGGGCACGGGCTGATGCCGGAGGAGCCGCAGCCCGAGGCCGTCGCGCTGCACGTCGAGGTCGCGGCGGCCGTCGACGCCGGTGACCCTGACCGGGCCGAACGCGCGATGCGGGACATCGTCATCCAGGCGCGTGACGAGATGGCCGTCCTTCTGGACGGATGATCTTCGAGTAATCTCTGCAGGTCTTCGAGGGATACTGCAGGCGGGGGGCGACGGTGAGCGCGGCGCGCGCGATCGGCTTGGTGTTGGGGGTGGCCGCCGACGGGGCGATCGGGGATCCCCGGTCGCGGCGTCCGGTAACGGCGTTCGCGAGGGCGGCTTCGGCGGTGGACGCGAAAGTCCGGTCGAAGCATCCGGCGGCCGGAGTACTTTGGACCGGCGGCCTCGCGGGTTCCGCCGTGCTGGCGGGCGTGCTCGCCGAACGCGCCGGACGGCGCAGCCCCGTCCTGCAGGCGACCACGACCGCGGTGACCACCTGGGCCGTCCTCGGCGCCGCCGGCCTGGCCGCGCACGGCACGTCGCTGGCGCGGGACCTCGAAGAAGGCGAACTCGAAACCGCGCGCGGCACACTGTCCACACTGGACCCCCGCGTCGCCGACGACCTCGGCGTCATCGGCCTCTCGCGCGCCTCGGTGGAGACACTCGCCGAGAACACCGCGGACGTCGTCATCGCGCCGCTGGTGTGGGGAGCGCTCGCCGGCGTCCCCGGCCTCCTCGGCTCGCGCGCGATCAGCCTGCTGCGCGGCCTCGGCAGGGGACGCCCCGAGCGCTACCGCTGGTTCGTCGCGCGGCTGGACGAAATCGTCCATCTCGTCCCCACGCGGGTCGCGGCCGGGCTGACCGTCCTCGCCGCCCCGGTCGTCGGCGGCTCGGCGGGCGGCGCGTGGCGCGCTTGGCGCCGGGACACGACCGCGCACCCGAGCCCGAACGCGGGCCGCGTCGAGGCCGCCTTCGCCGGGGCGCTCGAGATCCGCGTCGGCGGGCGGACCGTGTACCCGCACGGCGTCGAGGAACTGCCGGTGCTCGGCATCGGCCGCAACCCGGACGCCGGGCACGTGACGCGCGCCGTGGAACTCTCGCGAGTGGTCGGCTGGCTGGGGGCGATCAGCTCGGTGGTGCTGGCCGGTCTCGTCGGGCTTCGGCGACGGCGGCGCTGACCTGCGGTTTTCGGCGGCCGGGGGAGCAAGGGACCTTTGTTATCGCCTGGCGTGTTGACCTGCGAAAAGGGAGCGGGGGACCTTTGCTGTCGCCGAGTGACCGTGTGGATTTTGGGACGTCAGATGTCCTGAAATCCACACGGTCACGGTGAGCCGGTCCGGCTTCGTCGCGCCGCGGAGAGCAAGGGACCTTTGCTATCGCTCCCGCCGCGCCAGCTGCGCCCGCGCCCGCGCGTCCATCGGGCCGTCGCGCCGCGCCAGCTCGGCGTCGATCCGCGACCGGTCGGCAGGCTGCTTGTTGCCGCCGAACTTGAACTTCGCCCGCACCCCGGTCACAGTCAGTTCGACCCCGCGGATGCCGGGGAGCAGCCGCTTGTCCGGCGCCTCGGTGGCGCTCACCGCGACCCGGTCCCCGGACGGCTCGAAGTGCGCGAGCTGCCGGTCCAGCAACGCGGCCTTCTCCGCCGCGTCGTCGATCAGCCGGACGTCGCATTCGAGCTGGACGGACGCGTAGTACGACGTCGGGACGCCGTGCGGCGGGTCGTCGGGGGTGTTCCAGCCGGAGCGGATGTAGGTGTGGTCGTCGATCACCGACAGCAGCGCGCGCGGGTGTTCCTCCAGCAGCGGCCAGACCGGATTCGGCCGCGCGAGGTGCAGCAGGACCGTCCGGTCGCCGTCGAAGACGAAGTGAACCGGGTTGACGATCGGCAGGTCGCGGCCCGCGCCTCCGGCGATCAGCTGGCCGAAGTCGTGTGCGGAGAGCCAGGCCTGCCATTCGGCGTCGTCGTGGGCGGCGTCCCACGGGTGAATCAGCATGATCGGATAGCAACACGCCAAATGGACTTGTAAAAGGGCCATTCTCGCGTCAGATCAGGTGGCCACTTCGGAGCGTTCGTCCTCGGCCAGCATCTCCGCGACACTCTTGCGCCGCTGCGGCCGATCGGTGGTCAGCACGCCACCCGGCTTCAGTTCGCGGACGGTGAAGTACAGCCAGCCCATCAACGCCATGGCCCCGAAAGCGATCCATTGGAGCGCGTAGGAGAAGAACGGTCCGGCGTCGGTCTGTGGCAACGGCAGCGCGCCCAGCACACCGGGCTGGTTCACGTCGAGCTGGAAGTAGCCCGGCCGGATGTCCAGCTTCGCGGCCCGCGCGACGACCTGGGAATCGACGACGTAGCTCTGCAGTTTCCCGCCTGTCGACTCGTCGGCGAACGCGTCGCGGTTCTTGCCGTCCCTCTCGTCGTGACGTGCTCGCGTGACGATGTCGACCGTGCCGGTGGGAGGCGGGGCGAAGGGGAGCGCGCGCGACTTGTCGTCGAGCCGAACGTACCCTCGGTCCACCAGCACGATCGTGCCCTCGACGGTGCGGAACGGCGTCAGGACCTCGTAGGCTGCTTCGCCCTGTACGGAGCGCAGACGGGCCACGACCTCGCCCTCGGGCAGGTACGTTCCTTTCATCGCTACCAGGTGCCATTCGGTGCGCTGATCAGGGGCGGCTCCGTTGGGAAGCAGCTGGTCCAGCGACCGTGGCTGCCCGGAGAACGACTCGCGCAGCGCCGCGTTCTGGTGTTCGCGCTCGGTGTTGCGGGAGAACTGCCACGGCGCGAGCAGGGTGAAGCAGGTGACGGCGAAGGTGAACACCACCAACGTCAACGCCAGCCACCCGGGCTTCAGCAGGAACTTCAACCGCACCCCACCACGGTAAGCGGTCCGCCTCAGGCGTGTGCGCGCACCCAGTCGAGCAGGCCGGGAACGGACCGCTCGATCATGCCGAGGACGTCCTCGAAACCGTCGTCCTCGCCGTAGTACGGGTCCGGGACCTCGGCGCCTTCGGGCGCGGACGGATCGAATTCGCGCAGCAGGCGGACCTTCTCCGGGTCCGCGACCTTGCGACGGAGGAACGACAGGTGACTGTCGTCCGCCGCGAGCAGCAGGTCGGCGGCCAGATGCCCGCGGTCGACTTCGGCCGCGACGTGACCGGTCGGATAACCGTGTTCGGCCAGCTTCGCGCGCGCCCGCTTGTCCGCGGCCTCGCCCACGTGCCAGCCACCGGTGCCCGCGCTGGACACCCGCACGAGGTGATCGAGACCGGCTTCTTCGGCCTTCGCGCGGAAGACGAGCTCGGCCATCGGGGAACGGCAGATGTTGCCGGAACAGACGAAGACGATGTGCAGCACCCGATCAGTGTGAAGGCCGACGGAGATCGACCGCTCACCGGCTCCGAACGGCTACCGGGCGCGCGAAGCTGGAAAGCCGGGACGAAGCGGGAGTAGACCTCCTGGAGAGAAACACGCAGGAAGGTCGCGTATGAGCGCACCAACACCCATCGTCGAGTCCGCGGCAACCGGGCTCCGCTGGTATCGCATCACCGTCACGCATCCGCACCCCTACGAGGTCGGGCGGATCCTGTCGGAGCACCACTTCGTCCAGGCGAGATCGCCGAAAGAGGCGATGAGCAGGATGCCGTTGCAACTCCGGTCGAACGCGTCCGTCGCGCCGTACCAGGTCGGCCACACCGAAGTCCCCGATCACCCGACGAAGGCCTACCGGGCGATGCTGTGGACGGGCCGCGTGATGCGCGCGGCCGGGCGCTGGGCGATCAACAAGGACGCGAAGGCGCTGGACTGACCCGGAGGCGATAGCAAAGGTCCCTTGCTCTCTTTTCGCAGGTCAGCGGCTCAGGTGAGGTATCCCGGGAGGTTGCGAAAGCCACTTTCGCAACCTTCAACGTTGCGAAAGTGGCTTTCGCAACACGCGGCGGCCCAAGTGATAGCAAAGGTCCCTTGCTCTCCTCGGTGGCGACTGTGTGGATTTAGGTCATCCAACGCACCAAAATCCACACAGTCAGTCAGCACCGCTACGCGGAGTACAGGGTGTGTGGAAATAGGGACACTCAACGTCCCTATTTCCACACACCCCCGCCGGGAACGCGACACCCAAGGTCCATTTCCGCAGGTCAGCGCCCCGAGCGATAGCAAAGGTCCCTTGCTCCCACCGCCGCGGTCAAGGGCGCGAGCAGGCCGACCGCACGGACTCCCCGAGCGCGACCGAGTGCAGCCGGTCCAGCCCGCGCCGCGCGTCGGTCAGCCGCACCGTGCCCGCGAGCCGCATGTCGCACGACCGTCGCGTCCGCGCGTCCCGGGTCGAGCCGAGTTCGGCGAGCAGGCCCGCGTTGAGCCGGTCGATCACCGGCCGCACCTCGGTCGCCAGGTCGGGTCGTCCGGGCGGACGCGTGTCCGGGTGCTCGGTCCACCGCGCGTACAGGCCGCGCTGCACGGCCTTGTTCGCCTCGATCTGGTCGCGGAAGAACCGCACCACGCCGTCCGCGTCGAGACCGAGGCCGGGCGCCTTCGCGGCCATCGAGTCGAGGATCTGCTGTTCGCGCACCGGATCGTCGATCGGCGACGGTGTGCCGAACTTCGCGGCCGCGACCTTGTCGGCGATTTGCACGCGCTGAGCGGCGAGGTCGGTCAGCTTCCAGAGTCCCGGAGACGCCGACGCCGGCGCGGGTATCACCACGAGAAGCAACAAAGCGGCACAGAGCACCCGAAGTCGCATGCCCGGAAACGCTACATGCGAAAATCGCCGGGTGCCCGCGCTAGCCGAAGTCATCGCCGCCCTCGAGCAGGCGTACCCGCCCGAACTCGCCGAATCGTGGGACGCCGTCGGTCTCGTCTGCGGCGACCCGGCCGAGAACGTGGACAAGGTGCTGTTCTGTGTCGATCCGGTCGACGAGACCGTCGAGGAGGCCATCGAAGGCGGCGCGCGGCTGATCGTCGCGCATCACCCGCTGTTGCTGCGCGGCGTCCACGGTGTCCCGGCCGACAGCACCAAAGGGCGTCTCGTGCACCGTCTCATCCGCGCGGGCGTCGCGCTCTACTGCGCGCACACCAACGCCGATTCCGCGTCACCCGGCGTCTCCGACGCGCTCGCCGACGCCATCGGCCTGACCGTCCTCGGCCCGCTCGACCCCCGCGAGGACGGCGTCACCGGCATCGGCCGCATCGGTGAACTGCGCACGCCAGAACCGTTTTCCGTCTTCGTCGAACGCGTCGCGAACGCCTTGCCCCGCACGGAACCCGGCGTCTACGGCGCGGGCGACCCGGCCCGCCCCATCCGCCGCGTCGCCGTTTCCGGCGGTTCCGGCGACAGCTATCTCAAGCGCGCCACCGCCGCCGGTGTCGACGCGTACGTCACCGCCGATCTCCGGCATCATCCCGCCGGTGAGCACCTCGCCGAGATCGCGGAAGTCCCCGCCCTGGTCGGCGTCACACACTGGGCGAGCGAATGGCCGTGGTGCGAGCAAGCCTCGGCCGTCGTCCGGGCCGCCTTTGCGGGTAACGTCGGCGTTCACGTCTCCACGAGGTGCACCGACCCGTGGACGCTACGGGCCACCCGAACCGCGCACTAAGAATCCAAGGAGCACCGTGAAGGCCGACCCCGCCGTCCAGCGCAAGCTGCTCGAACTCGCGAAGGTGGACGCCGAACTCTCGCGTACCGCCCACCGCCGCCGCACCCTGCCGGAGATCGCCGAGATCGACGCGGGCGAGAAGACGGTGCGCGAACGACGTGACGCGCTGGTCTCGGTCCAGACCGCGGCGTCCGACCTCGACCGCGAGATCGCCCGGCAGGAGAAGGAGATCGAGTCGGTGCGTGCTCGCGGAGACCGCGACCGCAAGCTCCTCGAATCCGGTTCCGTCGCGGCGAAGCAGATGACCGACATCGAGCACGAGCTGAACAGCCTCAACCGGCGCCAGTCCGCGCTCGAGGACGACCTGCTCGAACTGATGGAGCGTCGCGAAGCGCTCGAACTCGACGCCCAGCGCACCAGCGCGGAGGTCGCCAAGGCCGAGAACGAGGTCGCCGAAGCCATCCGCCGTCGTGACGAGCAGTTCGCCGACCTCGACACCACGACGGCGCGCCGTGACGAGGACCGCGCCAAGCTCCTGCCGCGGTTCCCTGAAGACCTGATGAAGCTTTACGAGCGGGTCCGGGCACAGAAGGGCATCGGCGCGTCGCTGCTGCGGTCCCGCCGCTGCGGTGCCTGCCAGCTCGACATCGACCGCCGCGAGATCGCCGAGATCAAGGCCGCCCCCGAGGACAACGTCATCCAGTGCGAGAACTGCGGCGCCATCCTGGTGCGCACACTGGAGTCCGGCCTGTGACCGACCACGTACTCGTCGAGGCCGACGGTGGCTCGCGGGGCAACCCCGGCCCCGCCGGATACGGCGCGGTCGTCAAGGACGCGGCCACCGGCGAGGTGCTCGCCGAGCGCAAGGCGTACGTCGGCATCGCGACCAACAACGTCGCCGAGTACTCCGGCCTGATCGCCGGGCTCGCCGCGGCCGCCGAGCTCGGAGCGTCCACAGTGGACGTCCGGATGGACTCGAAGCTCGTGGTGGAACAGATGTCCGGGCGCTGGAAGGTCAAGCACCCGTCGATGCAGCCGCTGAACGCCGAGGCCAAGGAGCTGGCCGCCAGGTTTTCCCGGGTGCGTTACGAGTGGATTCCGCGCGCGGAGAACTCCCACGCGGACGGGCTCGCGAACGAGGCGATGGACGCCGGCCGTGAGGCCGAGAAGCGGCCGGAAGCACCGAAGACCGTGAAGCAGGACAGGGTCAGCCCGGCTGGCTGGACCGGCGCGACCGGGACGCCGACCAAGCTGCTCCTCGTGCGCCACGGCCAGACGGCGATGTCGGTCGAGAAGCGCTACTCCGGCCGCGGCGACGTGCCCCTCACCGAGCACGGCAAACAGCAGGCGGCCGCCGCCGCGAAACGGCTCGGCGCGATGGAGGGCCTGGTCGTCGACGGCGAGGCCGCGCCGATCATCGCCTCGCCGCTGATCCGCACCCAGCAGACCGCGCAGGCGATCGCGGACGCGCTCGGCGGCCGGGTCGAGACCCACCCGGGGCTGATCGAGACCGACTTCGGCGACTGGGAAGGCCTCACCTTCACAGAGGCGATGGAGCGCGACCCCGAATTCCAGACCAGCTGGCTTTCCGACACCTCGATCGCGGCGCCGGGCGGCGAAAGCTTCGACGGCGTGCACCGGCGGGTCCGCAAGGCCCGCGACGAACTGATCGCGAAGTACGGCGGGCGGACGCTCGTGCTGGTCAGCCATGTCACGCCGATCAAGGCCCTGCTGCGGATGGGCCTGGACGCCGGGCCCTCGCTGCTGTTCCGCCTGCATCTGGACCTGGCGTCGCTCTCGATCGTCGAGTTCTACCCGGACGGCAACGCGTCGGTGCGCTTGGTGAACGACATCTCGCATCTTTCCTGATCGGTGTCTCTTGAAGCGCGCTTTCGGATTTCCGTAGCCGGGCCGCGGCATCTGCCAGAAAGCGCGCGCACGTTTCCTCGCTCAACCGGCCGACCTCAGTTCGAGCCACACGCTCCTGATCGGGAAGGTGTGGCGCGGATCACGCCTGGATATGACGTGTCGAAGACGGCCGATGGGGTATTGGCTACAGTTTCGGCGACGGCACGTGAGCGAAAAGGCAAAGACGGGGACATGACGGCGAGCGCACTCAGCGAAGCTTCCGAACAAGGCGTGCCCGACCCGGCGGAGACGCCGGCCCGTCGTGGCCTGGCCGCCCGTGTCGCGCCGTACCTGGCGGTGCTCGCCGGTGTCGCGGCCGTCGCCTGGCACGCCACCCTCTATGGCCACTGGATCGTCGACGACGCGGCCATCACCTTCTCGTACGCGCGTAGCTTCGCCGACGGGCTCGGGCCGGTGCTGCAGCAAGGGCAGCCGTCGGTCGAGGGCTGGTCGAACTCGACGTGGCTGGTGGCGCTGGTGCTCGGCAAGCTCGTCGGCGTCTTCGACAGCGGAATGCTGTTCGGTCTCCCGGACTACGTCCTGTTCCCGAAGCTGCTGGGGCTCCTGTTCACCGCCGGGACGCTGGCCGCGTGCCACATCGTGGCGAAGCAGATCTTCGCGCGCTTCGCCTGGCTGGCGACGCTGGTCGTCGGGCTGACGCTGGCCGCGATCCCGTCGTTCGTCATCTGGACGATCTCCGGTCTGGAGAACTCCCTGTTCGGGATGGCCGTCGCCTGGCTCGCCGCGCTGCTGTTCGTGGCCGTGCGCAAGGACACCGTGCTCACCGCGAAGGTCGCCATCTGGTCCGGGGTGCTGGTCGCGTTCGCCGCGCTGACCCGCCCCGAGGGCCTGATCTACGGTGGCGCGTACCCGCTCGTCGTCCTTTTCCAGCTGCGGAAGCCGCTGCTGGGGCAGAGCGTCAAACTGGTCGTGGTGTCGGTGGTCGCGTTCGCGATCCCGTTCGGGGCGTATCTGGCCTGGCGGATCACGGAGTTCGGCAGGCTGCTGGCGAACCCGTCCATCGCGAAGGGGCAGGGCCTGCCCGGGCTCTCGGCGCTGAAGCAGCCGTTCGAGCTGGTCGGCTACGCCGGTATCGCCGGGACGATCCTGCTGGCGCTGACCATCGGCTACGCGCTGATCCGCGCGGAGTGGCGGCGCGCGCTGATCGCGCTGCTGGTGCCGCTGGCGCTGGGCATCGTCGCGTACGGCGTGATGGTCCCGGACTGGATGGGCCAGCACCGGTTCGCGACCCCGATCTGGATCCTCGCCGTGCTGGCGGGAACGCTGGCCGCGGGCGAACTGCTGCGCCGGTCGCGTGCCGTGCTCCGGACCGTCGTGGTGCTCGTGCTGGTCGCCGCCGCGATCCCGTCCGGGATGGGCTTCGCGTCGGCGTCGAAGAAGTTCCAAGAGGTCCCGACGGTGCCCGCGTGCCTCATCGCCGACCGTTTCGGCCGCGGCTTCAACACCATGGCCGACATCCTCGGCCTCCAGCAGGCGTCGCTGCTGCTGCCCGACCTCGGCGGTTCGTCGATGACCAGCCGCCTGCACCTGGTCGACATGGCCGGGCTGGTCGAGGCGGACGTCGCGGACTTCCTCAAGAACGGCGACCTGCCGGGGCTGCGCGACTACGTGTTCGAGAAGGTCAAGCCGACCTTCATCCACTCGTGGGGCCCGTGGGCCGCGGGCAACGGCATCACGGTCGACCCGCGGATCGACCGCGACTACGAGCCGATCTTCGTGTATCCGGGCAGCGGGCCGCGCAACGGTGACTTCGTGCGCAAGGACGCCGTCTCCAGCCCCGAGAAGCTGAAGGCCGTCCAGGAGTACGCCGCGAAGACCCTGCCGGACGTCGAGGCGGCGCGCTTCGGTGGCCCGCTCAAGGACTGCGGCCCGACCATGCACCCCGGCCAGACCGTCTACCTGCCGTAAACCCCCGCAATTCGGCACCTGATTGCGATCCTTGCCAAGCGCAACGATCGCAATCAGGTGCCGAATTGCGTAGGGGTCAGGGGTCAGGGGGCGGAAGTGACGAGGGGTTCGGGAGTGGCGGCGCCTCGTTCCAGGTCCGCTTCCTTCGCCCGGATCACCGGCAGTACGTGCTTCCCGAAGTGCTCGACGTCCTCCAGGTAGTGCAGGAAGCCGAGCAGCAGCAGGTTCGCCCCGCGCTTCTTGTACTCGATGGCCCGGTCCGCGATCTGCTCCGGCGTGCCGATCAGCCCGGTGCGGAAGCCGTCGTTGTACTGCACCAGATCCTTGAACTCCGAGTCGGCCCACATCCCCTTCTTGTCCGAAGTGGAGCCTCCCGCCTGTTTGACGGCGTTGCGGAAGCCCTCGACGGCGTCCGAGTTCGCCTTCTCGACGATCTCGCGCAGCACGGCCTTCGCCTCGCTCTCGGTCTCCCGCGCGATCAGGAAGCCGTTGAGCCCGAAGCGGACGGCGTGGTCGTTCTGGGCCGCGTACCCGCGGACCTCCTCGACCTGCTCGCTGAAACCGTCGAAGTCCTTGCCGTTGCTGAAGTACCAGTCGGACACCCGGCCCGCGAGCTTCCGCGCCGCCGTGGAGTTGCCGCCCTGGAAGATCTCCGGATGCGGTCGGCCGACCGGTTTGGGTTTGATGTCGAAATCGTGGATCCGGTAGAAATCGCCGGCGAATTCGGCGTGGTCGCTCGTCCAGAGTTCCTTCAGTACGCGAATGAACTCCTCCGAACGACGGTATCGTTCGTCGTGTTCCAGCCACGGTTCACCGAGGTTCGTGAATTCGTCCTTGAACCAGCCGCTGACCACGTTGACCGCCGCGCGGCCGCCGGAGATCACGTCCGCGCTGGCGATGAACTTCGCGAGCACCCCGGGATGCCACAGTCCGGGGTGGATCGCCGCGATCACCTTCAGCCGCTGCGTCGCGAGCAGCAGCGCGAGGCTGAATCCGGTCGATTCGTGCTGGTAGGCGGCACCATAGCTGGCCGTGTAGCGGACCTGGCTCAGCGCGTATTCGAACCCGCTGTTCTCCGCGAGGACGGCGAGATCCCGGTTGTACTCGTATCCCCAGTCGGTGCGCTGCTCGATGTCGCTCGTGACCAGGCCGCCGCTCACATTGGGGACCCAATAGGCGAATTTGAGTGGTTCGGATTCGATTCCCGGCATGTCGCGGAGTGAACCCGCCGCCCCCGGAAACCGTCAATCACCGTCCACGCGCTGGGAACGGCCGAGCGCGGAACACAATTCGGGTCGTCCGGTGATCTCCAGTTTGCGGTACGCCCCGGACAAATGGAGTTCGACGGTGCGGCGGGTCAGGTGCAGCGACTCGGCGATCTCCCGGTTGGTGAGACCCTGTGCGGCCATCAGCGCGACGCGGTACTCCTGTTTGGTGAGGCCGTGTTCGTTGTCCTTCGCCGTCGCGAGGCTCGTTCGCGCGCTCCGCAGCGCCTCGGTGGCCCGCCGCTCGAGCGGCCGGGCCCCGCAGTGCTTGCTCGACCGCACCGCCGGCCGCAGTGTGCCGACCGCCTTCTCGGCCTGCCCGTGCCGGGCCTGCAGCACGCCGAGTTCGGTCAGCGCCTCGGCCAGCGCCAGCTTCGCCGTCGACCCGCTGAGGACGTCGACGGCCTTGCCGAGCAGGCGTTCCGCCTCCTCGCCGAGACTGTCGTCGCGGACGAGGCCCGCCGTGGTCAGCGCGCCGCCGAGGATCCGCGGCGCTCCCCAGCGTTCCGCGGCGTCGAGGTCCTCCTCGGCGAGCCGGGCCGCCGCGTCGGTGCGCCCGAGCGCCAGCGCGGTGCGGGCGGCGTGCGCCCGCCAGGGGGCGAACCCGGGGAAGCGCATGCCGTGGTGTTCGAGACGGCGGCCGCAGCCGCGCAGGTCTTCGTAACCGAGTTCGGGCTCGCCGGTGGCCGCCCGGAGCCTGCCGCGGGCGTAGAGCAGGTAGTTGTGCGTGAAAAGTGCTTGGGTGGCCCCGAAATCCAGCTTGTCCAGCACCGCGTTCGCGACGTCGTGGCGGCCGAGGTCGACCGAGACCTCGATCAGTCTCGCCGCGCACAGCACCGCGATCGGGCAATGACCGGTGACGCCGCGTTCGTCGAACTGCCGCACCAGGGATTCGTAGTGGACACTCGCCCGCACCAGGTCGCCGCCCGCTTGCAGGGCGATCCCGCGGGCGAGCGTGGCGAGCGCCCCCTTCGGCACATGGAAGTCCCAAGGCAGGCGTTGGGTGTCGAGCACCTGGCAGAGCCGGTCGGTGAGCGCGGGCTCGTCGGCGAGCGCGGCCGTCGCGAGCGTGAAGAAGTAGGGCTGTTCGAACAGTTCGGGTTGTTCGCCGGACAGCGCCTCCCCGAAATACCGGACGGCGTTCGCCGAGGACTTCCCGCTCCGCACCGTGTCGAGCGCGAGCAACCCGGATCGGCTCTGTCGCGCGGCGGGATCGTTCAGCGGTGCCCACTGCCGCTCGAAGTCGCGGAAGTCCGGCGGCGGCCCGAGCCTGCTGCCCGCTTCGGCGAGATAGGTCATGCACAGCAACGGCCAGACGGCGTCGGGCCCGCCCGCGTCGAGCCGCGCGGCGAACTGCCCGGCGGAGTTGATCGCCAGCCGCGCGTCCGGGCCGCAGCACAGCGAAAGAATCATGGCCGTCGCGACGAACGCGGCGGTTTCGCGGTCGTCGATGTGATCGACGGCTTCGCGGACGCGGGCGGGCGCGAGGTCCGGGTCGCAGTGGAACTCCGCGTGCGCGAGCTGGAGCAGGATCGCCATCCGCTTGCGTTCGCTGAGCCGTTCTTCCAAGGCCCGCGACAGGAACCGCACCGCCAGTCCCGGGTCGCCCTCGACCACCGAATGCCGCGCGGCCAGCCGCAGCACGTCGACCGCCCAAGGGATCCTGATCGCGGTCGCCTCCAGGAGATGCGCGCCGACCCGCTCCGGCGCGGCACCCGAGTCGTGCAGGAGCCTGGCGGCTCGCGACTGGCTGACCGCCCTGGTGGTGAGCGGCATGTCGGCGAGCACCGAGTTGCGGACGAACCGGTAGGACAGCGCGGGCCGGTGGCTGTTGGTCAGCAGATGCACCCGCACCATCGTGTCGATGGCCTCGAGCGCGGTGCTCTCGTCGACCCCGGCGAGTTGTGCCAGCAGGTCGAAGCTCGCGTCCTCGCCGAGGATCGCGACGGCTTCGAGCATCTTCGGCGCGGCGGTGTACTCGTGCATGCGCACCCGCAGCACCTCGCCGATCATCGCCGACCCCGCGGTGTCCAGATCCATCCCGGGGACCAGGCGGCGCCTCAGCGCGCTGAGCAGGAACGGGTTGCCGCCGGTGAGCTCACGGCATTCCTCGGCGAACCGTCCGGGGGAGACGCGGAGGAACTCGGCGACGTGCCCCGCGCCCAGCCCGCGCAGCCGGATCGTCGCCGGCGTGCACCCGGACATCTCCAGCAGGGCGACCTCGCCGGTTTGCAGCTGCCCGATCAGCGAGGTCAGCACGACCAGCACCGGCAGCTGCTCGACGCGATGCCGGATGTAGGCGAGACAGCGCATCGACCACGGGTCGGCGAGGTGGATGTTGTCGATGCCGAGGAAGACCGGTCCCTGTTCGGCGGCGTGGCGGACGGTGCGGAAGAAGGCGTCGAGCGCCTCCGTCTGTTCCTGTTCGTTCCGGGGGCGGCGGTCCGGCAGGATCTCGGCCGCGTGCGGTGTGCGCGGCCGCGGCGATCCGGGTTCGGCGGGCGCGTGGGTGAGCGCTTCGAGGAGCTGGCGGCCGACACCGCCGCTCAGCTGCGTCTCCAGCCGGGACGCGGTCGCGATCGCGACGGTGAAGCCCGCCGCTTTCGCGAGTTCGCCGGCGGCTGTCAGCACCGACGACTTGCCCATGCCGAACTCTCCGACCACCACCGCGCTGACCGCGCGGCCGTGCAGGGCGGCCCGGAACAGCCCGGTGATCGTGTCGAGTTCGCTGTCTCGACCCAGCAACCCGGCGGCTCGGCGCTTCGGTACCGAAGGCCCGCCGAAGGGGCTCTCGGGATTTACTTCGGTATGCACCGTAGAGACCTTCGTGTCGGCTTGCGGCAGACTACTTCAACGTAAGCGGTATCGGGAGTGATCGCTGGTCGTCGAGGGGAGCAGGGGTCAAGATGTCCGCATCCGACGAGACCCGCCGGGCCGACCGTTGCGACGACATCAAGGCCGCGACGACGCACGCCAGGAAGACCACGACGAGGTTGGCCGCGATCATCGACAGCCGTCCGTGGCGTCGCGCGGCGACGGGGGACAGGTCGCGCGGATCGGCCCTCGCCAGCGCGGCTTCCACCGACGTGAATTCCGCGACCTGGCGGCCGCAGCGCCCGCAGCCCTTCACATGCTTTTCGAAGGCGTACGCCTCGGCCTGATCGAGCACACCGAGCACGTACGCCGCCACATCGGTGTGTTTCACCTTTCGCTTCCTCATCGCGAACCCAGTTCTCCTAACGACCGTCGCAATGTCCTCATGGCCGCGTACAGCCGTGATTTGACCGTTCCCTCCGGGATTCCCAATATCACCGCCGCCTCCCGGACGGTATGCCCGGTCAGATACGTCTCGTAGATGACGGCCTGGTATTTGCTGTCCAGATATCGTAGCGCTTCGGAAATGACGAGTGCGGACAGTGACTGTTCGGTCCGGTCCGCTGTTTCGGCGTTTTCGGAACTGTCCAGCTCCACCTCCTGCGGTCGCGCCCGCCGGTTTCGCCAGCCGTCGATCACGATCCGCTTGGCGACCGTGAGCAGCCAGCCGCGCAGCATTCCCGGCTCGCGGTTCAACGTGTCGGAATGCTGCCAGGCGCGGATCAGTGTTTCCTGGACGACATCCTCCGTCCATTGTTGATCATGGCCCGTCAGGTACAGCACCTGATTGAACAGAGTCTCCCGGAAATCCTTGTACAGCAACGAAATCAGCTCATCGGAAAGCTCGTTCGGCCGACGGTCGCCGCCGACCCGGCATTCTCTGCCCGCTGCTTCCATAAAGTTCGCTACCTCCCCAACGGTGGAGGATTTCACAGGTTCGTACACCGTAGCGCAGACTATCGCCGTGAGCCATGTGCAGTAGTGCTTTGTTCACTATTAGTCGGCCGGTACGTATGCCAGTGGGAAACGGTTCTAAATGTGTCGTGTGATGCACGTCACACTGGATGCGAGTACCGAGATCGAACCGGCCGCTCCGGTTCGCCGTACTTCCAGTGAGGCACTTCCATGACGGGGACGGGTGAAATGATCTATCGACTGCTCGGAGTGGTGATCGCCTGCTTGGTGATATGGGTGGGAACGCCCGCCCGTGCCTTCGCGGAAATCGACGCCCATGACCGGGAACTGCTCGTGCGAGTACGCCAAGCCGGTTTGTGGGAAGGCCCGGTCAGCCGTCAGGCGGAACAGCGCGGAAGCGGGCAGCGCGTGCGGGAGGTCGGCCGCAAACTCGCCGAGGATCACGACCGTCTCGACGCGCAGGTCCGCACACTCGCCTCGAAGGTCCGCGTCGAACTCCCCGCCGAGCCCACCGAAGAACAGCGCGCCTGGATCGGCGAGATCACCGCGGCGGGCGGCGCCGACTTCGACCGCCTCTACGTCAATCGCGCCCGCGCCGCGCACGGGAGCATTTTCGGGCTCGCCTCCCAGGTCCGCGCCGCCACCCGCGACGACGCGATGCGTTCGTTCGCGCAGACCGCCGTCGACACCGTCATGCGGCATATGACCCTGCTCGAAAGCACCGGCATCGCCGAGACCACGTCGCTGATGGTCGTGGCCACCGGCGGCAACGAACTCGACGGCGGCGACATCGCGCTCGGCGTGCTCATGGCGGGAATCGCCGGCGGAGCGACCTTCGGGCTCGTCCGGGTGCTCGGCTCGTCGGGCAGGCGAGCATGACGGCCTCGCTCCTGGCGGTCATCCCGGCCCCTTCGCCGCACGACAGCGGGGTGCGGGACATCGCCGCGCTTTCGGGCCGGTTCGCCTACGTGACGATGTGCCTGACGCTGGCTTGGGGCGTGCTGAGCGCCACCGGCTGGATCAGGCGCGTCACCGGCCACGAGGCGCTGCGCGGCGGTCACGTCGTCCTCGCGACGTTCAGCCTCGCCACCGGTGTCGTCCACGGTCTGTCCTATCTGTTCCTCGACGACGACTCGTTCGGCGTGCTCGCGCTGCTGATCCCGTTCGCCGGCGGCGGGGTCGCGCGGCACGCGGCGGGCGTCGTCGGGCTGGAACTGTTCATCGCCGTCTCGGTCACCGCCGCCCTGGGGCGCCGGGCGAACGGCCGCGGCGGGCAGCGGTTCCACCAGGCCGGCTACTTCGCGGTCGGGCTGCTGGCGATCCATTCCTGGCTCGGCGCGTCCGCGAACGGGCAGCTCGCGGCCGTCTGGCTCGGCGGGATCACCGTGCTCACCCCCGCCGTCGTGCTCACCGTGCTCCGTGTCCTCCCGCCGCGGACGCTGGTCCGGCTGGGACTGCTCGAAGGCGAAACCGGCCGGGCCGAACGGGTCCGGATCTCCGTCGACGACAAGAAATGCCACCGCTACGCCATCTGCCAGGCCGAAGCTCCGCAGGTCTTCCAGTTACAGGGCGACGGTCAGCTGCGCTACCTCCGGAAACCCGGCGCCAAACAGGTGCCGCTGGTCCAGGCCGCGGCCCGAGCCTGTCCGATGCGCGCGATCCGACTGCAAGGGGCGGGACGATGAGCGAACGGATAGTCGTGATCGGCGGCGGGCTCGCCGGGCTGCGGTGCGCGGAACGGTTGCGGGAACTGCGGTTCGACGGCGAACTGGTCATCGTCGGCAACGAGCCCGAACTGCCGTATCACCGGCCCGCGCTGTCCAAGCAGCTGCTGACCGGCGCCACCGGACCGGCGGAGATGATGCTCGCGCGGCCCGGCGAGATCGACGCCGAATGGCGGTTCAACACCCCGGCGACACATTTGCGGCCCGGCCGCCAGATCGTCCACCTGCCCGGGGCGGAGGAGCTCCCGTACGACGGGCTCGTCATCGCCAGCGGCGTCGAACCGAGGCGGCTTTCCGGTGTGCCGCACGGACATCCGCGGGTGGTCGTCGTCCGGACACTGGCCGACGCCGCGGAACTGCGCGACAACCTCGCCGCCGACAACGGGCCCGTCGCGGTGCTGGGCAGCGGGTTCATCGGCTGCGAGGTCGCCGCGAGCCTGCGCGAGATCGGCCGCGAGGTCACCATCATCGGCCGGTCGGCGGCCCTGCTCGGCGAGGTCGTCGGCAAGCACATCGGGCAGAAGCTCTCGGCGCTGCACCGGTCGCGGGGCGTGCGGCTGGCGCTGGGCGCGTCCATCGACGACTGGCGGACCACGGCGAACGGCCTGCGGCTGCACTCGTCCGACGGCTGGATCCTGGACGTCTCGTGTGTCGTCGTGGCCGTCGGGACCGTGCCCTCGATCTCGTGGCTGCGCGGCTCGAAGCTGCCGCTCGACGACGGCGTCGTCTGCTCGCCCACGTGTCATGTGCTGGGGATGGACAACATCGTCGCCGCGGGCGATGTCGCGCAATGGCCGAACCTGCGGTTCGACGAGACGCCGAGACGGGTCGAACACTGGCTCAACGCCGTCGAGATGGGGCGCGCGGCCGCCGAGAACCTCCTCGCCGGCCCGCAGGCTTCGCGGCCCTTCGCGCCGGTGCCGCGGTTCTGGTCCGAACAGCACGGCATGCGCATCCAAGCGGGCGGCATCCCGAAGCTCGGCACCGACACCGTCGCGCTCGCCTCGCCCGTCGGTGGCGAACGGCCCGTCACCGGCTTCGTCCGCAAGGGACGCCTCGTCGGCGTCGTCGGCCTCGACAGCCCGTCCGGCGTCCTCCATTGGACCAACGAGATCGCGGAGCAGAACCCCGTCGACCCGCAGGAAGAAACGGAGACGCCCGATGCGCCGATCACGGTTGACCATGCTCGTCGTCATCGCGGCGCTCGTCGTGGGCGCCGCGATGTGGTGGCAGGCGGGTGATCCCGTGTCGCGGACGGCGAGCGCGCCGGTGACCGAAGCCCTCCCCAGCCCGCGTGTCCCGTCGCCCCGCACCGCGCGGCCCAGCTCTCCCGTGGACACTCCGTCCGGCACGCGGCTCACCGCCGTCTACATGACACGGATGGGTCAGGCCATCCTCGACGAAACCGGTGCCGTCCTCTTCCGCTACGAACGCGACAACCCGAACAAGGCCCGCTCGGCGTGCCTCGGGGACTGCGCCGTCGTGTGGACCCCCGTCACCACCACCGGCACGCCGCTGGTGACCGGCATCGACCCGGCCCTCGTCGACACCATCAAACGCCCCGAAGGCGCCGAACAGGTGACCTTGGCGGGCAGGCCCCTCTACAAGTTCGCCAACGCTCGCCCCGGCGAATGGACCGGCCAGGGCACCGACCACCTGTGGTTCGTCGTCAAACCCGACGGGCAACGCAACCTGAACTGCCTCCCCGTGCCCGTGCAGTAGGATTCGCCGACGGACGAGTCGGCGGGGCGGCCGCGAGCCGGGAGACCGGTTCGAGGAAAGTCCGGACTCCACAGGGCAGGGTGGTTGTTAACGGCAACCCGGGGCGACCCGCGGGACAGTGCCACAGAAAACAGACCGCCTCCGTGCGCTTCGCGGGCGGAGGTAAGGGTGAAACGGTGGTGTAAGAGACCACCAGCGTCCTGGGTGACCAGGACGGCTAGGTAAACCCCACCCGGAGCAAGGTCAAGAGGGAGCCGCGAGGCTCCTGCGCAGGCGATCGAGGGCTGCCCGCCCGAGCCTGCGGGTAGGCCGCTCGAGCCCGTCGGCGACGGCGGGCCTAGATGGATGGCCGCCACTCGCTCAGCCGCAAGGCGAGGCGAGGACAGGATCCGGCTTACACGCCGGCTCGTCCGTACTTCTTTTTCTTGGGCCCCGCGCTGGGCTGTGCTGGGATGTCAGGAAAGGGTCGTTCAGGACGTTTTTCGTCCTGAACGACCCTTTCCTGACACTGGAACCTGGCCGCGAAGTCCGTGAAGGACTCCTTGAGGGACCCAGAGTCCCTCAAGGAGTCCTTCACGGACTTCAGTCAGGCCTGGGATGAGTAGGAAAGTCCGTGAAGGCCCCCTTACCTACCCTCAAGGTAGGGAAGGGGCCCTTCACGGACTTCCGGCCGCGGTGAGCAGTGAGGCGAGGTGGTTGGGGTTGGTGGTTGTTGGGGTGGTGCTCTCGGCGCCCCCCCCCCCCCCCCCCCCCCCCCCACCCCGACCCGCCCCACCTGCGAAGTGATAGCAATGGTCCCTTGCTCCCACCCCAACCCCGCCGCAGCCCTTCGGACGCTGCGCCTCACGCCTACTTGCCGGTAGGCTTCCCTCATGGGCGAAGCGAGTCGGGTCACGGGACGGTTCCGCGGGACGTTCGATGTATTGCATTCCCTTACCTACTTCGCTCCCGAGACGGAAGCCGCGCTCACCGACGCGGGCCTCCGGCCGGGGCGCATGACCTATTTCGCGGGCCGCGCGGCGCCCATGGGCGCGGTGAGTGCCGCCGTGGTCGCGGCCACTTTCCACAACTTCAATCCCGAACTGGTCGCCCGCTACATCCCGCGCGCGTGGACGCTGGCCGGCCCGGACAGGATCATCGAGGCCCGCTTCGAGGCCGTCGACGCGGCGTTGACCAGGCTGCTCGGCAAGGAGACTCTCGGTTCCGAAGAGGTCGCCGAGGCGGCCGAGCTGGCTCGCGAGGCGACCGGGGGCTGCCAGCTCGACGGCAGGCCGCTGTACGCCGGGCACGCGGGTCTCGACTGGCCCGGCGAGCCGCATCTCGTGCTCTGGCACGCCATCACCCTGTTGCGTGAGCATCGCGGTGACGGCCACATCGCCGCGCTGGTCGTCAACGGTCTCGACGGGCTCGCCGCCCTCGTCACGCACACCGCCACCGGCAAGGGTTTCCTGCCCGCCGCCGCCAAGGCGTCCCGCGGCTGGACCGACGAGCAGTGGGACGGCGCGGCCGCCAAGCTCCGCGAGCAGGGCATCCTGGACGCCGAGGGCGGTCTGACCGAGGCCGGGAACGATCTTCGCGAGCGGCTCGAAGTCGCGACGAACGCGGCGTCGGCGGGGCCTTGGGAGCATCTCGGCGAGGAGAAGACCAAGCGTCTTCACGAGCTGTGCGGGCCTTTGAGCCGCAAGGCCGTCGAAGCCGGGGCTTTTCCCGCGAATGTGTTCTCTACCGGCAGATAATTACGCTATGTAGTGAAAATGCCCGCCCTGTTTTCGCTTTGGGTAACGGACGTGTGACTTTCGCTTGATCGTCACTCATGATTTTTGTCGAATGCGTGCTCACCCAGCGGACTCGGGAGAAGCCACCGAACGAGTCATGTCACACTGGTCGAGGCCCGATTCTCCGCGACCGACCCGTACTCACAGTGAGCAAGATGCCTCGCAACCGAGTGAGGCCGTCAGCACACTGCGAAATACGGGTGGCCGGGGTTAAACCAGACGACCCTTGCAACGATGATGGAGACCGAGGATGGTCGTGGTGCTGTGCCTCGCTCTGTGATCAGTGGATAAATCGATATCTACAGAGCGCGCTTTGACCACTACGCCTCGTGACGCCATGATGTTCGAAGCACCACCGAGCCAGAACCGCGCGAACCCCCTCTCCGCGCACCGGGAGTAATGCGATGATGACCATGACCACCCTCGACACGCTGGCCGCCGGCGAGCTCGGCACCGGCAACGTCCGCACCTGGCTGATCGACAACATCATCCCCCTGGTGCTGCTGGCCGTCGCGCTCCTCCTGCTGTGGCTGGGCGGTGGCAAGGGAGACAACGCCGGTGTCATGCGCCGACTCGCCGGTGTGGTGATCGCGCTGGCGATCATCGGCCTCGCGGTGAGCGGTGCCGGAGTCAACGTGGGCCAGTGGATCGCCGGCCTCTTCACGGGCTGAGGCAGGGCTCGCGTTGCGTATCCGCACCGATGACGAGGTTTACCGGGTCGATGCCGTGTGGCTCGGCCCGCCGAAAGCGACTTTTCCCTGGAGAGCCCGCTACGTCGCGTGGCTCGTCGGTATCCCGGTCTTCCTGCTCGTGCTCACCGTCGAACGGTGGGCGGGCTGGAGCTTCGGGTTCTTCTCGACCGCCTGGGCCTTCGTCGCCACAATTGTGATCACCAGATTGATCACGTCCAAGATCAGTCACGAGCGCCCACTCGGCGCCGTGGCCGGGATGGCGGCGAAAGAGCTCAACACCCCTAGAGAACGGACCACGGGCACGGGGGGCGCCGCCAGTGCGTCCCGCGTCCGGGTACGGGCGACCCGCCCGCTACCGAAGCAGCGCAGGAGACGGCAGTACCAGCAGCACGGCTACGGCGGCGGCGCCGGAGCTCAGGGAACACCACGAGCGCGTCGGAGCCGCCCTGCGGCTCGGGCCGGGAGGTAGTCGTTGTTCGGTCGCGGCGGAAGCCGAGGAAAACGTGATCGAGATCTGCAGCAAGGGGCCTGGAACCCGCCCCAGCAGGTCCGCTCCGCGCAGCCCAAGAAGGCCGGCAAGGGAAGGCGGCTGCCCGGCGAGGCGGCCATCCCCACCTATACCCCGTCGATCGCGGCGCGAAGCATCGACGGGCACCTGTTACGCACCGGTTATGAGGTCTACGCCTGGTATCGGCTCGCGCCGCAGCGCTGGTCGTTCCGGTCGGATTCGCAGCGCCGCGACCTGATCGCGGCCATCGCCGGGCAGTACGCGGAGCTTCAGGGCCGCTGGCTGCACCTGCGTGTGACCAACCGGCCGTACCCGATCCGCATGTGGGCCGAAGCCCACGTGCACAACGCCGTCGGCCGTCCCCAGGACGTGCAGGGCGCGTTGTCCTTCGACGACTACCTCATCGGCGAGCAGCAGCAGCTGATGGGCCGTTCGATGGCGGAAAAAGAGGTCTATCTCGGCGTCCAGGTGCAGACCAGGCGGATGATCGACCGCGCGGTCGAGAGCGCCGCCCCGGTGCTGCGCAAGATCCTGCCCGAGGCCGTCGACGCCGAGCTGGCCGCGCTCGATTCCGAGGTCGAGCACCTCGACCAGGTGATCGGCTCCGCCGGGCTCGAAGGCCGTCCGGTGCACGCCGAGGAGATGTCCTGGCTGATGCACCGCTCGTGCTCGCTGGGCCTGCCCGCGCCGCGCAACATGCCCGCGGTCCCCGGCGCCGCCTGGGAGCCCGAGGATCTCGCCAGCTTCACCGACGCGGCGGATTTCCACGCCGAGCCGTACGCGCCGACGGTCACCGTCCGCGGCCGCACCGGGTCGAACGCCGGGGTCTCGCGGCATCTCGCCGTCCTCACCGTCGGCCAGATGCACGGTCTCCAGATCCCCGAGGTCGACGACCCGTGGATCCAGCACGCGGACCGGCTGCCCGCCGCGGTCGAGGTGTCCGCGCGGATCTACGTCCGGCGGCCCGAAGAGGTCGCCGGTGAGCTGCAGCGCCAGATGAACAAGGTGCGTTCGCAGGTCAAGCACTACACCGACGAGCACGAGCTGGAGCCGCCGCAGTCGCTGGCGCGCCAGGCGGGCCGGGTGCTGGAGATCGACGACGAGATGACGTCGGGCTTCACCGCGCTGGCCACCCGGGTGCGTTCGTGGTGGCGGCTGGCGGTGTCCGGGCCGACGGAGCGGGACGCGCTGCGCCTGGCCCAGCAGCTCCTCGACCTCTACAAGCCGAAGATCGCCGTCGAGCATCCCGAAGCCCAGTACGCGCTGGCCAGGGAGTTCATCCCCGGTGAGCCGCTGGCTTCGGCGGCGTACATGCGGCGCGGTTCGGTCGTGTGGGCGGCGTCGTCGGTGCCGACTGCGACGGCCGAGGTGGGCGACCGCCGCGGCATCCTGCTCGGCGAGACGGTGACCGCGACGCGGCGCCCGGTGGCCTGGGACCCGTGGATGGCGCAGGAGATCCGCGACGGCTCCGGTCTGACCGCGATGGTCGCCGGTCTCGGTGGCGGTAAGTCGTTCCTCGGCGGCGGCATCGTCTACAAGACGCTCCGCGCGGGCGCGCACTGGACGATCCTCGACCCGTCGGGCCCGCTGTCGCGCCTGTGCGATCTGCCCGAACTGCGGCCGTACGCGCGGAACATCAACCTGCTCAACGCGCAGCCCGGCATCCTCAACCCGTACCGGGTGGTCGCCGAGCCGCAGATCGAGCACTTCATGGACGAGGAAGACCCCGAGCGTTCGTGGCGGCGGGAGAAGGCCCTCGCGGGTGCGACGCGCCGCCGTCTGGTGCTCGATGTCCTCACCGGTGTCCTGCCGTACGAGGTCTCGCGGATGGCGCAGACCCGGATCGTGTTGCTGCGCGCCGTCCGCGCGGTCGGTGGCCGGTTCGAAGCCGACCCCGGCCAGGTCATCGACGCGCTGCGCCGGGACTCCAGCGAGCACCACGAGCACGCCGTCGTCGTCGCGGACTTCCTCGACGAGATGCGCGAGCGGATGGCGCTGCTCATCCCGGAGACCGACGCGGACCCGTACGCCGAGACCCGCGACGACCGGATGACCGTGCTGACCATGGCGGGCCTGACCCTGCCCAAGGACGGCGTCCCGCGCGAGTACTGGACGGACGCGGAATCGCTCGGCGTCGAGATGCTGAACCTCGCCGCGTGGCTGACGCAGCGGTCGGTGTACGAGAAGCCGAAGGAGCTGCGCAAGGGCGTCTGGATCGACGAGGCGTTCTTCCTGTCCGAGGTCCCGACCGGTCGCGTGCTGATGAACCGCTTCGCACGTGACTCGCGTAAGTGGAACGTCCGCGTGCTGCTGTCCTCGCAGATCCCCGCGGACTTCCTGAAGATCCAGGGTTTCGTGGCGCTGCTGGACTCGGTGTTCGTCGGGCGTCTCGACGACGACGACGCCCAGGCCGACGCGCTGCGCCTGCTGAAGGTCCCGGTCGGCGTCGGCTACGAGCAGGTCGTCGCGGCGCTGGGCCGCCGTCCCGGCTCGTCCCGCGATCTCCAGCGGGACGTCGAGCCCCGGCAGTTCATCTTCGGTGACGGCGCCGGCGGCGTGGAGCGGATCCGCGTCGACTTCTCCGGCCCGCACCTGGAGCACCTGCGCCGGGTCATGGACACCACGCCGGGTTCGCCCGACGCCAAACCGTCGCGGCCGGGCAACGAACTCGCCGTCCCGCAGGAGAAGCAGTTCGTCGCTTCGCCGCCGGAGGAAGACGACTTCGAGCTCGAAGAGGATCTCGAACTCGCGGCCGAACTCGAGGTCGGGCTGACCGAGGAGCAACTGCTCGGCGCCCCGGACCCGTTGGCGGCCGAGACCGGGGAAGTGCAAGGCGCGGTCCAAAATGGACATAACGGGAACGGGAGCCAGGGCGAGCAGCACGCGCGCGCCGGCAAGGGCGGCACCGGCAGGGATGCCGCATGAACACGGTGATCACGCTGGCGTGCGTGCTCGCGTTCGCCGCCGGCTGGCACGCGCTGCGCCGCCGCCTCAAAGAGGGGCCGCGGCCCGGCAAGACCAGACCCAGCCGTCGCGCGACGATGTTCGTCGTCATGGTGATCCTGGGCCTCCAGGCCGTGGCGACCGCTCCGGCGGCTTCGGCCGCCGCCTGTGGTGAGGCACCGAACCCGGAACGGCCCGGCGCCGGCATGGTCGGCGCGCTCGACCCGCCCGCGACAGCACGCGGTGAAGGCGGCAGCCCGTACAACGTCTACGGGTACGCGGGGCACGTCTGGGACACGTTCGAAACCGACTGCGGCCCGCTGGCCGGGATCACCTCGCCGAACTCGACGATCGACACCTGGGCGGGCAACCAGCTGTTCAACATCGGCAAGAACATCGTCGGTGCCACGAACTCGCTGCACTACACCGTCTTGCAGGGCAGCCTGCTCAGCCCGCTGTACAACGCCGTCAAGGCCGGGGCGGAGAAGGTCTACAACAACATCTACGCCCAGTTGTTCGGCCTCGCCGCGCTGATCATGTCGATCATGTTGTTCCGCAACATCTGGCGCGGCGATCTCGCGGCGGTCAGCAAACGGGCCCTGTACGGGCTCGCCGCGGTCTGGCTGGCCGCGTCTTCGTTGGCACTGCTGCGTTTCCTCGATCCGATCGACAACGCGATCGTGCAGACCACAACCAACATCCAGGCCGGCTTCATCGACGAGCCCAAGACGCCGCCGCCGACCCAGGCACCACCGCCCTCGGCGCAACCGTGTCAGGCGACCCCGGAGGCCGTCGCCGCCCGTCAGCCGTGGGACCGGGTCCCGACCGAACTGCACTGCCGGGTCGTCTACGACAACTGGCTCCGCGGGGAGTTCGGCAGCCCGGATTCGCCGCAGGCCATCCAGTACGGCCCGGCCCTCTTGGACGCGCGTGCCTTCACCTGGGGCCAGATCCAGCAGGGCGGCGACGCCGACGCCGCGCTGGTCGACTCCAAGAAGGCGGCGTTCAAGGACATCTCCACCAAACTCGGCCCGGCGACGGGCTATTTCACGGGTGAGGACGGCAGCCGTGTCGGCGCCGGTTTCCTTTCCCTCGGCCAGGGCATCTTCTACTCGCTGTTCCAGTTGCTGGCCAAGGCCACGGTGCTGCTCGCGCAGGTGCTGATCAGGATCTTCGTCCTGACGGCCCCGCTGATCGGGCTGATCGCGCTGCTCCAGCCGCAGATCATGCAGCGCATTCTCAAGGTCGTCGGCGCGGTCGCCTTCAACCTCATGGTGCTTTCCGTGCTGGCGGGCGTGCACACGCTTCTGCTCGAGGCGATCTTCACCGCGGGGAACTCGCTTTCCCTGCTGACGAAGATGGCGCTCGCGGGCATCATCACCGTGTTGCTGTTCATGATCGGCCGCCCCGTGCGGCGGTTGTGGCAGATGGTCGAGATGTCCGTCGGCATGGTCGGCGGCGCGGTGCCCTCGCCCCGCGGCGGCCTCTTTTCCCGCTTCCGCAAGAAGAACAACGAACCGACCCCGCAGGACGCGTTCTGGCAGAACGTCCGCGACACCGACGATGTGGTCGACGGCGACCTCCGCGGTCCCGTGGGCGCGACGGTCGGCGGCGGCCGGTTCCGGCCCGAAGCGACGATCTTCGCCAGCTCCCAGCGGCTCGACAACGGCTCCGGCGCGATCCGGCCCGCCGCGGCCTGGTCGGGAGCGCCGTGGCCCGGCGCCGTCGGCGGCGGTGGCGGCACGGCCGCGCTTCCCACCGGTGGTGGCGGCGGTATTCCGGTGTTCGGCCAGTACAACCCGTCCGCGGGCAATCCGGGCGACTCCATGTTCACCTCGGGCGGGCGGAGCCCCATCCAGGTACCGAGCCGCCGGGTCGACACCTCGCCGGTCGCCGACCGGCGCTGGAGCGACGAACCGGAGCCGGTCGTGGTGCCGTCGCGGATGAACACCGCGGGCGGCGGCTACACCACGCCCGACCACTCTGGCGCCGTGCCGGTGCAACCGGGACCGTCGACACCGCGTCCGCGCCGCGTCGACCCGGAAGTCGTCGCGGGCAAGCCGGTTTACGTGCTGTACCGCCCTTCGCGCGGGCTCGAGGTCCGCGAGGAAGTCCGCGACACAGACCACGCAGTGGGTCGGTGACCCATGCCGATCCGGACCAACCGCGGGCGCACCGCGGTCTACCGCAGACTGTGGGGCTGGCCGCTGCGCTCGCCCCGCCACCTCATCGGCACGCTGGTGATCCTCGCGGTGGTGCTCACCGCCGTGGGCATCCTGCTGCCCAAGGCCATCGACAAACCAGGGCAGACGGCAGGCAGGCCGGGTTCGTCGGCGACCAGTACCTCGCGTCCGGGCGTCGCGGCGCCGGTGACCGTGACGTCGACGCTGCCGCCGAGGATCACCACCCAGCCGCCGCCGTCTTCCGCGCCGGTCGACCAGGACGGGGTCCGGGTAGCCAAGGAGTGGGTGACGGCATGGGCGAACCATCCAGACGGCACGACGACCGAGCAGTGGCTGAACGGACTGAAGCCGTACACCACCGAGGAATACCTGGCCGGGGAACTGACCACGGTGGAGCCCGCGAACATCACCGCGACCAGGGTCTCCGGGGAGCCGCAGGTCGCGTCCTCGCTCGCCGGATCGATGGAGGTCGACGTCCCGACGGACGGGCCCAAGGTCCGGGTCACCGTCGTCAAGACGAACCCGGGGTGGCGAGTCACCAAGTTCACGCAAGCGGGCTGACCCGATGAAGATCGGGATCATCGTCGGCGTGCTGATCGCCGCGGTCTTCGCCGCGGTGGTCACCACGAGCAAGGTCACCGAGGTGGTGACCGACCACATGGAGGCCCAGGCGGGCGGCGTCGTCAAGACCTCTTGTGACGCGTCGATCGGGCCGACCCTGCCGGGGCAGGCCGACCGCGGTTCTTCGGACGTGAACAAACTCGACGAAGAACAGAAGGGGATCGTCGCGCTGATCATCTCGATCGGCAAGCAGCGGACGCTGTCCCCGCGGGCGTGGCAGGTGGCGATCCAGGCCGGGATGACCGAGTCGAAGCTGCGCAACCTGACCTACGGCGACCGCGACTCGCTCGGCATCTTCCAGATGCGGCCGTCGATGGGCTGGGGCACCGTCGCGCAGGTCACCGACCCGCCCTACCAGGTCAACAAGTTCTACGACGTGCTGCTCGCGGTGCCGGACTGGGAGAACATGCGTCCCGGTGACGCCGCGCAGCGGGTGGAGCGGTCCGGCTTCCCCGACCGGTACCACAACTGGGAGCCGATGGCGGCCCTCCTCGTGCAGAACGAGGGCCAGATCGTCGACGTCGTCGGCTGCGGTTCGAGCGTCGGCAGCGTGGTTCCGCCGAGCCAGGCCGCCGCGCAGGCCATCAAGTTCGCGCTCGCCGAACAGGGCAAGCCGTACGTCTGGGGCGCCACCGGGCCGAACAGCTACGACTGTTCCGGGTTGATGCTGCGGGCGTACGAGTCGGCCGGGATCATCATCCCGCGTGTTTCGCGGGACCAGTACAAGGGCGGCGCGATGCTGCCGGTCCGCCAGGCGCAGCCGGGCGACCTGCTGTTCCTCGCCACCGTGCCGTCGAATCCGGCGACCATCCACCACGTGATGATGTACCTGGGCGACGGCAAGATCGTCGAGGCGCAGCAGACCGGGGTGCCGGTGCACATCCGGGACTTCTCCTTCGACGAGGCCGAAGTGGTCGCGCAGGCGGTCCGTCCTGGCGTTTAGCATGGTGAAAGCGTGGTATCGCGATCGCGAGACCATCGGATTCACCCGAAGTGGCGGCCTGTCCACCGGCAAGCGGCCGCACACTGGCAGAGGATGAAGAACGTGGCACGGAAATTCGGAAGGCGAGGCAAGCCCGCGGCGGCCAACGGCCCGGAGGTCGATCCCCGCGATCTTTTCGGTACCGCCCAGCCCGCGCGGCACGCCGCCCGGCCGGCGTCGAGCACACCGTTGGCCGACCAGCTGAACCAAGGCTGGCCGGGCGTCGACCCCGGTTACGTCGTGTTGCCGCGTTCGCTGGCCGAGGGGATGTCTCTGCCCTGGCAACAGCAGATGGCCGCCCTGCTGGCCCAGTTCCATCACGAGAACGCCCGCCTCGCCTGGCCGATCTACCGTGTCGTCCCGTCGCGCTACGAAAAGCTCGTCGACCTCGACGAGGAACAGCTGGCGGAGGCCGGCTACCTGGTCGAGATGGACACCGAAGGCGAGATGATCTACCGCGAGCGCAGCGGCCGGAAGATCGAAGACCCGGCGAACACCACGGTGCTCGTCTCGTGCCTCGACCCGATCCCGAAGCCCGCACAACGCCAGGCGCCTCCGCCGCCTTCGCAGGCCGCGCCGCCCGCGACCGGGCAACCGCCGCGCGCCCCGGCGCCGATGAACATCGGACCCGCGCCGGTGTGGCGCACGGTCACCCCGTCCGTGCCTCCCGCCCCTCCTGCTCCTCCGTCCGGTGGGCCTTCCGCGCCGCTGGGCGGGTCTGTGCCGCCTGCTCCGCCTGCTTCGGCCGCTCCGCCTGCTTCGGCTGGTGGGCCGCCTGCGCAGTCTGGCGGATCGCCTGCTCCGTCCGGGGGGTCGCCGCTGCCGGGCGGCCAAGCGGTACCTCCGGCGCCGGCTCAGCCCTCTGCGCCCGGTGGGCCTCAGGCATCCCCGCCTGCCTCGCCTCCGGCTCTGCCTCAGCCCACTCGGATGCAGTCTCCGGCGACCAACCAGACTCCGCCTCCGCCTCCGCCTCCGCCGATGACCGCGCCTCCGGCCACTCCGGAAGCGCAGTCCGCCGCGCCGTCCCAAGCCGAACCGGAGCCGCCCGTCACGACTCCGCCGTCGTCCGCGATCGCCCCACCTCTATCGCAGCCCGCTTCGCCTCCGCCGGAACCCGCGACCCCGCCGCGCGGCGTCCCGATGAACCGTGGCTGGTTCGACGAGCTCGCCGAGAACGCGCCGGAAAGCTCGAAGGTGGACCAGCCAGAGGGCGCCGAGTTCGGCCCGACCGGTGATCCGACGGAGATCCCGTACCGCTATCGCAAGTGATGACAGGACGTCCGGGTGATGTCACGCTTGTCGTATGTCGAGCGACCCGAACCCGGATCAGGGCTGGTACTTCAACACCAAGACGAACCAGGTCGAGCACCTGGAACGAGGCCGGAGCGTCGACCTCCTGGGCCCGTACCCGGACGAGGCGACGGCCCGGCGCGCCCTGGACATCGCCAAGGAACGCACGCGGCAGGCCGACGCCGAGGACGCCAAATGGAACGGTGACTGATCCTCGGCTAGAACGGTTAGAACAAGGGTGTCTCAGGTACCTACGAGGGTTCCGGCCGCGGTTGGTGCCAGGCCCGGTCCGTGAAGGCCTCCTTGAGGGACTCTGGGTCCCTCAAGGAGGCCTTCACGGACTCGGTAATCGCCACGTTCGTCCCACGAGTACCAGTGGTCACAGCGCCCGCGCGTGAAGGCCCCCTTCCCTCGGCTCAACCGAGGAAACTCGACCTTCATGTCTTCCCCAGTACATGAAGGCCCCTTCCTTGCGCCAGGCGCAAGGAAGGGGGCCTTCATGTACTTCGCGAAGGCAAGGTCACAGGTGTCGAGCCGGTCAAGCCCTCGTGAGTGGTTAGGACGGTTCGAACCGTCCTCCACACTCGCTCGTGCACCAAGACCGGTCGCCGACGATGAAGGATTCGGGACACTCAACGTCCCGAATCCTTCATCGTCGGCCACTCGCCCGCGCCCGTGATCAGGCGGGAGAGCAAGGGACCTTTGCTAGCGTCGCTTAGCGTATGCAACCAAGCGATAGCAAAGGTCCCTTGCTCCCTCCGCCGCTAAACCAGCAGGTCAGGCGTCTTGCCGCGCCAAAGCCGGGCCCAGCACGAACTCCGGGTCCACCTGCGCTGTGAGGTCTTCCCCGGCCCGCCCGCTGCCCCACGCCCGCGCGTTGCGGAGGTGGAACTCGACGCCTTGCCGCTGGTAGCGCGCCCAGTCGCGTTGCTCGCCGTCGACGGTCGCGAGCATCGAGTCCAGCGTCGCGAGGTTGTGCGGCTCGAGTTCGCCGATGGGGCGTGCGCGGCCGCGTTCGGCGGCGCGGACGTGCCGCGAGTTCTCCATCCAGCCCAGCAGGGCGTCGCCGACCTCTTCGCGCAGGAACTCGATGTCCTCGTCTTCGGTGACCTTGTTGCCCACGACGACCAGCCGCACGCCGAAGTCGCGCGCGTAGTCGGCGTATTGCCGGTACACGCCGACGCTGCGCACGGTCGGTTCGCACACCAGGAACGTCACGTCGAACCGGGTGAACAGGCCGGACGCGAACGCGTCGGCGCCGGCGGTCATGTCCATGACCACGTATTCGCCCGCGTCGTCGATCATGTGGTTCAGCAGCAGTTCCGCCGCGCCGACCTTCGAGTGGTAGCACGCGACGCCGAGGTCGTCCTCGTCGAACTGCCCGGTGACGCCGAGCCGCACCCCACCGAACTCGCGGAAGCACGCTTGGAAGATCGGGTTGTCTTCGAACGGCCGGACCAGCCGTGACCCGCGTCCCGGCGGGGTCGTCTTGATCATCGAGGCCGCGTCGGCGATCCGCGGGTTGTCGCCGCGCAGGTATTCCTTGATCAGGCCCATGTTGTCGCCCAGCGTCGGCCACGCGATGGCCTCTTCCTCGCTCGCGCCGAGCGCGACGGCGAGGTGCTGGTTGATGTCCGCGTCGATCGCCAGTACCGGTTTCCCGCCGCCGGCCAGGTACGCGGTGAACAGTGACGCCAGCGTGGTCTTCCCGCTGCCGCCCTTCCCGACGAACGCGATCTTCACGCCACGGACCTTCCTGTCGTTTTGAAAAGGGTATCGGTTTTCATTTCGGCCCGTAACGTACACCCGACCGGCCCGCACCCGAACGGGCGATCAACGGCGCCGGATCGGGATAGGGTTGGGTGGTGCCTCCACTCGTGATCAGGACACACGCGGCAGGAGGGGACTTCGGTCACCTTCGAGCCGAGTTTTCGCTGCCGGAGTCGTTCGGGCCCGACGTGCTCGCCGAGGCGGAGGCGGCGGTCGTCGACCCGCTCGAGTCGGCGGGGGAACGCGAGGACGCCACCGGTCTGCCCTTCGTCACCATCGATCCGCCCGGTTCGAAGGATCTCGACCAGGCGGTGCTGATCGAGCGCGCCGAGGGCGGCGGGTTCCGTGTCCACTACGCGATCGCCGATCTGGCCGCGTTCATCCCGCCGGGTGGCGCGCTCGACAAGGAGGCGCGCCGTCGCGGGCAGACGCTCTACCTGCCCGACGGGAACGTCCCGCTGCACCCGCCGGTGCTGTCCGAGGGCGCGGCGAGCCTGCTGCCGGGGGAGACCCGGCCGGCGGTGCTGTGGACCATCGACGTCGACGCGGGCGGCGAGCCGACGGCGACCAACGTCCGCCGGGCGCTGGTCCGGTCCACCGAACAGTTCGACTACGAGACCGTCCAGGCTTCGATCGACGCGGGCGAACCGCATCCGTCGGTCGCCGCGTTGCCGGAGCTGGGCCGCCTTCGCCGCGAGCTCGCGATCCGGCGCGGCGCGGTCGAGCTGCAGTTGCCGGAGCAGGAGATCAGCGGCGATCCCGACGGCGGCTGGGCGCTGATCCAGCGGCCGCGCAACGACGTCGACGCGTGGAACGCCGAGATTTCGCTGCTCACCGGGATGGCCGCGGCCAAGATCATGATCGGCGCCGGGATCGGGGTCCTGCGCACGCTGCCCCAGCCCGACGCCGAAGCGGTCGAATGGCTGCGCCGGTCCGCGCAGGCGCTGAACATCGACTGGCCCGAGGGCAAGAGCGTGTCGGAGTTCCTGGCCGCGCTCGACCCCGGCCAGCCCGCATCCATGGCACTTTTCGCCGACACCACAAGGCTTTTGCGCGGCGCCGGGTACACCGCGTTCGACGGCGAACTGCCCGCTTTGACCACGCACGCCGGGATCGGCGGCGCGTACGCCCACGTCACCGCGCCGATCCGGCGGCTGGTCGACCGGTTCGCCACCGAGATCTGCCTCGCCGTGAGCGCCGGTCGCGAAGTGCCCGAATGGGTCCGCGCGGCGCTTTCGGAGGTGCCGGAGCAGATGACCGCGTCCGACACGCTGGCGGCGAAGGTCGAACGTGCCTGCATCGACCAGGTCGAGGCGTGGGTCATGGTCGAGCACATCGGCGAGGAGTTCGACGCGATCGTGCTGCGGGCCGACGAGACCAAGTCGGAGATCCTGATCGAGAATCCGCCGGTGATGGGCAAGTGCGCGGGCGCGAAGCCGCCCGAAGGCGAGCGGATCCGGGTCCGGCTCACGGCGGTGGACGTCGACAAGCGGAAACTGTCCTTCGAGCGCGCATGATCGACGATCTCGGCGAAGTGGTCCCGCTGCGCGAACCGGCGTCGCGGGTGGTGTCGCTCGTGCCGTCGCTGACCGAGGCCGTCGAGGTGAGTGCGCCGGGACGGCTCGCGGGCGCCACGGATTACTGCACCCATCCGGTCGATCTGAACGTCCCGAGGGTGGGCGGCTCGAAGTACCCGAACGTGGACAAGGTGCTCGAACTCGAGCCGGACCTGGTGCTGGCCAACTCCGAGGAGAACCGGCCGGAAGACGTGGAACGCTTACGTGCCAACGGGATTCCGGTCTGGGTGATGGAGGCGTCGGCGACCGTGCCCGGTGCGCTCGCCTCGATCCGGCGGATCCTGACGCAGGCCTACGACCTCGCGGAGCCGGAGTGGCTGGTCGAGGCCGAAGCGATCTGGCGGGAGACGCTGCCGGAGCGGTTCCGGGCGGTGGTGCCGGTCTGGCGGAAGCCGTGGATCGTGCTCGGCAGGGACACCTTCGGCGGCGACGTCCTGCATCGCGTCGGGATCGGCAACGTCTACGCGGACGACGAAGAGCGCTACCCGCGTCCGAAGCTCGACGAGCTCCAAGCGCGCTTCGCGGACGGAGACGCGAACCTGCTCGTGCTGCCCGACGAGCCGTACGAGTTCACCGCGGACGACGGCCCCGAAGCGTTCCCCGCCGCGAAGCACGTGCTGGTCTCCGGGCGCTACCTGACCTGGTACGGCCCTTCGCTCGTCGAAGCCCACTCCCACCTCACGCAACTAGTCACCTGGTTGCGATAGTTCGCGCACGAACCATCGCAACCAGGTGCCGAATTGCGAGGGGGATCAGAGGGTCAGGCCGGTCAGGACGGTGACGCGTTCTTCGGTGAAGTCCGCCATCGCCGACGCGGGGCCCTCACGGCCGACGCCGGAGTCCTTCACGCCGCCGTAGGGCATCTGGTCGGCGCGGAAGCTCGGCACGTCGCCGACGAGCACGCCGCCGACACGCAGCTTCGCGGACACGTCGAACGCCGTCGGCAGGTCACGCGTGAACACGCCCGCCTGAAGACCGAAGCGCGAGTCGTTGATCCGGCGCACCCCGTCTTCCACCGACTCCACGCGCGTGATCGACACAACCGGCCCGAAGACCTCGTCGGCCATCACCGACGCGTCCTCCGGCACGTTCGCGAGCACCGTCGGCTCGACGGTCGCGCCGTCGCGCTTCCCGCCGGTCAGCAGCTCGCCACCGGCGTCGACGGCCGCGGCGATCCACGACTCCACCCGGGAAGCGGCGGCGGTGTTGATCAGCGGCCCGACGTCCACGCCGTCCGTCCGCGGGTTGCCGGTCCCGAGCGCGCGCACCTGCTCCAGCACCTTCGCGCGAAGCTCGTCGTAAACGTGGGCGTGGGCGTACACGCGCTGCACCGAGATGCACGACTGGCCCGCCTGGTACATCGCGAACGTCGCGATCCGCTGCGCCGCGAAGTCCAGATCCGTCCAATCAGGACAGACGAGCACCGCCGCGTTGCCGCCGAGTTCGAGCGCGACGTGTTTGCGCGGCACGCTGTCGCGGATGCCCCAGCCCACCGGCACGGAACCGGTGAACGACACGACCGGCAGTCGCGGGTCCGAAACCAGCTTGGCCGATTCCTCGTTGCTGACCGGGAGAATCGACCAGCTCCCGGCGGGCAGGCCGGTCTCGGCGAGGATCTCGCCGAGCAGCAACGCGGTCAGCGGGGTCGCGGGCGCGGGCTTGAGCACGATCGGCGCGCCGACCGCGATCGCCGGCGCGACCTTGTGCGCCACCAGGTTCAGCGGGAAGTTGAACGGCGTGATGCCCAGCACCGGCCCCTTGGGCACGCGGCGGACCAGCGCGAGCCGTCCGGTGCCGCCCGGGTCGGTGTCGAGTCGCTGCAGGTCCCCGGAGAACCGGCGGGCCTCCTCGGCGGCCCAGCGGAACGTCGACGCCGCGCGTCCGACCTCGCCGCGCGCCCACTTCAGCGGCTTGCCCGACTCGGCGGTGATCAGCTGCGCCAGCTCTTCGGACCGCTCACCCAGAACTCGGGACACGTGGTCCAACGCGCCCGCCCGGACATGCGCGGGCAGCGTCGCGAACTCGTCGGAGACGTCGTGCGCCGCCTGCACGGCGGTCTCGATGTCCAAAGTGGACGGAACGTGGTGCGACCCGGCCTCGCTCCCGTCGAAGGAGTGACGGACGACGACGGTTTCGCCGTTGGTGACCGGCTTTCCGGCTACCCAGTAAGGGAATGTGGTCACTTGGAAGCCTCCGTGCGGACAGCGTGCTCGAGGACGGACAGGCCCTCGTCGAGCAGTTCGGTGGACAGGGACAGTGGCGGCAGCAGGCGGACGACGTTGCCGTAAGTGCCGCAGGTGAGGACGACGACGCCTGCCTGGTGGCAGGCCTGCGCGATCCGCTTGGTCAGGTCGGCGTCGGGGTCGGTGGTGCCCGGCTTCACGAACTCGGCGGCCAGCATCGCGCCGCGGCCGCGGACGTCGCCGATCACGCCGGTCTCCTCGGCCAGCGCACGCAGCCGCGGCAGCACCGTGTCCTCGATGCGCTTCGCCGACGCCGCGAGGTTCTCCTGGCGCATGACCTCGATCGACCCGAGCGCCGCGGCGCACGCGATCGGGTTGCCGCCGTAGGTTCCGCCGAGCCCGCCCGGCGGGACGGCGTCGAGCAGTTCCGCGCGGCCGGTGACGGCGGCGAGCGGCAGCCCGCCCGCGATGCCCTTGGCGGTGGCGATCAGGTCGGGGACGACGTCTTCGTGCGTGGACGCGAACCACTCGCCGGTGCGGCAGAAGCCGGTCTGCACCTCGTCCGCGACGAACACGACGCCGTTTTCGGTGCACCAGCGGGAAAGCGCGGGCAAGAAGCCGGGAGCGGGCTCGATGAAGCCGCCTTCACCCTGCACCGGTTCCAGCACGACGGCCGCGACCTGGTCGCCGCCGATCTGCTTCTCGATGCGGTCGATGGCGATCCGCGCGGCTTCGGGACCGGACAGCCCGTCGCGGTACGGGTACGAGCCGGGCACGCGGTAGACCTCGGGCGCGAACGGGCCGAATCCGTGCTTGTAGGGGATGGATTTCGCGGTCAGCGCCATCGTCAGGTTGGTACGGCCGTGGTAGGCGTGGTCGAACACGACGACGGCCTGACGTCCGGTCGCGGCGCGGGCGATCTTCACCGCGTTCTCGACGGCTTCGGCGCCGGAGTTGAACAGCACCGAACGCTTCTCGTGGGTGCCCGGCGTCAGCTTGTCGAGTGCCTCGCACACCTCGACGTAACCCTCGTACGGCGTGACCATGAAACACGTGTGCGTGAACCGGCCGACCTGCTCGCGGACGCGGTCCACGACGGCGGGGGCGGCGTGGCCGACGTTGGTCACCGCGATGCCGGAACCGAAGTCGATCAGGACGTTGCCGTCGGCGTCGGTGAGCAGGCCGCCCTCGGCGGAGGTGACGTAGACGGGCAGCACCGAACTCACGCCCGCGGCGACGACGGCGGCGCGTCGCTCTTGCAGGGCGCGCGAGGCGGGGCCGGGGATCTCGGTGCGCAGCCTGCGCTGGGTTTCGGTGGTGACGGTCACGGCCAGACTCCTGCGGACGCGAGGGACGGGGTCGCCCTCCAGAATGAGAGCCCGGCCCCTCCGCGTCAGCTCGACATCTTGTCGATATCGAGGCGTAGAGTTGGACAACATGGCACTGACCCTCGCCGCACTGGCGGCCGAACGCCCGCTCGGCCTGCGGGTGCGCGCGGCGGAGGCCGGGCTCGACCGGCCGATCGGCTGGGTCCACCCCACCGAACTGACCGATCCGCAGGCCTTCCTCGAAGGCGGCGAACTCCTGCTGACCACCGGCCTCGCCCTCGATGAGACCACGTCGCCCGGATACGTCCGGCGGCTAGTCGACGCCGGCGTGGCGGGGCTCGGTTTCGGCGTCGGCCTCAGCCACGACAGCATCCCTCAGTCCCTTGTGGACACCGCGGAAGAGGTCGGGCTGCCGGTGCTCGAAGTGCCGAGGAAGACGCCGTTCATCGCGATCACGCGGGCGGTCTCCCGTGCGGTCGCCGCCGACGAGTACGCCTCGCTCGTGCGTACCGGCAAGGGGCAGCAGGAGCTGACCAGGACGGCCGTCGGGAAGGGCGGTCCCGGTGGCGTGGTGCGCAAACTGGCGAAGCTCGTCGACGGCTGGGTGCTCCTGCTCGACTCCTCGGGCGCGGTCACCGAAGCTTCGCCTTCCGCGCGACCCTTCGCTGACGAACTCCAGGACGACTTCGCGCGGCTGCGCGCGGGCACGCTGGTGACGGTGGCGGGGGAGTACGAAGTCGTCCTGCAGACGCTCGACACCCGAGCTCGGGGAGTGCTCGCCGTCGGCACCCACGAGCCGCTCGATGCCGCGGGGCAGCACATCGTCAACACCGCGGTGTCCTTGCTTTCCCTTGCCCTGGAACAGAACCGCGAGCACGTCGGTGCCCTGCGACGGCTGAGGTCGGGGACGATCGACCTGCTCGCCGCCGGGCACGCCGAACTCGCCACGCGCACGATGAAGTCACTCTGGGGTGGTGTCCCGGAAGCGCCGTGGTCCGTGCTGGCCGTCGCCGGTCCCGCGGGCGCGCGCCGGTCGCTCGCCGACACGCTCGACGCCGAAGTGTCCGGGGAGTCGGTGTTCTTCGGCGAGTCCGGGGCGTTCGTGGTCGCGCTCGGCGACGCGGAAACCGTCACCCGGCTGGTCTCCCGGATCGGCGGACTGCACGCCGGACTGTCCGAGCCGGTGTCCATAGTGGACTTCACAGCCGGGCTCCGGCAGGCGAAACAGGCGGCGGAAGCGGCGAAGGCCGAACGTTCCCCGTTGGTCCGGTTCGCCGAGCACGCCGGGCGCGGTTTCCTGGAGATGGTCGATTCCCAAGCGGCGCAAGCGTTTTCGGACAGTCTGCTGGCGCCGCTGCGGCAGCATGACGAAACCGGCCGGGGCGAGCTGGTCGCCTCACTGACCTGCTGGCTCGAACACCACGGTCACTGGGATCTGGCGTCCGCGCGGCTCGGCGTCCACCGGCACACGTTGCGCAACCGCATGCGCAAGGTCGCCGAACTGACCGGCCGCGACCTCGATTCGCCCGGTGTGCGCGCCGAATTCTGGCTCGCGCTGCAGGTCAGCGCTCGGACCTGACCAGGGCGATCGGCGAGTCCCCGCAGCGCCGCAGGTGTGTGCCGTTCTCCGTCGTGGCCGGCTCGGCGCCGGCGGACCACCAGGCCGGGACGTCGACGTCGCGCACCAGGGAACCGGTCGCCTGCCGCGCGTTGTTCGACACGATCACCCGGCCCTGTGCGTTGACCAGCGCCGCGCGGCCGCCGAGCGCGCGCAGTTTCGGCTGCAGCAGGCGCTCGACCTCGCGCACGTAGATGTCCGCGCCGACGACCCCCGCGAACTCCCCGTCGCGCTGGACGGGAACCGTGAAGGTCAGCGTGTATTCGTCTGTGCAGAGATAATCGACGTACGGGCCGTTGATGTGGCGGCGGCCGGTGTCACGCGGGACGGTGAACCACGACTGCCGGGTGTAGTCCAGGAAGTTCTCGCTGTCCGGATCGAGGCTGATGACCAGTTGCGCCGGCTCGGCGTCGCCGGTCTCGGTCCACCATTCGAAGGCGAATTCCTGATCGGCCAGTGCGTTCGGCGCGCTGATGAACCCGGCACCGACGACGAGGCCGCCGAGGACGTCGAAGACCTGCGGCCGGAGGCGGGTCAGGTCTCCGGCGGTGGTGCCGGCGGATGTGGCCAGGAGCCCTTCGGCGCCGGCCAGTACCGGCTTCAGCCTGCCGAAGACATCCTCGACCAGGGCGGATACCTGTTCGACGACCTCGGAACCGGCGGACGGTGTGTCGTTCACGATGCTCACCTCGGATGCGCGGATGCCGCAGCTTAAGGGGCCAGAAGGTCTAAATGCACGTCCGCCAGCCGGTCTATCGCTTCAAGGATGTGCTCCTCGGTGAGCTTTCTGGCCAGCTCGCCGTCTCCCTGCGCGATGGCGGCGGCGATCGCGCGGTGTTCGGCGTAGGCGTTCTCGCGGGTTCCGTGCGGCTCGAGCGGCAGCCACAGCAGTCCGCCTCGTTCGCTCTGCAACTGCACTTCTTCTCTGGTCAGCCGTGGCGATTGGGCGGCCGCGGCGACTTCGAGATGGAACTGGCGCTCGGCGCGCGATGCCTCCGCGCCGGTGGCGGTGCGGATGTCCTCGGTCGCCAGTTCGAGCCGCTCGATGTCCTCGGGCAAACTCCGCTCGGCGGCGAGTTTGGCCGCGGCGCCCGCGATGGCGAGATAGTGATCGCCGACGTCACGAAGCTCGGACAGCGAAACCGTGCGAAGGCGCTCTCGCCACGAAGCGGCCGAAGGGTTGGCAGGCGTCTTCACGAAGCTTCCGCCGCCTCGGCCGCGTCGCGTCTCCACGAGCCCCTGTTGCCGCAAGGCCACGAGTGCTTCGCGAACCGTCACGGTGGAGACGCCGAACTGGGAGGCCAGCTCGGCTTCGCTCGGCAGCTGCTCCGAGTCGGCCAGCAGCCCGAGAGTGATGGCGTCGACCAGCCGCGCGGTGACCGCTTCCGCCCGGCCGATCTGGTCGAGCGGCGCGAACATCGCTGACCGCGCGCTGTGCGACATCCCCTTACGCATGGTGGCCCTTCGCCCGTACCGCTACCCGATGGAACCAATCTTGCCCCATCGCCTTGTCATTTAACATCTGGACTTATATGTTTTAGCTCCCGCGCCGCCCCACAAGGGAGCAAGGGACCTTTGCTATCGCCTCACGCCCCCAGGCCCAGTAGCCAGGAGCTCTCGTGCAGCAGTTGAAGCACTTCATCGGCGGTGAGTACAGCGGATCCGCGTCGGGCCAGGTCGCCGACATCGTCGATCCCGTCACCGGCCGCCCGTATCGCACCGCCGCCGTCGCCGGCCCCGAAGACGTCGACCGCGCGCTCGAGGTCGCGGCCGCCGCCTTCGAAACCTGGCGCGGCACCACGCCCGCGCGGCGCCAGCTCGCGCTGCTGAAGATCGCCGACGCCGTCGAAGCACGCGCGGACGGTCTCGTACTGGTCGAATCGGCGAACACCGGCAAGCCGATCGCGCTCACCGCGGCCGAGGAACTGCCGATGATCGTCGACCAGTTGCGGTTCTTCGCGGGGGCCGCGCGTGTCCTCGAAGGACGGTCTGCGGGCGAGTACATGGAAGGGCATACCTCTTTCGTCCGCCGAGAGCCGATCGGCGTGTGCGCGCAGGTTACGCCGTGGAACTATCCGCTCCTCATGGCGGTCTGGAAGATCGCCCCCGCGCTCGCCGCGGGGAACACCGTGGTGCTCAAACCGGCCGACACGACACCCGCGTCGACCCTGCTCCTCGCCGAGATCTGCGCCGAATTCCTGCCGCCCGGCGTGCTCAACGTGATCTGCGGCGACCGCGACACCGGGCGCGCGCTCGTCGAGCACGAGATCCCCGCGATGGTGTCCATCACCGGTTCCGTCCGTGCTGGGATCGAAGTCGCCGCTTCGGCCGCGAAGGACGTGAAGCGCGTACACCTCGAGCTCGGCGGCAAAGCGCCCGTAGTGGTCTTCGCCGACGCCGACATCGAAGCGGCCGCAGAGGGTATCGCCGCCGCTGGGTACTTCAACGCGGGCCAGGACTGCACCGCGGCGACACGCGTCCTGGTCGCCGAGGAGATCCACGACGCTTTCGTCGCGGCGCTCACCCGGCAGGCGCGGGCGACGACCACCGGCAAACCCGACGACCCGTCGGCCACCTACGGGCCGCTGAACAACGCGGCCCAGTTCGAGCGGGTCGCCGGTTTCGTCGACCGGCTGCCCGCGCACGCGACGGTCCACTGTGGAGGTAAGCGGCATGGGGACGAGGGTTACTTCTACGAACCGACGGTGATCTCCGGCGTCCGGCAGGACGACGAGATAAGCCAGACGGAGGTCTTCGGCCCCATCATCACCGTGCAGCGTTTCAAGACCGAAGCCGACGCACTCGCCGCGGCCAACGGCGTCGACTACGCGCTCGCGTCGTCGGTGTGGACCACCGACCACCAGCGGGCGATGCGGCTGGCCGGAAAGCTCGACTTCGGCTGCGTGTGGATCAACACGCATATCCCGCTGGTCGCCGAAATGCCGCACGGCGGCTTCAAGAAGTCCGGCTACGGCAAGGACCTCTCGCTCTACGGCCTCGAGGACTACACCCGCGTCAAGCACGTGATGAGCGCGCTGTGACGACCACCGAAAGGCACGCCATGCCTCATCAAGCGCCCACCGCCGCCGCGGGGGAGCAAGGGACCTTTGCTATCACTTCCGCGGGTGGAGGCGACATTCCGGCCATCCGGCTGCGCGGGCTGCGCAAGGAGTTCGGCCAGGTCCACGCGGTCGACGGCGTCGACCTCGACATCCCGCCCGGCGAGTTCTTCTCGATGCTCGGCCCGTCCGGCTCCGGCAAGACGACCGTGCTCCGCATGATCGCCGGCTTCGAGCTCCCGACGGCGGGCACGATCGAACTGCACGGCCGCGACGTCAGCCGCCTCGCACCCTTCGACCGCGACGTCAACACCGTCTTCCAGGACTACGCGCTCTTCCCGCACATGACCGTGCAGCAGAACGTCGAGTACGGCCTCCGGGTGAAGCGCGTCCCCCGCGCGGAGCGACGTCAGCGCGCGAAGGAGGCTCTCGACACCGTCCGGCTCGGCGAGTTCGGCGAGCGCAAACCCGACCAGCTCTCCGGCGGCCAGCGTCAGCGCGTCGCGCTCGCCAGGGCCTTGGTCAACCGGCCGAAGGTGCTCCTGCTCGACGAACCACTCGGCGCCCTCGACCTGAAACTGCGCCACACCATGCAGACCGAGCTGAAACAGATCCAGCGCGACGTCGGCATCACCTTCATCTTCGTCACCCACGACCAGGACGAGGCGTTGACGATGAGCGACCGCATCGCGGTGTTCAACGCCGGCCGCATCGAACAGGTCGGCTCACCGGTCGAGGTCTACGAGCGGCCCGCGTCGCCGTTCGTCGCCGGTTTCGTCGGCACCTCGAACCTGCTCAGCGGCGGCGGCGCCGAGAACATCATCGGCAAACCCGGTGTGTTCAGCATCCGCCCCGAAAAGATCCGCGTCGACGCCGATCTCTCGAAATCCGCGGATGTCGGCGAAATCAGCGCCACCGGCACCGTCACCAACACCGTCTACGCCGGCGCGACCGTGCGCTACGAGGTCACCCTCGACGCCGGCGGCCAGCTCTCCGTGGTCCGGCAGAACACCGCCGAACCCGCGGACTTCGAGGGCGGCCGCGTCCGCCTGAGCTGGCGGCACGAACACAGCTTCCGAGTCCCCGAAGCCGGTTAGCCTCCCCAGCACCGAAAGGTTGTTCAATGAAGAACAGGAAACTCGCGCTCGCCGGCCTGCTCGGCGCCGGCCTGCTCGTGGCCGCCTGCGGAACGTCCGGATCCAGTTCCACCGCGGCCGCGCCCGGCGGGCAGGGCTTCACCCCGCCGAAGCTCGACGCGCTCGCGCAGCTCGGCCAGCCGGAAGGCCAGGTCAACGTGCTGGCCTGGCCCGGGTACGCGGAGAACGGCTCCAACGACCCGGCCGTCGACTGGGTCACCGGCTTCGAGAAGGAGACCGGCTGCAAAGTCAACGTCAAGGCGTTCGGCACCTCCGACGAGGCCGTGAGCCTGATGAAGACCGGACAGTACGACGTCATCTCCGCCTCCGGTGACGCTTCGCTGCGGCTTATCGCGTCCGGGGACGTCGAACCGGTGAACACCGCGCTCGTGCCGAACTACGCCGACGTCTTCGACTTCCTCAAGAACCGCCCGTGGAACAGCGTCAACAATGTCTCCTACGGCGTGCCGCACGGCTGGGGCGCGAACCTGCTCACCTGGCGCACCGACAAGGTGAACCCGGCGCCGACGTCCTGGTCGGTCATGTTCGACGCGAACAGCCCGTACAAGGGCAAGATCACCGCCTACGACTCGCCGATCTACATCGCCGACGCCGCGCTGTACCTGCAGACGCACAAACCCGAACTCGGCATCAAGAACCCGTACGCCTTGGACGACAAGCAGTTCCAGGCCGCCGTCGACCTGCTCAAGCAGCAGCGCCCGATGGTCGCGGAGTACTGGTCGGACTACCTGAAGGAGAGCCAGGCGCTCAAGAGCGGCGACGCGGTCGTCGGCACCGCATGGCAGGTGACGGTGAACCTGACCAAGAGCGAGGGCGCCCCGGTCGAATCGGTGCTGCCGTCCGAAGGCGCGACCGGCTGGTCGGACACCTGGATGGTGTCGGCGAAGTCGCCGCACAAGACGTGCTCCTACAAGTGGCTGAACCACATCGTCAGCCCCAAGGCCAACGCACAGGTGGCCGAGTACTTCGGTGAATCGCCCTCGAACCCCAAGGCGTGCGCCGAAACCAAGAACAAGGCGCACTGCGAGACCTTCCACGCCGGTGACGCCGCGTACGCCTCGAAGATCCAGTACTGGACGACGCCGATCACGCAGTGCCTCGACGGCCGCACCGACGTCAAGTGCAAGGACTACGGCGAGTGGACCCGCGCCTGGACCGAGATCAAGGGCTGACTCCCGAACTCCGGGAGCGGACGGTGGTGCCCCCCAACGCCGTCCGCTCCCGGTCCCATCCCTGGCGGAGACGATGACGACCACACTCGATTCACCGAGGCGGAAAACCTCCGCCTTCCTGTACCGCAAACCCAAGCTGCGACTGGGAATCCTGCTCTCGGCGCCGATGCTGTGGCTCGGCCTCGCCTACCTCGGCGCACTCGCCGCGTTGTTCGTGACCGCGTTCTGGAGCACCGACGTCTTCACCGGTCAGGTCGTGACCGAGTGGTCGCTGAACAACTTCGTCACCCTCTTCAGCGACGCGGTGTACCGCACGATCACCCTCCGGACGGTCGGGATCGCCGCGGTGGTCACCGTGGTGACCGCGATCATCGCCTTCCCGATGGCGTTCTACATGGCCAAATTCGCCTCGCCGAGGGCGCGGCGGCTCCTGGTGATCGCCGTCATGACGCCGCTGTGGGCGAGCTACCTGGTGAAGGCCTACGCGTGGCGAACCATGTTGTCCGGCAACGGTGTCCTGCACTGGCTGCTGAACCCGTTCGGCCTCGACACCCCAGGCTATGGCGTGCTCGCGACCGTGATCACCCTGTCGTACCTGTGGCTGCCGTACATGATCCTGCCGATCTACGCGGGCCTGGAACGGCTGCCGAACTCCCTGGTGGACGCGTCCGGCGACCTCGGCGCCCGGCCGTTCCGGACCTTCCGCTCGGTGGTGCTGCCGGTGACGTTCCCGGCCGTCGTCGCCGGCTCGATCTTCACGTTCTCGTTGTCGCTGGGCGACTACATCGCGGTGAAGATCGTCGGCGGCACGTCGCAGATGCTCGGCAACGTCGTCTACGACAACATCGGCGCGGCCAACAACCTGCCGTTCGCGGCGACCGTCGCGACCGTACCCGTGGTGATCATGCTCGCCTACCTCGCCGCCGTGCGCCGCACGGGCGCGCTGGACAACCTGTAGGAGCGCGCGATGCGGCTTTCCCGGACGACCAAATACCTGCTGCTGTCGGCGCTCGTGCTCGGCCTCGCGGTGATCTACTTCCCGCTGCTGGTGGTCCTGCTCAATTCCTTCAACGCGGACACCACCTTCGGCTGGCCGCCGTCGAGCTTCACCCTCGAATGGTGGGGCCGCGCCGCCGAGAACGAAGGCGCGCTGAACGCGCTGTGGACGAGTGTCCGAGCAGGACTCGCGGCCACCGCGATCGCCTTGGTACTCGGCACGATGGCGGCTTTCGCGCTGCAGAAGTACCGCTTCTTCGGCCGCAACCAGGTGTCGCTGCTGATCATCCTGCCGATCGCGCTGCCCGGCATCGTCACCGGTATCGCGCTGAACAACGCCTTCCGCACGATCCTCGGCATCGACCTCGGCCTGTTCACCGCGATCGTCGCGCACGCGACGTTCTGCATCGTGGTGGTGTTCAACAACGTCGTCGCGCGCCTGCGGCGCATGGGCGGCAACCTCGAAGAGGCGTCGATGGACCTCGGCGCCGATGGCCTCACGACGTTCCGCCTGGTGACCTTCCCGATGCTGCGGTCGGCCCTCCTGGCAGGCGGCCTGCTCGCCTTCGCGCTGTCGTTCGACGAAATCATCGTCACGACGTTCACCCTCGGCACCGGCCTGGAAACCCTGCCGATCTGGATCCTGAACAACCTGTTCCGGCCCAACCAGGCACCGATCGTCAACGTCGTGGCGGCGGTCCTGATCCTGGCCTCGACGGTTCCGGTCTATCTGGCGCAACGGCTTTCCGGCGACACGACCTCCGGCGGACGTTTGTAGACAGCGAAACGCCGGTGCGGCCTTTGCGGGCCGCACCGGCGTTCTCGAGTTCACTCAGTACCGACGGTCTTCGATCGCTCCTGTCGCTCCGTTGTAGGTGATGTAACCGAACTGGAAGTCGCTGCGCTTACCGGTCGGGATGTTGTACTCGCCACTGGTCGGGAAACCGAGATACGACGTTTCCCAGCCAAGGTCCCGCCAGCGAAGACGGATCATTCCCTTGACCTCCCAGGCGACGTTCGTTCCCGCACGCCAGTAGATCGAGTGCGCGAAGCCGCCCTGGGCGAAGTGGTTGTACTTACCCCTACTGCCCGGCGTCCAGGTCTCGTCGGTGGTCGGATAGCCGACACCGGTTTGCCAGCCGGTCGCCGCGAAGCGGTCGCGGACATATCCATGCACTTCGAAGGCATCGGTCGATGGTGACCAGTAGATCGAACCGTTCCCGCTGAAGTGGGTGTACCGGCCGACGCCGTCCGGCGTGGCCACCTCGTCGGTGGTCGGATAGCCGAAGAACACCTCCCAGCCCAGCGAACGCCATTTCTGCCAGATCCGGCCCATCACGTAGTGCGCGCCGGTCGCCGCGGTCCAGTAGATCGAAGCGTTGTTGTTGTTGAAGTGGTTGACGCGCCCGATGCCGTCCGGCGTGGTCAGCTGGTCGGTGGTCGGGAAACCGAGTGGCCCGGCTTCACCGTTGTTCGCCTGCCACTTCGTGCGGATCTCGCCATGGATGGCCATGGCGCCGATGCTGGAGTTCCAGTAGATCGATGCGTCACCGGTGAGCGGACCACCCACGAAGTCGTTGTAGCGGCCGTTGCCCGCCCTGGCCACGAGTTCATCGGTTTTCGGCGACCCCAGGTAGGCATGGGCGCCGAGCGTGACGTACTTGGTCAGGATCTCGCCGGCGACGGCTTTGACGCCGTGCTGCTCCGTCCAATACAGACGACCGGAAGCGTACTGCTGCCAATGGCCGTCACCCTCGATGAGTTCCAGTCCCACCGGAGCGCCCATCAGCGTCCGGATGGGAGCCTCGTCCGCGTAGCGCTTCTGGATCGGGGTCTGGTACTCGGCGCGGAGGGTGAGTCCCGCGACGGGCATCTGGACTTGACGGACCGGCTCGATGCTCTGGTTGTCCGGCCACTTGACGAAGTTCGCCGCGTCCAGGGATTTGGGAGGAGCGGAGATCTGGACGGAGGAGTTCACGGTCACCAGCCGGTTGGCGCTCTCGTTCCCCCCGATCTGGACCCGCGCCGGACGACTGCCGGCGACGGCCAACCGGGCCGTCCGTGGGTTGACGGTGTACCGCTGACTCGTGATCACGCCTCGGCTGTTCTCCGCCGTCGCGGTGACCACGACACGGGTGTCGGTCTCGTTCGGGAAGCCGAACGAGAAGGTCGGGCCCGTGCCAGTGCGCAGCGTGGTGTATTCGCAGGCGTTGTTCTGGGGACAGCGCATCCGGTCGGCTCGCCACTTCACGGTCAGCGGTCCATCGGTGGGATCCTCGGCCGAAGAAACACCCGAGGAGACTGTTTCGCCGCCGGAATAGACGGTGTTCGGGTCAGGAGCCGCGAGCGAGAGCGCAGGGGTGGCTTCACCGGGAACGAAGGTCTGGCTGGTGTTCGTCACCGCACCGTGCGCGTCGCTCACTGTGAGACCGACCGTCACCGGGTCGCCGGTCGAGTACGTGTGTTCCACGACCTGCCCGTTACCGCTGGTGCCGTCCCCGAAGGTCCATTGGTAGTCGAGGGTGTCCAGGTCCGGGTCGCTCGACCCTCCCGCGTCGAGTGAGATCTTCTTCGTGGCCGGCGTCACGGTTCCGGTGAACGCCGCGACCGGAGCCCTGTTCGCCGGCTTGTAGCTCAACCTTCGCAGTTTGGAAGATGCGGAGTCGGCCAGCACGATGTCGCCGTTCGGTGCCGTCAGAACGGAGACCGGATCGCCGATGTCGGAGGCTATCGCGTTGATCGCCTGGGTGACCTTCCCCCCGAAGTCGAACGCGAAAGTCGAAAGCGTGTGACCGCTCTTGTTGGCTACGAAATAAAGTCCCCGATAAGCCTCAGGATACGAAGTTCCGGTGTAGGGAAGTCCGCCGACGAGGGTATCCGTGGCTCCCTGGTTCACCTCACTGACTGGTGCGGAGTTCGCGACTTTAGCGCATTCCGGGAGATCGCGATAGCCAGGTGTACGCGTGGTCCCTTCCCAGCACGGCCACTTCAAGTTCTGGCCGGGGAAGGCGAGATTCGCTTCGCTACGGGCCGCCCAGCCGATGTCGGTGACGACGACGCCGCCTCGCGGATCCAACGCGATCCGGGGATCGCGCAGTCCGCTCGTGTAGTTCCGGCTACGCCAGGACGTCGGAGCTCCCGGATCGTAGAACGGGTTGTCCACCCGCCCTTTGCCGTCCGTACCGACACGAAGCACCTTGCCCGTTGGTTGATCCGGGTCCAGCGCTCGCAGGGCGAACTTGTCCACGTTGTCCTTGGTCGCACCGGCCGGAGCCTGAACGGCCGCGTTGTCCCCGACGGCGACCCAGAGGACTTCGCCGCCGGGATCCGCGACAATGTCTTGGATTCCCTTGCTGTCGGCGGTGACCGGAAACTCCAGGACGGGGGTCTCGTCCAGGAGCCCAGTCGGGGCGCCCACACCGTCCGCCCGCCATTTGCTGAGGCGGAACACCTGGGTGGACGTACTGCTCGTAAGTGCCCGAGTGGTATAGACCGTTCGGCTGGTGGTGAAGTCCGGCGCCACCGCGATGCCCGTGAGGCCGAGCGAACCAGCGGTATACACCGGAAGTGAGGCGATCTGTACCGGCTGGCCGCCTCGCGGTACCAGCTGTACCGACCCCAGTCGGCCGGTGGTCAGCGCGCTTCCGTCCGGGAGATAGGCGGCGTCGGTGAGATCTCCGGCCTGCTGGCCGGTGGGTGTGTCGATCAGGGCGAACCCCGTGGGGAGTGCCGGTGCGGCTTGTGCCGGGGGCGCCGTGGTGACCACGGTGCCGAGCAGCACCGTGGCGGCCGCGGAGACGACCAGGGATCTTCGAGTCCGCATTGGACCTTCCTTCTCCGAATACGGAGAGTGCCATGCGCGGAAAGTGCTCACGAACGCACAAAAAATCGCGACAGCGCGACAGAGTTGCCTATTCTGTAACGCGACGCGACCTTCCGCCCCCAGCGCCCTCGTTTTCTGGCTATGAGCACGCCGGACGCTAGCGGCTGGTCAGGGCGTCGTCATTCGACCGAAAGTGTGATTCGATCGTTGCTCGTGAATATCTGTGATCTAGCTCATCTTCGGCTAACGGCTATTCAACACGATCGAACGCCTGATCGATGACCGATCGGTCAGGCACGCGTGTCCATTCGGCCACGGCCATTTGGCCCAAAATCGGTAAAAGGCCTTGCCGGACGTCTCGTCGCCCAGCAATATCAACTGGCCGACCTGCTCTGAAGGAGCCGAGGGTTGTCCTGAGCGGGCATCCCAAGGGGGGAAGTCATGAAGCGGTTCCGTCGTGGACCTGTCCTGCGCGCAAGACTCCGGGTGACGCTCGCGTTGCTGCTGATCGTCGCACTCGTGGCGACGCTGGGGCCGGCGGCTTCGCAGCGGTTTCCGTCGTCGGATGAGGCGGGTGCGTCGGCTGCGGCGGATGCCCCGAAGCAAGAATCGGGGTCCGCCGAAGGCGTCGCGGACCGACCGACCCCCGACAGCGCCGCCGCGCCCGCGATCAATCGGGCGGCGGCCACTTCGCTTCAGTCGAAGTACCCGCCGATCGTCTTTCCCGAGCCCGCCTCCGACAAGCGCAGCAACGCCAAGGTCGTACCGCCTCCTGCCAACTCGGTGCGTGGGTTCGACGCACAGGCCAGCAAGGAACTGCCACAGCAGCGCGCGACGCACAGCAGCGTTTACGACAACCCCGACGGTACGCAGACCACCGTCTACGGCCAGGATCCGCTGAACTTTCCGCTGCCTGGGGGCGGGTTCGCCCCCGTCGACACTCGCGCCGTCCCCGACCAGGCAGGCGGATGGCGCAAGGCGGGCGATGAGCTTCAAGTCCATATGGGACAGACGAGCGGCTCGATGCGGGTGAACGACGGCGCCGGGCACGAGGCCGCCTTCAACCTCCTGGGTGCGCGGGCGACGGCCGGTCGCGCGGAAGGCAACGCGGTCGGTTACCCCGACATCCTGCCGAACGCCGACATGCGGGTCGAGTTCACCGCGGGCGCGGCCAAGGAGTGGTTCGTCCTCAAGACCCCCGACGCTCCTCATGCCTGGGAGTTCGCGCTGGATCTGAAAGGACTCGAGGCGAGGATCGTCGATGGCCAGGTGGTCTTCGTCGACCAGGTGGGTGCGGTCGTCCTGCGCGTCCCGGCGGGTTACATGCTCGACTCCAGTCGTCAGGAAAGCGGTGAGCCCGCGACCTCCTATGGCGTCACCTACCGGCTCGGGAGCCGTGATGGCAAACAGATCCTCCGGGTGGAACTCGATTCCGCGTGGCTGCGAGACCCGGCCAGGGTCTACCCCGTGCGGGTCGATCCCACCGTGGTCAAGGAATCGGTCAGCACCGGCAACCTCGTGGTGGAGAACGGCACCCGGTTCACCAATCTCAGTGAGTTGCGCATCGGCCGCAGCGGCGGCAAGACCGCTTCGAGCTACCTGCGGTTCGGCGGCATCGGCGGAGATCTGAGGGACAACCGGATCTTCGGTGCCCAGCTGCAGCTGACCAACTTCTGGTCCGGCTCCTGTACGCCCCGCCCGATGACCGTGCACCCGGTCACCGCGGACTGGGGTTCCGCCGGCACGCCCCCATTCGGCGGTGCGCTGGGTGGCGGGGTCTTCTCACACGGGTACATGGCCCCCTTGGCGACCAGATCGAACTGCCCCACCGCCCACGAACTGATCGACCTGGGCGCCGGCGGCCGGGACCTCGTCCAGCAGTGGGCGGGCGGTGCTCCGAACCATGGCCTCACCCTTCAGGCGCCGACGGACCCGGCGGCGTGGAAACGTTTCACCGGCTTCGGCACGGCCAACCCCCCGCGTCTGTATGTGACGCACTCGCCTTACAACGCCGACTACCGCATCGACCGTGCTACGCCGGAACCGCCGGTCACCCGCGCGACCCCGGGCAAGGTCAAGATCACCGTGACGAACCGCGGCGCGCAGGCCTGGTCGCGCAACGACTTCGCGCTGGGTTACCGCGTCTACGACCGGAGTGGTAACCCGCTCGGATCCCAGATCGCGGCCGAGCTTCCCGGTGACGTGGCGCGTGGCGCTTCCGTCACACTCGACGCGGAGATCAAGCCGATCGGGGTGGGCAGCTATCTCCTCGACTTCAGCATGCTCCGCAAGCCCGGTGACCACTTCACCGATCACCAGGTCGCGCCCGCTCGGATCGGCCTCGACGTGTACGACGTGCCGCCGTTCATCAAGCAGCAGTACCCGCCCAACGGCGCCTCCGTCCAGACGCTGACCCCGCAGTTGTGGGCGAGCGGTATCGACGTCGACCCGCCTGCTGGCAGCACTCTGAAGTACCGGTTCGAGGTTTGCGAAAAGGGAGCGGACGACAACCCGGTCAACTGCTTCAGCTCGGCACACCAGACCAGTCCGACGTGGACGGTGCCGGACAAGAAGTTGTTCTGGAACAAGATCTACCTCTGGCGCTCGTTCGCGTTCGACGGCACCAGCGAGAGCGAGGCGCTGCCGTTCAGTGCCATCTTGAGCGCCGTCCCGCAGCCTGCGATCACCTCGCATATGGCCATGACCCCGCACAGCGGGACCGACCGTGACTTCGACCCGATGGTCGGCAACCACCACTCCAGTGCGATCGATGTCCAGATGCCGACGGCAGGCCCCGGCTTGAGCGTCATCCGGACCTACAACACCCTGGATCCCCGTCGCGACCACTGGTTCGGCACGGGATGGGCGACGAAGTACGACATGCGGGTGGTCCGGGACTACGTGGGGAACGCCCTGGTCACCTATCCCGACGGCCAGCAGTTGCGGTTCGGACTGAACCCTGACGGCAGCTACGCGCCGCCACAGGGCCGGTTCGCCGCCTTCAAGGCCGAACCGGACGGCGGCTGGTCGTTGACCGACAAGTCGGCGACCACGTATCGCTTCGACTCCGCGGGCAAGCTGACCGGTTACACCGACGGCGTCGGGCGCGGTGTCAGGATCTACTGGGAGGGTGACGCCCTCACCCGTGCACTCGATCTGGCCAGCGGGCGGCAACTGGTCTTCCGGATCCAGGACCGCAAGGTCGCCGAGGTGTTCGCGACCGAGGTCAATGGCCAGATCCGGAATTGGAAGTACACCTACGAGGGCAACCGGTTGCGAGCGGTCGAAGACCCCTTGGCGAACGTCACCCGCTACGACTACGCCGATCAGTCCAGGTTCCGCACGGTCGTCAATGACACGGCACCGGACGGGTACTGGCGATTGGGCGATCAGGGCGGAGAGACCGCCGTCAGCCAGGTGGCGCTCAACCGGGGCAAGGACAACGGCAAGTACAAGAACGTCGTGCTCGGGACGGCGGGAGCGGTGCCGGGTTCGGCCGACACCGCGGCGACCTTCAACGGGTCGAGCTCGGTGTTGCAACTCCCGGACGGGGCGGTCAAGAAGAGCAGGGATCTCTCCGTCGGGCTGTGGTTCAAGACCAGTGGTTCCGGTGTCCTGCTGGGCTACCAGCAGAGCGAGATCTCGGGTTCGCTGCAGAACGCCTACACACCCGCGTTGTATGTCGGGACGAACGGAAAGCTCTACGGGCAGTTCGCGGACGGCACGACCGCGCCGATGAGCACTTCCGGTGTGGTCAACGACAACAAGTGGCACCACGTGGTGCTTTCCGGATCGCTGGCGACACAACGGCTCTATCTCGACGGTATCCAGGTCGCGACCAAGCAGGGCGTGATCGATCACGGCAATCAGACCAAGACGTACGTGGGCGCCGGCTTCGTCTCCGGTAACTGGCCTGCCAAGCCCGGCAACGACCACGGGTACTTCGCCGGAGCGATCGACGAGGTGGCCGTCTACACCAAACCCTTGGGGGACAACGCGGTCCGGGAGCAGTTCCAGGCCGCTCAGCCGTCCGAAGGGCTCAGCAAGATCACTCTGCCCAGCGGCAAGATCGCCGCCGAGGTGGAATACGACACGGTCAGCGAGCGGGTGAAGAGCTACACCGACCGCAACGGCGGGACTTGGCGGCTCGGCGTGCCGGTGATCACCGGTGAAGAGAACAATCTGATCCGCACCGTTCAGTTCGCCGATCCGGGGAACCGCAACCACACCTTCGACTACGACCCGGTTCGGGGCCGGATTCTGCGGACGGTCACCCCGTTGGGGCTCGGGGTCCGTCCGGAAGACCAGCTCGGGCAGCCCGCCGGGGAAGTCGGCTACGGGATCCGAACCTACGACTACGACGACGACGGCAACCAGAACACCATCGTCTCCGAGAACCTCAACGAGGTCACGCTCGGATTCGACCAGCGGGGGAACGTGCTCAGCAAGCGGACGTGCCTGATGCCCGGCCGCTGCCAGACCGAGTACTTCGGCTACCACTTCAGCCCGGACAACCCGCTCGATCCTCGTAACGACAAGGTCGTCTGGAGCCGGGACGGAAGGTCCACGAACGCCGAGGACAACCGGTATCTGACCACGTACCTCTACAACGCCAAGGGTGACCTGGCCGGCCAGAAGATGCCCGATGGCGGCGAGGTCGTGCACAGCTACACCACGGGTACCGAGCAGCCGCTCGACGACGTGGGCGTCCCGGTGCCTGCCGACCTGTTGTTGTCGACGGTGAGCGCGACGGGTGAGAGCACGAACTTCCGGTACTACAGCACCGGTGATCTCGGCGAGATCCAGCAAGCGTCCGGAATGCGGACACGATTCGTCTACGACGCGGCCGGACGGCGGACCTCTTCCACGATCTATGTGGACGCGTACCCCGACGGCATCACGACCACTTATGAATACGACGCGCTTTCGCGAGTGAAGGCCGAGACAGGGCCCGAGACCACGAACGCCGTCACCGGTGTCAAGCATCGTGCCCGGACGGTCACGTCCTACGACAAGGACGGGAACATCGAGCGCGAGGAGGTTTCGGACCTCGCCGGCGGCGACCCGGCCCGCGTCACCACCCGGGAGTACGACGATCGTGGCCGTCTCGTTCACCTCGTCAACCCGGAGGGTAAAGGGACGCGGTACGGCTTCGACGTCTTCGGCAACCGGATGTTCGAAATCGACGCGAGCGGTGTGAAGAAGTCCTACGCCTATACGGCTCGCAATGAAGTCGCCGAGGTGCGCCTGCACGACTGGCACGGGGGCGTGGTCGACCCGGCCGGCGGGGACGGCCGTCCCGGTGATGGGGAAGGGGACACCGATCCGGTGAATTCGAAGCCGACGGTGCTCGAGTCCTTCCGGTACGACGAGTCCGGACGGCAGATCCTGCACGTCGATGCGATGGGCCGTACGACGCGGAACAACTACTACGCCAACGATCTGGTCGCACAGGTCGTAGCGGAGGGCTACCGGGATCCGGTCACCGGCTACGTTCGCGACCTCGTTCTGGAGAACAACAGCTATGACGGCGCAGGGAACCTGACCAAGCAGACCACGGCCGGAAACCGGACCACGACCTACGACTACGACACGGTCAACAGGCTCACACAGTCGATCGAGGACCCCGACGGACTCGACCGCAGCACGAGGTTCACCTACGACCGCAGCGGCAATGTGACCCGCACCGAGAAGTCCGGTGATCCCTCGAACACCGGCGGCGGACAGGTGAACACCGCTGAGATCACCGAATTCGAGTACAACGCCTCCGGCCAGCGGACCAAACAGACTGTCCACAATGGACAGGAACTGCTGATCACCACCTGGAACTATGACGAACGCGGCATGCCGGTGTCGGTCACCGATCCTCGTGGGAACCAGTCGTCGTCCCAGTACACCACGACGATGGCGTACGACCAGCTGGCCAGGCCCATCCGGGCCACCGGTCCGCGAGTCCGCGTGGAGTCGAACGGTGGCGCGCCGGCGGACGCGCAAGCGACCATGGTCACCGGGTACGACACCTTCGGTTCGGTTACGCACACGAAGGACCCGCTCGGCCGGGTGACCACGGCGGAGTACGACAAAATCGGGCAGCTGGTGAAGGCGAGCCTGCCGTCGTACACGCCGCCCGGCGCCACGGCGGCGATCACACCGACCAAGGAGATCCGGTACGACGCCGTGGGGCGCGTGATCAAGCAGATCGACGCCCGGCAGCACACGACCGAACTGCGGTACGACCAGTTGGGAAGGCTGCTGGAGCGGCAGGACCCGCAGGCCGAGGGCACGGCCAGTGGCGTCTGGAAGTACTCGTACACACTGACCGGTCTGCCGCTGTCGGCCACGTCGCCGACCGGTGCGGAGGTCAAGGCGACCTACGACGAGTTGGGTCGCAAGGTCACGTCGACCGCGGTGGAGCGGTTCCCGGACCTGACCTCGTACACCACGAAGTACCGGTACGACGACGCAGGCAACATCGTTCTGGTCGAAAACCCCGCGGGTGAGAAGACCAAGAGCACCTACGACAAGCTGAACCAGCTGATCGCCGTGGTCGACCCGGCGGAGATCACCACCCAGCGCGGGTATGACCGGCAGGGCCGTCTGGTCCGGGCAAGCGACGGTGCGGGCGCCACGAAACGACTCAACTACGACCTGGCGGGCCGCATGGTCGCCGAGTTCGACGTTGACGCACAGTGGACGGGCAGCCAGCCCGCACTGCGGGAGCGCAAGTTCACCTACGACCCCGCCGGCAACATGCGGACGTCGGAGGACTGGGAGAAGCGGGTCACCACGTTCAGCTACGACGCGGCGAACCGGCTGTCGGGCCAGATCGAGCCCGTCGCGGACGGGAAGACGATCACGACGTCGTTCGGCTACGACGCGGCCGGAAACCGCACCAGGTTCACCGACGGCCGATCGAACAAGACCGTCTTCACCTACAACAGCCTGAACCTGCCGGAGTCGGTGATCGAGCCGTCCACCGCCGCACACCCCGCGGCGGCGGATCGGACCTGGACGCAGTCCTACGACGCCACGGGCAACGCGACCCGGCTGACCGCGCCCGGGAACGTGAACCGCGACCGGACGTTCGACGCGCTGAACCGGATGCTCACGGAGACCGGCTCGGGCGCCGAGACGCAGACCACCGGCAAGACACGGACTTACGACGCCGACGGTCGTGTGCGGGTGGCGGGAAGCAACGCGTACACCTACAACGACCGCGGGGGTCTGCTGACCGCGACCGGCACCGCCGGCGCGTCGTCCTTCGAGTACGACAACGCCGGGCGCGTCATCACCCGGAAGGACGCCGCCGGTACCACTGGTTACGGCTATCTCAAGGGCCGTCTTGACTCCGTGACCGACGGCGCGACCGGCGGCAAGCTGACCTACGGCTACAACGAAGCCGGCAAGATCAAGACGGTCGACTACGGTGCCGGTCGCGTCCGGACCTACGACTACGACAACCTGGCACGGCCGAAGTCCGATGTCCTGAAGGAAGCGAACGGCACGGTCCTCTCGTCGATCGCCTACACCTACGACCCGAACGACCGGGTCAAGACGAAGACGACCGCGGGATTGGCCGGCTCCGGCCAGAACAGCTACTCGTACGACTTCCAGGGGCGCATGCTTTCCTGGACGGACCCGGCGGGTAAGTCGACCGAGTACGGCTGGGACGACTCGGGCAACCGGGTCAAGGCGGGTGACAAGAACGCGACCTACGACGAGCGGAACCGTGTCCTCGCCGACGGCGACTACACGTACGCCTACTCGCCGCGCGGCTCACTGAGCTCACGGACGTCGTCCGGAATGGAGGAGAAGTACTCCTTCGACGCCTTCGACCGGCTGGTCAAGTTCGGCTCGACCGAGTACACCTACGACGACTTCGACCGGCTCGCCACCCGAGGCGGACAGAAGTTCTCGTATGCGGGCATGGAGCGGGACACGGTCAGCGATGGTGTTTCGCGCTTCGGCCGCGGTCCGGATGGCTCCTTGGTGTCGCTCTCGCAGGGAACCGATTCCCGGCTCACGCTTTCCGACCGGCACGGCGATGTCGTCGGCGCGTTGGCGCCCGCGTCCGGAGGAGTCGTCGACTCGACGGCGTACGACCCGTACGGCAAACGGATCGCGTCGACAGGTGTGCAACGTTCTGTCGGCTTCCAGGGCGACTGGACGGATCCCGACAACGGGAATGTCAACATGGGGGCGCGGTGGTACCAGCCGGGTTCCGGCACCTTCGCCTCCCGCGACAGCATCGCGCTTCCGTTCTCGCCGTCGATCAGCGCGAACAGGTACTCGTATGTGCTGGGCTCCCCGCTGAACTACTTCGACCCGGATGGTCACGGTTGGTTCAGTGACCTGTGGGACAAGGCGGGCACCATCGTGCACACCGCGCTGGACGTGGCGGGCATGATCCCCGGTATCGGTGAGATCGCCGACCTCGCGAACGCCGCGATCTACGCGGCCGAGGGTGACTGGGAGAACGCGGCTTGGTCGGCGGCGGGCGCGATCCCGTTCGGTGGTAACGCCGCGACCGCGGCGAAGTGGGCTCGGAAGGCGGGCGACTTCATCGGTAATGGCCGGCGGGCGGGCCGTCATGCCGACGATGCGGTCGGTCTCGGTCGTCGTTATGGCGATGATGTCGCTGGTGCTGCTCGCCGGGGTGCTGATGATGCCGCGTCGGCTGCTGCTCGGAAGGCTTCGGCTGTTGCGGCTGCTCGTAAGGCGGCTGCTGCGGCTGCCGCGGCTGCGGCTCGGCGGGCTGCGGCGATTTTGGCGAAGAAGAAGGCGGCTGCGGCTGCTGCGCGTGGTGCTGCGGAGCGGACGGCGAAGCGGAATCCGATTCCGTCGTTGAAGGCGGCGTTGAAGCCGGTGTTCAAGGGGACGGATTTGGTGTCGTCGTCTCCGTTGATGCCTGCTCGGGTGGTGCAGGCGTTCAAGGCGGATGTGCAGGATGCCGGCCGGGTTTTTGATTTTTTCAAGAAGCAGGTGGTGGGGGACGGGGCTGTCGTTCAGAACGTCGCGGAGACGGTGACGGCGGTGTCGGAGGTTGCTCAGTCGGGTGCTTCTCCTGATGATCTTTTGTCTGCTCTGGGTGGTTTGGCTGGGCGGAACAAGGGCCGGGGTAAGCATCATGACGAGTCGTCTGGTGGTTCGGCTACGAGTTGTGTGAACAGTTTTGATCCGAACACTTTGGTGGTGATGGGTGACGGGTCTCGTAAGCCGATCAAGGATGTGAGGGTCGGGGACAAGGTTCTGGCGAAGGATCCGACGACGGGGCGTTCCGCGGTTCGGGTGGTGACGGATGCCCGTTCGCATGCGAGTCAGCGGACGTTGGTGGAGGTCGGTGTCGCGAGTGAGGCCGGTCGTGGGTCGGTGGTGGCGACGGATGAGCATCCGTTCTGGGTGGCCTCGGAGAAGCGGTGGTCGAACGCTGTTGAGCTGAAGGCCGGTCATCGGTTGGAGACCGGTGATCACCGGGATGCCACTGTCACGGGGACGCGGTCGTGGTCTGAGACGCGGCGGGTCTACAACCTGACCGTCGATGGCGACCACACCTACTACGTCCTCGCAGGCCAGACACCAGTACTCACGCACAATGCTGATACCAGCTGCCTGCTTACCTCAGCTCGAAAGGCGCGGGACGATCTAGCGGATGAGGTAGGCGCGAGTAAAGCTACCGTTACGGGAGGGGGCGATCTCGCAACAGGTCGTACGGCCGCTGGGTGTAATAGCAATCCAACGGGATGCGCGGAGGACGATGTTGTGCGCAAACTTGGCATTGAACCGAAATCTGTTCAGTTCACTGAAGCCATCCGTCCGCGTACGGGAAAGCAAGTGCCAATCTGTGATCGTTGCCAGGGAACGTTTGATCAGTCTCAATTCCCGTCCGGTACACTGGTGAAGCCTGGTGGAGCTTGGGGAATCGAGGTTATTCCGTGAATATTGTGTCTCTTGCGCTGATTGAATCTATCCGCTGGGTCTCACTACGGACTGCGTCAGGTGATGGGCGCAATCTGCCGCAGGTATTTCGATCGCTTGCTAGTGCGACCTCATTGGCAGAGGCTGAGTCTGCGTATTGGAATATCGACAATGAAGTTATCGTCCAAGGTGAAATTTATGAAGCTGCCGAGGCTGCGCTCGAGATCGCCTTGTCGATGTCGTCGACCGTGCCGCCCGGCCCTGTTCGTAAGTGTCTGGCTGAGCTGATTCAGCAGATTGTGTTTAGTCAGCCGCATTCATCTGAGGTCAAAGAAGGAAACCGTGAAATTATAGCGCGTTGCCTATCTCTTGCGGCGGAGGCGACTTGGGTATTTTATGGATGGCTATCTGATTTAGATCAGGATGTTCGAGAGTGCGCTCTGCTTACTCTGCACCGAGTTGAAAATAATGACGCCAGAAAGTCGACCGTATTTGCCCGATATCGCGAGTGTGATAAATCACGAGGCGTTCAGAAGATTTTTTTGCAAATAGATAAAGGGGTTCTGTAGAAGTGCTTTCCCTGTGGCGCGGCCCGTAGGGGGTTGATCATGCTGCGGCTGCTGCGCGTGGTGCTGCGGAGCGGACGGCGAAGCGGAATCCGATTCCGTCGTTGAAGGCGGCGTTGAAGCCGGTGTTCAAGGGGACGGATTTGGTGTCGTCGTCTCCGTTGATGCCTGCTCGGGTGGTGCAGGCGTTCAAGTCGGATGTGCAGGATGCCGGCCGGGTTTTTGATTTTTTCAAGAAGCAGGTGGTGGGGGACGGGGCTGTCGTTCAGAACGTCGCGGAGACGGTGACGGCGGTGTCGGAGGTTGCTCAGTCGGGTGCTTCTCCTGATGATGCTCTGTCTGCTCTGGGTGGTTTGGCTGGGCGGAACAAGGGCCGGGGTAAGCATCATGACGAGTCGTCTGGTGGTTCGGCTACGAGTTGTGTGTCGAACAGTTTTGATCCGAACACGCTGGTGGTGATGGGTGACGGGTCTCGTAAGCCGATCAAGGATGTGAGGGTCGGGGACAAGGTTCTGGCGAAGGATCCGACGACGGGGCGTTCCGCGGTTCGGGTGGTGACGGATGCGCGGTCGCATGCGAGCCAGCGGACGTTGGTGGAGGTCGGTGTCGCGAGTGGTGCCGGTCGTGGGTCTGTGGTGGCGACTGATGAGCATCCGTTCTGGGTGGAGTCGGAGAAGCGGTGGTCGAACGCTGTTGATCTGAAGGCCGGCCATCGGTTGGAGACCGGTGATCACCGGGATGCGACGGTTACGGGGACGCGGTCGTGGTCGGAGACGCGGCGGGTCTACAACCTGACCGTCGATGGCGACCACACCTACTACGTCCTCGCAGGTCAGACACCCGTTTTGACGCACAACTGCGGTGGTAGCAAATCATCACATCTCGTTGGAAAGGGCGATGACCCCGGTGTTCCGGAGCTCGTCGCCGAGATCAATAGTCGCTATCCGGGGCACGTTCTGGCTCAAGGTATTGATATCAATGGTCCTGACGGGAAAACGCTGACAGACTTTGATATCGTGACTCGAAACGCAGTTGTTCAGGTCAAGACCGGCGGTGGCAAGGGTGCGCTGTCCCAGGCGGAGGTCACGCAAGGGCTTACTGATCTTCCTGTGGTTGTGTACCTTCCGCAAGGGCGAGGTAGTGTGGTCAAGAGTCTCGAAAAAGCCGGATTTATGGTCACAAGGGACAAGAATGTCTTGATGGACGTTCTTAGGCCGTAGCGCTGGCTGGTGGTTGAGTTTTAAGTGAAGAAGAAGGAGTCAGGGTGCGCCCGACCATTGTCCTGCTAGCAGGCTCGGATTCTCGGCGTGAACTCGAGAGGCGGTTGCGGAGAGCGGGATCCTACACTGAAGGGGATGTCTTCGATCACCTTGATGTGGGTGAATGCCGATTTGGTATCGATTTATCGAATCGCGTACTATCTGATTACGCTGAACCAGAGTTAAAAGAGCTGGTCGACCGACTTGGCGAATTTGATTCAATTCTTGTAGAGTATTCGGATGTGTCCTGTTTGCGACCTCTGCTTAAATCGGTGCTCGCGGGTCTGACCGGTTTTATTGACACAAATTTTGGCGAACTTATCGACTATGTCGACGTTCTGGAACGATTTGACCGGGAGCCTTCCTGGGACTGGAGTGTTCCCCAGCCTGGTTGAGGCTTACTTGTTGAACTCGACATGTCACAGTTGGTGCTGGCCTGGCAGGAGTACGGGCCTGGCCGAGAAACCCCGACTCAGGAGACTTGGTTACGTTGACTGAAAAGTGTTCGTCCCAGCCCGGGTGTCGGCAGTATCCCGGATTCGCTACCGCGTGACCGGCTGCCTCCCCGGCTCTCTTGAACCCCGCTTCGGTGACTCGGGCAATCGAGGGCCGCGGCTCAAGTGGTGACTGCTGACCGTTCGCATGCGAGCAAGCGGATGTTGGTCGAGGTCGGTGTCGCGAGTGAGGCCGGTCGTGGGTCTGTGGTGGCGACGGATGAGCATCCGTTCTGGGTGGCCTCGGAGAAGCGGTGGTCGAACGCTCTTGATCTGAAGGCCGGTCATCGGCTGGAGACCGGGGATCATCGGGACGCGACAGTTACGGGGACGCGGTCGTGGTCTGAGACGCGGCGGGTCTACAACCTGACCGTCGATGGCGACCACACCTACTACGTCCTCGCAGGCCAGACGCCAGTCCTCACTCACAACTGCGACCTCACGGCCTACGCCGATAGCCTGCGGCCCAAGTTTCACAAGGACACCGGGCCGTTCTTCGTGGCGATATATACGTCTCCGTTAGGCAGACTTACTTGGGACATTCTGGTCATGAACTGACTCCGATTCCCGGCGGCGAGGTGGATTTCCTCGTACGGCAAATCACTCCGGAGGGCGGCCGCTATCATTCGGGATGTGCTGAGACTATGTGTCTCATTAAGGCTGAGGAAGCCGAGGGTGGGGCTGGAACCAGAGGAGGCGTGTTCGAAGTGGTGAAGGTGAGATGCCTGAATTCTCCGCCAGGTGGCGCGCACGGCACCCCGGCCAGCCCGTGCCCGACGGTCTGCCAGTCTAGACTAGATCGCCAGGGAATCAGCTACCGAGGGAAATAATGTGAGTAGGCAGCATCTCCGCGTTAATCGATTCGGATTCGCCGAGTACGAAGACATGCTTGAACTCTCCCTTAGCGTGGACATCTCAGACCTGGCGGGGGTTTTGGATTCAATCGTGGAGCTCGTCTTCTCGGAGGAAAGCGAATTCCTTGATTCGCTGACAGATGAGGTCCAAGCGAATTTTGTTGTCCCTTTGGGAATGTCTGCGAAGATGCTGGTGGGCGGAGAGTGTTCGGCGATGGAGTTCATCTCGGCGGCTAGCACTGTGAGATATTGCGCCGAACCGCATATGGCAGAGTTCCCGGACGAACTCGTGCAGATGTTGTCTCGACTGCCTGGATGACGAGGGCGAAGGAAAGGCCCTGCCGCGTGGGTTGGCGGGGCTTGCGGAGTGCCGTGACACTTGAAGGAGTTCCTGGTACCGCTGCCTTGCAGACGACGTCGACTCAAGCGTCTTGATCAAACCGCTCTGAAGGAATCCGTCGCTTCCCGAAGCGCCGCCAGCATTCCCGGATCCGTCACCGCGTGTCCCGCCGCTTCCACCAGTTCCAGCTTCGAGTCCGGCCAAGCCCGGTGCAGCTCGTAAGCCGTCGTCGGCGGGCACACCGCGTCGTACCGCCCCTGCACGATCACGCCAGGAATTCCGGCGAGTTTCCCGGCTTCCCGGATCAGCTGCCCTTCCTCAAGCCACGCGCCATGGCAGAAGTAGTGCAGCGCCAGCCGAGCGAACGTGACCGCGAAGTCCGGCGACGCGTACTGGTTGTGGAAGGCCGGATCCGGGCGCAGGCAGACGATCGCGCCTTCCCACGTGCTCCAGGCGATGGCGGCACGTTCCCGGATCGCCTGATCGGGGTGATAGACGAGTTCGCGGTACGCCGACAAGGGGTCGTCGCGGCGGTCTTCGGGGATCGGCGCGAGGAAGGCTTCCCACTCGCGGGGGAAGAGGTTCGCGGCGCCGCCGTTGTAGATCCAGTCGAGCTCGCTGCCGCGGACGGTGAAAACGCCGCGCAGGATGATCTCGCTGACGCGGCTCGGGTGGGTTTCGGCGTAGGCGAGGGCGAGGGTCGCGCCCCACGAGCCGCCGAAGAGCTGCCACTGGTCGAGATTCAGCCGTTCGCGCAGTTTTTCCATGTCCGAGACGAGGTGCCAGAGGGTGTTGACGGACAGGTCGACGTCCGGCTTGCCGATATGCGGCGTGCTGCGTCCGGCCCCGCGCTGGTCGAACAGGATGATCCGGTACGCCTCGGGGTCGAAATGCCGCCTGGCCATGGAGGAGATGCCGCTACCAGGGCCTCCGTGCAGGACGACCACGGGTTTGCCGTCCGGGTTCCCGGCTTCCTGGCAGTAGATCCGGTGCCCGTCGCCGACGTCGAGCATGCCCTCGGCGCGCACATGGATCGGCGGGTACAGGTCATCCATAAGGACACTCTGCCTGAATCGGCGAGTATCCGAAGGGTGGGGGCCCGCCCCCGCCGCCGGGCTGAGCGGGCCCCCGGTCTTCGGTCGCGTCAGCAGCCCGCCGTGGCGGCCACGTTCGCGAATCCCTTCCCGGCACCGGTCACCTTGTTGCTCGCGCACACCTTGTTCCCCGTCGCGGCCTTCACGAGATAGAAGCCGTACGCGTAGGAGGACTGCACGTCCGCAGTGTTGCCGGAGAAGGTGTTGCCGCGGCCCCAGCCGTCCAGCTGGACATGGACCTCGAAGCCGCCGTAGGTCGCGTCGTGCACGAAGACCTTGCTGCCCCGGTTGTCCGCGACCACGTAGTTGTTGCCCTTCATGTCCACCCAGCTGTCGGCGAAGTGCTCGCCGCTCTGCCCGGTCCCGTCGAAGACGTTGCCGCGCAGTTCGCCGCCGGTGGTGCCTTCCTTGATGTCGATCGACTCGGCCCGCACGTTCGGGCCGATCTTGTTGTTCAGCGCCTTGTTGCGGTCGCTCCGATCGGGCGTCCCGCCCGGCCAGTTGCCCTTCGCGGAACCGAAGTAGATGCCTTCGCCGTAGCCCGCGTACTCGCGGCCGGTGTCGGTCACCTCGGAGTTCTTCACGACGTTGTCGGTGCTCGTGTACTGGAAATGGATACCTTCGTGGCCGACGCCGACGACCTTGATGCCGTCGACGACGGTGCTCTTGACGCCCGTCGCCATCAGGCCCTTCTGGCCACCGGTGAGGGTGAAACCGGTCAGGTTCCAGTAGCTGCCGGTGAGTTCGAGCGTGCGTCCCGCCGAGGCCTTGATGACCGCGCTTCGCGGCCCCTTCAGCGTGATGCGGCTGCTGGAAGTCCCGCTCTTCGCCGCCTTGAAGTTGCCCGCGAAGGTCGTGTCGGCCGCGAGTTCGATGACGGTGCCCGGAGTGACCGAAGCAAGCGCCGCCGTCAGCTGCTCCGAAGTCCCTACGCGGACCGTCGCGGCCTGTGCGGGGTACGCCGCCAGCGTCGACAGCAAGACGGCACCGGTCGCAATGGCCAGAACCCGCTCACGAACACGCATCCGTGGTCCTCCTCGTCGAGGGATCGAAACTCGGTCGTGGCGGCGACGGGCTAGACGTTAAGCCTCTTTACGAATGTGCGTCAAGGACATGATTCAAGTTCATGTATGTGAACGACTAAAGGAGGGTCGTCGTGCACGGCCCACCCGAAAAGAGAGCAAGGGACCTTTGCTAACGCGCCCCTCGGCGGGCGGGGGTGTGTGGAAATAGGGACATTGAGTGTCCCTATTTCCACACACCCTGTACTCCGCGTAGCGGTGCTGACTGACTGTGTGGATTCGGTGCGTTGGACGACCGAAATCCACACAGTCGTCACCGAGGAAAGCAAGGGACCTTTGCTATCGCCCGTCCTCGACGGGAGTGATAGCAAAGGTTCCTTGCTCTCTTTTCGCAGGTCAGAGGCGGATCAGTCGTGGAACGAGTGTTCCGGAGCGGGGAACTCGCCTCGCCGGACGTCCTCCGCGAACGCTGACGCGGCCCCGGCCAGTACGCCGGCGAGGTCTGCGTACTTCTTCACGAAGCGAGGGGTCTTGCCGCGTCGCAGTCCGGCCATGTCCTGCCAGACGAGCACCTGCGCGTCGCAGTCCGGCCCGGCGCCGATGCCGACGGTCGGGATCTTCAGTTCGTGCGTGATCCGCTTCGCGGCTTCGGCGGGCACCATCTCCATGACGACCGCGAAGGCGCCGGCTTCCTCCAGGGCGAGAGCGTCGGCGAGCAGTGCTTCGGCCGCTTCGCCGCGTCCCTGGACCCGGTAGCCGCCCAGATTGTGTTCACTCTGCGGTGTGAATCCGATATGTCCCATCACCGGGACCCCGGCCGACGTCAGTGCCTCGACGTGCGGAGCGAATTTCCGTCCGCCTTCGAGTTTCACCGCGTGCGCGCGGCCTTCCTTCATGAATCGCACCGAGGTTTCCAGTGCTTGCTGCGGCGAGAGCTGATACGAGCCGAACGGCAGATCGGCGACGACCAGCGCCCGCTTCACCGACCGGGTGACCGCGCGAACCAGCGGAAGCAGTTCCTCCACGGTCACCGGAAGCGAAGTGTCGTAACCGAAGACGTTGTTCGACGCGGAATCCCCGACGAGCAGCACGGGAATGCCCACTTCGTCGAACAGCGCGGCGGTGTACATGTCGTAGGCGGTGAGCATCGGCCAGGTTTCGCCGCGCTCCTTCATGTCGCGAAGGTGATGTACGCGGACTTTCTTCCCAGAGGCGGGCTGGGGCGCCGCGCCGGTCCCGTACGGGGCGGCTAGCTCGCCGGAATCCTTTTCGGTGGCAGACATCCTTGTCGACCGTCCTTCCCTCGAGGCCTCGAAGAGGTCCCCGGGTCGTGGAGCTGAACAGGCCAAGCGTGACATGCGGATATGTCCGTCCCAAGGCCCTGCGACCAGCTTCACACCACGGCGTCACGCCCGCGGATGAGGAAATTCAGACCAGAGGATGATGATCGTTGACAACCACACAGGGTTGTGTGACGTCAAGTAGTACAGCTGTCGATCACCTGTGTGTAGCGCGAAGGGCCAGAATGGGAAACCCAGTGAGCCGAGTCTCGCCGTGGAAGGCGAGGGCCGGCGGAATCGTCGCCACCCTCGTGCAGTCCGCGGCCGTGTTCTCGGTGATCCTCCTGCTCGCCGGCGGCGTGAAGGGGCCGGTGCTCAAGACGGGTGACGTCGCCTTCTCGGCACTGAGCATCCCGACGAACGCGAGTCTCGTGATCGTTCTGCTGCTCGTCGTCCTCGGCGCCGCGCTCCGCCGCCGCAAACGCGCCGCGCTCTACACGCTGCTGCTGTTCCAGGTCGGTGGCCTGGCGGTGACGCTGGCCTTCCAGGCCGCTCTGCTTTGGTGGCCCGAGCTGCTGAAACTGGGGCCGTGGCAGGTCCGGCACATTCCGCACCAGGTGTGGGTGCTGGCCGTCGTCGACCTGATCTCGATCGGCATGATCGTTTTTCTCTGGATGCTGCGTCCCGCGTTCCCCGCCCGGCTCGCGCCGGGTGCTTGGCGCGACGGCTTCACGGTGCTTTTCGGCGGTTTGGCCGCGGTCATTCTCGTCGGCTGGGGCTTGAGCGAAGCCTTTCCCGGCCGGCTCGCCGACACCTGGGCGCGGTTCGCCTGGGTCGTCAACCACACGACCGGTGAGAACATCCAGCTACGCCGGGTCGGCATCGGCGAAGGACCGGCCTGGCTCGACCTCGTGCTCGACCTCAGCGCGACGGCCGTCGCCACGGCGGCGTTGTACACGCTGTTCCGTGGCGTGCGTAGCCGTCGCTTGAGGACGGATGAGGAAGAACTGCGCGTACGTCGCCTTCTGGCCGAACACGGCGAAGACGACTCTCTGGGCTATTTCGCCACGAGGCGCGAGAAGAGTGTCGTCTTCTCGCCCAACGGCCGCGCCGCCGTGGCCTATCGCGTGCTCGCGGGCACCAGTGTCGCGAGCGCGGATCCCATCGGTGATCCCGACGCCTGGCCCGACGCGGTCCGCGCCTGGCTGAACGAGGCACGCACCTACGGCTGGACCCCCGGTGTGCTCGGCGCGAGCGAACGCGGCGCGAAGGTCTATGCCGACGCGGGTCTGCGCGCGCTGGAAATCGGTGACGAAGCGGTCCTCGACGTGCGTGACTTCAGCCTCGCAGGGCCGGAACGCCGCTCGGTCCGCCAAGCGGTCAAACGGATCGAACGCGCCGGGTACACCACGAAAGTCCGGCGCCACAGCGAAATCCCGGCCGGCGAAATGGCGAGGCTGTTGCTGCAAGCGCAGCAGTGGCGGGGCGCGGAGACCGAACGCGGGTTCTCGATGGCGCTCGGCAGGCTCGGCGATCCGAGCGACGGCCGAAGCGTGATGGTGGAAGCGTACGACGCCGAGGGCGAGCTTCGCGGCATGCTGTCGTTCGTGCCGTGGGGCCGTCGCGGCCTTTCCCTTGATCTGATGCGGCGTGACCGCGACGCCGAAAACGGGCTCAACGAATACATGATCGCCGAGGTCGTGGCGGCCAGTTCGCACATTGGCGCACAACGGATTTCGCTGAACTTCGCGATGTTCCGCGCGGTCTTCTCCGAGGGGGAGCGGATCGGCGCGGGCCCGGTGCTGCGCGCCTGGCGCGGCGTGCTCAGCATGGCGTCGCGGTTCTTCCAGCTGGAATCGCTCTACCGGTCCAACGCCAAGTACGGCCCGGAGTGGGAGCCGCGATTCCTGTGCTACTCCTCGGCTCGACGGCTGCCGCGGGTCGGCATCGTCGCCGGTGCGCTCGAAGGATTCGTCCCCACCGGACGGTCGGCTCGGGCGTTGAAACTGGAGACGGTCACCGATGAATTCGTGGCCGAGGTCCACCGCATCGAAGCGAACGCGGCCACTCCCGCGCCGAAACAGGTGCGGCGGCCCGACCAGGTTCGCGTGCGGATGGCGAAACTGGATCGCTTGCGGGAAGCCGGGATCGACCCCTATCCGGTCGGTTTCGCCCGGGAGGATCTGCTCGGCGACGTCGTCTCGAAGTTCGGCGATCTGAGCCCGGACACCAACACCGGCCACCGGGTCCGCGTCGCGGGGCGGGTGCTCGCGATGCGCAACCTCGGCGGGCTCTGCTTCGCGCGGGTCAAGGACTTCAGCGGCGAAATCCAGCTCATGCTCGACGCCTCCGTGCTCGACCTCGGCGGCTGGCGGCGGGGCGTCGACCTCGGCGACCACGTCGGCGTGAGCGGGCAGGTCGTGACGTCGCGGCGCGGTGAACTCTCGGTGCTCGTCGACGAGTGGACCGTCACGGCGAAGAGCCTGCATCCCCTGCCGGACAAGCGAAAGGGCCTCACCGACCCGGAGACGCGGGTGCGGCAGCGCTACCTCGACCTCGCGGTGAACCCGGATTCGACAGCGATGCTGCGAATGCGCTCGACCGTGGTGCGCGCCGTGCGGGAACGGCTGCACCAGGGCGACTACCTCGAAGTCGAGACGCCGATGCTGCAGACCGTGCACGGCGGCGCCAACGCCCGCCCGTTCATCACGCACATCAACGCCTACGACATGCGGATGTACCTGCGGATCGCCCCGGAGCTCTATCTGAAGCGACTGTGCGTGGCCGGGGTCGAGCGCGTTTTCGAACTCAACCGGAACTTCCGCAACGAAGGCGTCGACGCGACGCACAACCCCGAATTCACCATGCTGGAGGCGTATCAGGCGTACGCCGACTACAACACGATGCGGACGCTGACGCGGGAACTCGTGCAGTGCGCCGCGGAAGCCGCGTACGGCGCGCAGGTCGTTCGCCGTCCGGGGCCGGACGGGACGGTCGTCGAGTACGACATCTCCGGTGACTGGCCGGTGATCCCGGTCCACGAAGCCGTTTCGGCCGTGCTCGGGGAGAAGATCGACGCGGGCACCTCGGTCGCCGACCTCCAGCGGTTCTGCCGCGCGGCGGGAGTGCCGGTGAACGAGGACGCCGGGCACGGCGACCTCGTGCTGAAGGCGCACGAGCATCTGGTCGAAGGCGCGACCGTACTGCCGACGTTCTACACCGACTACCCGACCGACGTCTCGCCGCTGACCCGGCAACATCGCGTCGATCCGCGGCTGGCCGAGCGGTGGGACCTGATCGCGTTCGGCTCCGAGGTCGGCACGGCCTACACCGAGCTGACCGACCCGCTCGAGCAACGGCGACGGCTGGAGGCCCAGTCGCTGCGCGCGGCGAGCGGGGACGTCGAGGCGATGGAGCTGGACGAAGACTTCCTGCTCGCGCTCGAACACGGCATGCCGCCGACCGGCGGGCTCGGTATCGGCGTCGACCGGCTGCTGATGATGCTGACCGGGGCGTCGATCCGGCAGACGGTGCTGTTCCCGTTCGTCCGCCCGCAGGGCTAGCGGGGGAGCAAGGGACCTTTGCTATCGCTTCTCTCGACGTCGAGAGAAGCGATAGCAAAGGTCCCTTGCTCTCTTCCGGGCCGAATCGCCGCAAAAAGCCGGTGCCGGATGCCATGATCCCCTTCCCAACGGAAGGAGCCACCATGGCTGGAAACGTTCCCCCGGTCGCCGACGAGCGCGAAGGTCTCCTCGCGTACCTCGAGCAGCAGCGACACGTCCTGCGGATCGCGGTGCACGGGCTCACCGAAGAACAGGCCAGAGCCGTCCCGACCAAAAGCTCACTGAGCGTCGGCGGCCTGATCAAGCACACCGCGACCGTCGAAGACGGCTGGATCGACATCCTTCTCCAGAAGCCCTCGAAGCCGATGGACGAGACGATGAAGGAGTACGAAGCCGGTTACGTGATGACCCCGGACGAGACGGTCGAAAGCGTCCTCGCGCGCTACGACGAGGTCGCCCGCCGCACGGCGGACGTCATCGCCGATATCGCCGACCTCGGCCAGCCGGTCCCGGTGCCGAAGGGTGTGCCCTGGTACCCGCAGGACGTCGACGCGTGGTCGGTCCGCTGGGTGCTGCTCCACCTCATCGAGGAGACCGCGCGGCACGCCGGGCACGCCGACATCATTCGCGAGCACATCGACGGCGCGACGGCGATCCCGTTGATGGCCGCCGCGGAAGGCTGGCCGGAGACGCCTTGGCTCAAGCCCTGGTCGCCTGCCCAAAGCGACTAGAACCCGAGCGACTGGAACCCCAAGCGACTGGAACTCCAAACGACTAGAACAGCGTCGGTTCGTCCGCCAAAGCGCCTTCGATGACCAGCATCCGGCGCTTGGTGGCGACCCCGCCGCGCGCGGAGAACCCGCCGTCCTTGCCGCCCGCGGCGAGCACACGGTGGCACGGCACGATGATCGGGAACGGGTTCCGGCCCATCGCCTGCCCCACGGCCTGTGCCCCGCCGGGCATGCCGAGGATGTTCGCGATGTCGCCGTACGTCAGCGTCTTGCCCGCGGGGATCGTGCGGATGAACTCGTACACCCGGTGATGGAAGTCCGGTACTCCTTCGTAATCGAGCTCGACACCGGTGAGATCCGTGCGTTTGCCGTCCATCAACGAGACGATCCCGTCGATCGCGTGCTGGACCTCGCCCGGCGGCGTGGATTCGGCCGCTTCGGGAAGGCGCGTGGTCAGTCGCGCCCTCGTCTTCTCTTCACTGCCCTCGGGAAGCTGGACCGCGACGACCCCGCGTTCGCTCCACGCGATGCCGCAGTCGCCGATCGCGGTGCCGAACACGGAGTAGCCCGGTGCCGTCATGTGCCCAGGGTACGAGACCGGTCCGACAGTTTTCGGGTTCACCACCATGCCGCGGTGCCGCGGGAGCGGCGGCTGCGGTAGGAGTATGGGCATGAGCGACCTCGTGCTTGATCACCTCGTGTACGCCGGGCCGGACCTCGAAGAGGCCGTCGCGCGCGTCGCCGAGCTGACCGGCGTCACGCCTGTACGCGGCGGAAGGCATATCGGTTTCGGTACGGCCAACTACCTGGCCGATCTGGGTGCCGGTGCCTATCTCGAGGTGGTCGGCCCCGACCCGGATCAACCCGAGCACGTCGGACCGCGCCCGTTCGGCGTCGACGAGCTGACCGCGCCCGCCCTGGTCACCTGGGCCGCACGTGTCGAAGGTATCGACGAAGCGATCGCCGAAGCATGCGAACGCGGCTACGACCCGGGCGAAGCGTCCGAGATGTCGCGGACCACCGACGACGGCGAACTGCTGACCTGGCGGCTCACCGGTGCGGGCGGTCTCGACGGACTCGCGCCGTTCCTCATCGACTGGGGGAGCACCCCGCATCCGACGACGCGGGGCCTTCCGTCCATTCCGCTGCTCATGGTCACCGGCGTCCATCCCGAGCCGGCCGCGGTCGAAGCCGCGGTCCGCGCACTCGGGATGGACATGCTCGTCCGGCGTGACACGAAGCCCGGCCTGGTGGCCGTGCTGACGAACTCAGCCGGGAAGCAGGTCGCGCTGAGCTGAGCGGGCCACGACGGTTCCCTCGCGCCAGCCGTTGGTCATCGGCAGCCGCCGGTCCCGCCCGAACGCCTTGAACGTGATCTTGGTGCCCGGCGGGTACTGGCGGCGCTTGTATTCGGCCTTGTCGACCATCCGCACCACGCGGTCGATGGTCTCCGGCTCGAAGCCCGCGTCGACCAGGTCGACGTAACCGCGGTCGCCCTCGATGTAGTCGTCGAGGATGTCGTCGAGCATCAGGTAGTCGGGCAGCGAGTCGCTGTCCAACTGACCCGGCCGCAGCTCGGCCGACGGCGGTTTGGTGATCGAGTTCTCCGGGATCGGCGGGGTTTCGCCGTTCTTCTCGGCTTCCGCGTTACGCCACTTGGCCAGATGCCAGACGTGGGTCTTGAACAGGTCCTTGATCGGCGCGAAGGCCCCGACGGCGTCGCCGTAGATCGTCGAGTAGCCGACGGCGAGTTCGGTCTTGTTGCCGGTGGCGAGCACCAGATGACCGTCCTGATTGGACAGTGCCATCAGCAGCATGCCGCGGACACGGGCCTGGATGTTCTCTTCGGCGAGGCCGGTCAGCTGAAGCTGCTCCACGTAGACCTTGACCATGTCCGCGATCGGCTCGACGCGGTAGTGCGCGCCGATGCGTCGGGCGAGGTCTTCGGCGTCGCCCTTCGAGTGCTCCGAGGAGTACTCCGAAGGCATCGAAACGCCGTAGACGTTGTCGCCGCCCAGCGCGTCGGCGGCCAGCGCCGCCACGACCGCCGAGTCGATGCCGCCGGAGAATCCGAACGTCACCGACGAGAAGCCGTTCTTGTGCACGTAGTCGCGCAGGCCGACGACCAGCGCGTGCCACACCTCGGCTTCGTCCGACAGTGGCTCGCTGATCGCGGACTCGGTGCGCGCGCTGTACGCCGGAACCGGGTCCTCGCTGAGCACGCGGCGCTTGACCCGCAGGCCTTCGAACTCGCCCTCGGCGGTGTGCCCACCCGACTCGAGGTCCGTGTCGACGACGAGCAGGTGCTCGACGAACTGCGGCGCGCGCGCCAGCAGCCGGCCGTCCGCGCCGACCACGATCGAGTCGCCGTCGAAGACGAGGTCGTCCTGCCCGCCGATCTGGTTCGTGTACACCAGCGGCGCGCCGGCCTCGGCCGCGCGGCGGGCGATGAGCGGCAGGCGGATGTCGTCCTTCGCACGCTCGTAAGGCGAAGCGTTGGGCGCGACCACGAGGTCCACGCCGGCCTTGCCCAGCGCGGAGATCGGACCGCCGTCCTGCCAGACGTCCTCGCAGATCACCATGCCGACGTCGACGCCGTGGAAGCGGACGACTTCGAGATCGTGGCCCGGCTTGAACCAGCGGTGCTCGTCGAAGACGCCGTAGTTGGGCAAGTGGTGCTTGAACTGACGGGCGACCACCTCGCCGCGGTACAGCGCGGCCGCCGCGTCGCGCGGGCCGGTCTCGTCCAGGTCGAGGTACCCGACGTAGGTGAGCACCTCACCGCATCCGGCGTCTTCGAGCCGCTTGGCGAGCGCTTCGACCATCTGCTTCGAGGCAGAGGCGAAGGTCGGGCGGAGGGAGAGGTCCTCGACGGGGTAGCCGGTGAGGGACATCTCCGGGAAGACGACGATGTGGGCGCCTGCTTCGGCGGCTTTGCGAGTCCACTCGACGGTGAGCTCGGCGTTGCCTTCGAGGTCCCCGACGGTGGTGTTGACCTGGGCCAGTGCGATGCGCAGTTGCGGCATGCCGACATTCTCACCCACCGGCGTCCGCGGGGACGACTGGATGTGCCGAATCGCCCACCTGGGGACGGCCGGGCGAAAAGAGAGCGGGGGACCTTTGCTATCGCTCTCCGGAAGAGAGTGATAGCAAAGGTCCCCCGCTCCCTCTGCTCAGGACCGCGCGCTACTTGCGCTTGATCATGCTCCGCACCTTCTTGATGGTCTGCTCGAAGTCGGAGTCGAACGGGTTGTCGTGCACCAGGTAGGTCCACGTCGTGTTCGCCCGCCGCACGCCCGCGTCACCGAGGTCGATCCCGTTCTCGGTGATCTCGGCCTCCTCGAGCGTCTTCGCCGCCCGCTCGGCCGCCTCCGGGATGATCTTGTGGAACTCGGGGATCGCCGCGCGGTGGAACTCGTCGATCGGCGTCTCCCGCGCCAGCGCCCGCAGGTGGATGCTCTCCCGCACGTCCGTCAGGAACGCCAGGTGGTCCGACCACAGCTGGTCGATGTGGAACAGCAGCACCTCCCGGCACAGCTGGTGAACGCGGGCCTCGTCGTCGACGGCCTCCGACAGCTCCTTGAACTTCTCCGGATGCGCCTTCTCCAGCACCTCCGCCGCGTGCGCGGTCCGCAGCACCTTGTCCCGGTGCTCGAGCAGCTCGCCGCGCTGCCGCTCGATCAGCCGCGTGTAGCGCCAGGTGTTCCGGTGGATCTCCAGGTCGACACCCTCGGCGACGCGCTGGGCGTGGTTGATCTGCCGCAGCGCCGCCGGGTCGACGATCTCGCCGCTGCCCACGTCGGAGCTGATGCCTTCGGGGATGTCCGGCGCGTTCGACAGCACGAGTTCGTCGTTCAGGCTGGCGAAAAACACCGCGCTGCCCGGGTCGCCCTGTCGTCCGGACCGGCCGCGCAGCTGACCGTCGAGCCTGCTCGACGGGTAGCGGGCGGTGCCGATGACGTGCAGGCCGCCCAGTTCGACGACCTCGTCGCGGCCGTCGCCGTCCTTGCCGCCCAGCCGGATGTCGGTACCGCGACCGGCCATCTGGGTCGAGACGGTGACCGCGCCCTTCTTGCCGGCGTCGGCGATGATCTCGGCTTCCTCGGCGTCGTTGCGCGCGTTGAGCACGACGCATTCGAGGTCGGCCTTCGCCAGCTTCTCGGCCAGTTCTTCGGATTCGGCGACGTCCTGGGTGCCGACGAGGATCGGCCGCCCGGTCTCGTGCACGCGCCGGATCTCCTCCTCGATCGCGCGCAGCTTCTGCGACGGCGACCCGAAGATCCGGTCCTCCTGGTCTTCGCGGATGTTCGGCGTGTTCGGCGGGATGACCGCGACCTCGAGCTTGTAGAACTCGCGCAGCTGCTCGGCGACCGCGACCGCGGTACCGGTCATCCCCGCGACCTCGGGATACCGCGCGAGCAGCGCCTGCACGGTGATCGAGTCCAGGATCTCGCCCCGGTCGGTCGCCTTGACCTGCTCCTTCGCCTCGACGGCGGCCTGGAGGCCGTCCGGCCAGCGCTGCAGTTCGGCGACGCGGCCGCGTGCGGCGTTGATCAGCTGCACCTTGCCGTCGCGTACCAGGTAGTCGACGTCGCGGGTGAGCAGCGCGTGCGCGTGCAGCGCCACGTTCACCGCGGGCAGCCTGTCCGAGCCCGTCTCGTCGTAGAGGTTGATGTCGTCGCCGAGCGCCTTCTCGACCACCGACGCGCCCGCCTTGGTCAGCCAGGCGTTGCGGCCGTCGGCGTCGGTCTCGTAGTGCAGGCCGAGCCGCAGCCGCCGCACGATGTTCGCGACCTCTTCGTCGGCGTCGGTGTGGTCGATCGATCCCGCCATCACCAGCGGCACGCGGGCCTCGTCGACCAGCACGGAGTCCGCTTCGTCGACGATCGCCACCTCGGGCTCACGCTGGACCAGGTCCTCTTCGCGGGTCACCAGGCGGTCGCGAAGCACGTCGAAGCCGATCTCGCTGACGGCGCCGTACGTGACTTCCTTCGCGTACGCCTCGCGGCGCTCGTCGCGGGAGTGAGCGGGCTCGATCCAGCCGACGGATACGCCGAGCAGGTCGTAGATCGGGCCCATCCACTCCGCGTCACGACGGGCGAGGTAATCGTTCACCGTGACGACGTGGACGTGCTTCCCGCGCAGGGCGTACCCGGCGCCGGCCAGCGCACCGGCCAGCGTCTTGCCCTCACCGGTCTCCATCTGCACGATATGCCCGCTGAGCAGGCCCATCGTGCCCAGCAGCTGGACGTCGAAGGCACGCTCGCCGAGGGCCCGCCGCGCGGCCTCACGCCCGAGCGCGCAGACCTCGACCAGCTGGTCGTTGCCGAAGGAAGCGGCGTCGCGAAGCTTGCCGGCCCGCTCTGTCAGCTCCTCGTCGGAGAGCTTCTCCAACTCGGGCTCGAGCTTCTCGATGGCCGGCAGCAGCGCTTCGTAGCGGGTCAGCTCGACGCTGCCCGGCCGCTGGATGATCCGGCGCAGCTTCTTGCCCACCCGGCTGATCAGTGCTGCCACCCCTGTGCTCCCGTCTGCTCTTCTGCCGTCCGCACTCGTATCACCAACGCGGTGGTGGTGCGGCCGAGTTCCACGGCCGATGGCACGATCCAACCGTGTTCACTCATGTCAGCGCCAGGTCCCGTGCCCGTCGATTCGCCGCGATCACGCTGTCCGGCCTGCTCGCCGTCACTTCCGCCGCGTGCTCGTCGGGAGAGGGTAGAACCCAGCCGCCGCCTCCGGCCACCGAGTCGCACGCTCCGACCGGGCCGGTGCCGCCCGGCCTCGAGAAGTTTTACGGACAGAGCCTGACCTGGGCCGACTGTGCACCCTACGCGACATCCGATGACGCGAAAGCGGCGTTTCGAGTGAAGGACGCACAATGCGCCCGGTTGACCGTCCCGCTCGACTACGCGAAACCTGAAGGCGACTCGATCACGCTCGGCCTCCTGCGCCGGAAGGCACTGGAAACCGACGAAAGGATTGGGGCGCTCGTGGTCAATCCCGGCGGCCCCGGCGCTTCCGGGATGGCCGCCGCGGCCGGTCTCGCCTCCCGGACGGCGACGAACGCGCTGGGCAAACGCTTCGACATCGTCGGTTTCGACCCGCGCGGCATCGGCGCGAGCCAGCCGCAGATCCGCTGCCTGACCGACACCGAACGCGACGCGGACCGGGCGGACGACAGCGAGACGGACGGGTCACCCGAGGGAGTGAAAAAGCAGGAGACCGAGTCCCAGTACTTCGCGGCCAAGTGCGCCGAGCGGACCGAACACGGCCCCTCGATGCTCGCGAACGTGGGCACCCGTGACGTCGTCAAGGACATGGACGTCCTGCGGTCGGTCCTCGGTGATCCGAAACTGAACTACCTCGGCTACTCCTACGGGACGCGGATCGGATCCGCCTACGCGGAGGCGTTCCCGGCGAACGTCCGCGCGCTCGTGCTCGACGGGGCCGTCGACCCGGAACAGGACGCGGTGGAGTCGCTCGTCGCGCAGGGACAGGGCTTCGGCAAGGCGTTCGGGGAGTTCTCGAACTGGTGTGCCGCGCGCGAGGACTGCGCGCTGGGGCGCGACGCCGCCGGCGTGACGAAGGCGTTCCAGGACCTGGTGCGGCCGCTGATCGACTTCCCGGTGCCGGTCGGGGACGGCCGGAAACTGTCGTACGAGGACGCGACGACAGGGGTGATACAGGCCCTCTACCAGGAAGATCTCTGGGAACCGCTGAACACCGCGCTCAACGACCTGAAGCGCCAGCGCGGCGACGGCCTCGAGAAACTGGCCGACCTCTACAACGAACGCGGCGCCGACGGCCGCTACGGGACGACGCAGGACGCGTTCGTCGCGATCAGGTGCGTCGACGACCCGCGGGTCACCGATCCGGCGAAGCTCCTCGATGCGCAGAAGCGATACGCGCAGGCGGCGCCGTTCCTCGACGACGGCAAACCGGACGGTTCCGCGCGCGACGCCTGCGCCTTCTGGCCCGTGCCGAACACCTCGGAGCCGCACCTGCCCAACGTCGAAGGTTTGCCGAAGACGCTGGTCATCTCGACGACGAACGACCCGGCGACCCCGTATCAGGCGGGCGTCAACCTCGCGAAAGCGATCAAGGGAGCTTTGCTGACGTTCGAGGGCAACCAGCACACGGTGTTCCTCCAGGGCGTCTCGTGCGTCGACAAGATCGGCATCGATTACCTGGTGGACGGCGCCCTGCCGGACGAAGGCACCCGCTGCACCGCCAAGTAACGAGTTCGGCGCGAAGGCCCCTGACCGGCCGGGACGCTGCGAAGATCGCGAGATGAGCCTTCGCCGCGTTCCGGCCGTGCTCGCTGTCGCCGTGCTGGTCACTTCCTGCACGACGCAGCAGCCGCAGCCCGCGCCGACGGCGCCTCCGACGACCACCGCGTCACCGGCTCCGGACCCGAAGGCGCTTGAGAAGTTCACTCAGCAGGAGCTGACGTGGGGTGCGTGCGCGTCTTTCGCGGACAAGGCGTTCGACTGCGCGAAGCTCACCGTGCCACTCGACTACCTGAAGCCGGACGGCGAGACGATCTCGATCGGCGTTCTCCGGCACAAGACGAAGAAGGTCGAAAGGCGGATCGGCTCCCTCGTACTCAATCCCGGCGGTCCCGGTGGATCAGGCGTCTCCGCTGCCGCGCGGATCGCGAAGTCCCGGCCGGCGGCGGCACTCGCCGAGCGATTCGACATCGTCGGATTCGATCCGCGCGGTGTCGGGATCAGCGATCCGAAGCTCGTCTGCCTCACCGACGCCGAACGCGACGCGGACCGCGCCGAGGACTCCGAAAGCGACTCGACGCCCAACGGGATCGCGAAGCAACTCGCCGACGCCAGGACGTACGCCGCGAAGTGTGCCGAGCGCACGAAGCACGGTAAGGAGCTGCTCGCCAACATCGGGACCAGGGATGTCGTCCGCGATCTAGACGTTTTGCGCTCGGCCCTCGGCGACGAGAAACTCACCTACCTGGGCTTTTCGTACGGGACGCAGATCGGGACCGCCTATGCCGAGGCCTATCCGGACAAGGTGCGGGCGCTGCTCCTCGACGGTGCGGTGGATCCCGAACTCGACACCGCGGAATCGCTGGTCACGCAGATGGCGGGCTTCCAGAACACGTTCGCCGAATTCGGCAAGTGGTGCGTCGCTCGCGAGGACTGCGCGCTCGGCCGTGACGCGAATGCGGTGACGAAGGTCTTCCAGGACCTGGTCCGGCCGCTGATTGCCGAACCGGTGCCCGCGGGGACTCGCAAGCTCTCCTTCGAGGACGCCATCACCGGGACCAGTGCCGCGTTGTACTCGGCTGACGCGTGGAAGTTCCTCAACGACGGGCTCGCCGAGTTGAAGCGGGGGAGCGGCAAAACCCTGGTCGCGCTCGCCGACAACTACTACGGCCGAGAGACGGACGGCCGGTACACCGGGATCCTCGACGTGTACTTCGCGGTCCGCTGCGTCGACAGCACCCGGATCGCCGACAGGCGCGTCATCGAGGGCGCTCACCAGCGGATGCTCCAGGGCGCGCCGTTCCTCGCCGGCGGCACCCCGGACATGAGTGAACTCGACATCTGCTCGGTGTGGCCGGTGCCCGCCACCTCCGAGGTCCACAAGCCGGACATCGACGGCCTGCCGCGGCCGCTGGTCATCTCGACCACCGACGACCCGGCGACCCCGTACGAGTCCGGTGTGAACCTGGCCCGAGACCTCAAGGGAGCTTTGCTGACGTTCGAGGGCGCGCAGCACACCGTCTTCCTCGACGGCAACGAGTGCGTCGACAGCGCCGGGTTCGCGTACTTGATCGACGGCGAACTACCCGCTCCCGACACCCGCTGCTCCTAGCGGGGGAGCAAGGGACCTTTGCTATCGCCGACCCCGCTGACCTGGCCTTTCCCGCCGAAGAGAGCAGGGGACCTTTGCTATCGCCCGCCCCCGATGACCACCGAGTTATGCCTGGCCAACGCCAACTCCAACATCACCGCGAACTCCTCCGGCTTCGTCGGCGGCACCTGCAGCCACACCCGCACCAGCCGCCGCGGCTCGTCCCGCGAAATCCACAGCTTCACGAACACGTCCGACTTGATCTCCGGCACGATCCCGCCGATCACCGCGGCCGGGACCTTCGCGGCGATCCGGAACGAATCGGTGTCCTGTACCCGCTCCCACCGCTCGCCCCGCAGGTCGGTCGCCCCGGTCAGCAGCCGCCGAAGCCCGCCTTCAGCCCCGAGCATCGCTTCAGGCGTGTACGGCGCCGAAGCCGGAATCACTCGCTCTCCACCAGGCCCGCTGAGCGTGATCTCCGAGCCGGACAGCCGGTACTTGACCTTCCTCCGACCGGAGTCGTCCTGCAGGTCGGCATTACCGACCGCGCCACCCTCGAGGCTGACCTCGCCGTCGAGCCCGCGCACCGGCAGCCCGGTGACGACGCCGTTCACTCCGAGCGTGAACCGCACGCTGCGCAACGAGACGAGGGAGTCGGCCGCCGCGCTCACGTAGTCCTGGGCAGGCGGCAACGGGGGTGAGCCCGCGCAGCCGCCGATGAGCCCGATCGTGAGCAGCAGCGCCGGCACGAGGTGACGGCAGCGCATGGCCAAGAGCCTATGGCCTTGGCCCGAACCTTGCGCACAGTGTCCTTCCAGCCGCTTCCGCCGGGGGCCGTCGCCGATGACGCTGTATCCGTGCAACCTGAGACCCGGCTCCACCGCGCGTGGTTCGTCGCCGCCGCCGCTTTCATCGCCCTGCTCGCCGCCGCCGGTTTCCGCGCGGCTCCCGGCGTGCTCATCGACCCGCTTCACAACGAGTTCGGCTGGTCGCGCGCGACGATCGCGTCGGCCGTCTCCGTGAACCTCGTGCTTTACGGCCTCTTCTCGCCCTTCGCGGCAGCTCTCATGGAGCGCTTCGGTATGCGACGCGTCGCCTCGACGGCGTTGTGCGTCGTCGCGATCGGCGCGGGCGGCACGGTGTTCATGAACGCGAGCTGGCAGCTCATCCTCTGCTGGGGTGTCCTGGTCGGCGTCGGCACCGGCTCGATGGCGATGAGTTTCGCCGCGACGGTCGCCGCCCGCTGGTTCGTCCGCAGCCGCGGCGTCGTCACCGGGGTCCTCACCGCGGCGGGCGCCACCGGCCAGCTGATCTTCCTCCCGATCGTGGCCAACCTCGCCGTCGACGAAGGCTGGCGCACGGCGTCGCTCGTCATCGCCATCGCCGCACTGGCCGTTGTGCCCGTCGTCCTCCTGGTGGTTCGCGATCACCCGTCCGACGTCGGAATGACCGCTTACGGCGCGAAGCCCGGCGAAGACGCCCCTGTCGCCCGCACGGGTGGTTCCGTCCGCCGCGCGCTCTCGGTGCTCGGCTCGGCAGCACGCACGAGGACGTTCTGGCTGCTCGCCGTCGGCTTCGCGATCTGCGGCGCCACGACGAACGGCCTGGTCAGCACCCATTTCGTCCCCGCGGCGCACGACCACGGCATGCCACAGACGACCGCCGCCGGCCTGCTCGCCCTCGTCGGGATCTTCGACGTCGCGGGCACGATCGCCTCCGGCTGGCTCACCGACCGGGTGGACCCGCGGATCCTGCTCGGCGTCTACTACGCCCTTCGCGGCGTTTCGCTCGCCCTGCTCCCGCAGTTGCTGAGCGGAACGGTGGAACCGAGCATGTGGGCGTTCATCGTCTTCTACGGACTCGACTGGGTGGCGACGGTCCCGCCCACCGTCGCGCTCTGCGTCCGGCAATACGGCGCCGCCGGGCCGATCGTCTTCGGCTGGGTCTTCGCCAGCCACCAGCTCGGCGCTGGTCTGGCGGCTTTCGGCGCCGGCGCGATCCGCGATTCGTCGGGCAGCTACGCGCTCGCCTGGTACATCGCGGCAGGCCTCGCCGTGCTGGCTTCGGTCGCTTCGCTGTCGATTTCCAAGGCGACCAAACCCGAACCGGTCCTCGTGGGGTGATCCACCACTTCCGGTCGATCGGCGCGTCGCGAAACATGTCGTTAACACGTTCTCGTTAGGGTGCGGCCATGGATCGCCAGCAGGAGTTCGTGCTCCGTACCTTGGAAGAGCGCGACATCCGTTTCGTCAGGCTCTGGTTCACGGATGTGCTGGGGTTCCTCAAGTCCGTCGCGGTGGCGCCGGCCGAACTCGAGGGCGCCTTCAGCGAGGGCATCGGCTTCGACGGATCGGCCATCGAAGGGTTCGCTCGTGTCTACGAATCCGACATGGTCGCGAAGCCCGACCCGGCCACGTTCCAAGTCCTGCCCTGGGAGACCCCGGACGGCGGCCCGTACTCGGCGCGCATGTTCTGCGACATCGCGATGCCGGACGGCTCACCCTCCTGGGCGGACCCCCGGCACGTCCTGCGCAGGCAGCTCTCGAAGGCGGCCGAAGCGGGTTTCACCTGCTACGTCCACCCCGAAATCGAGTTCTTCCTGCTCGCGAGCCTGCCGGACGACGGCAGCGAACCCGAGCCTGCGGACAACGGCGGCTACTTCGACCAGGCCAGCCACGCGACGGCGACGCATTTCCGCCGCCACGCCATCGAGACGCTCGAAGCGATGGGGATCTCGGTCGAGTTCAGCCACCACGAGGGCGCGCCGGGCCAGCAGGAGATCGATCTCCGGTACGCCGACGCGCTGACCATGGCCGACAACGTGATGACCTTCCGGTACGTCGTCAAGGAGGTCGCGCTCACCCAAGGTGTCCGCGCGACGTTCATGCCGAAGCCGTTCACCGACCAGCCGGGTTCCGGGATGCACACCCACGTGAGCCTGTTCGAAGGTGATCGCAACGCCTTCTACGACGCCGAAGACCCGTACGAGTTGTCAGCGACGGGTAAAGCTTTCGTGGCGGGGCTGTTGCACCACGCGAAGGAGATCTCGGCGGTCACCAACCAGTGGGTGAACTCCTACAAACGGCTGATCAGCGGCAGTGAAGCCCCGACGACCGTCTCCTGGGGCCGCGCGAACCGCTCCGCGCTGGTCCGGGTGCCGATGTACTCGCCCGGCAAGGCGTCGTCACGCCGCGTGGAGATCCGCACACTGGACTCCGCGTGCAACCCCTACCTGGCGTACTCGGTCATCCTGGCCGCGGGCCTCAAGGGCATCGAGAAGGGTTACGAGCTCCCTCCGCCCGCCGAGGACAACATCTGGCAGCTCTCGGACGCCGAACGTCGCGCGGCCGGATACGCCCAGCTCCCGCAGAACCTCGGCGAGGCGCTGTCCGAGATGGAGAAATCGGAACTTCTGCCCGAAGCGCTCGGAGAGCACGTTTACGACTTCTTCCTGCGCAACAAACGTGTTGAATGGGATAACTACCGCAGCGCGGTGACCCCGTACGAGCTGCGGACCCTGCTTCCGGTTCTCTAGACGAAGGAGACCTGATGGTGCGGCGACCGGTGTTCAGAGTTCTGACGACCTTGGTCGCCGTGACCATCGCGGCAACAGCCGCGCCGGCGGCATCCGCCGCCGGGAGGCCTCTCGATCTCGACGCCGCCGACATCCCCGCTCTTCAGGCCCGGATGTCCTCCGGACGGCTGACCGCGGTCGGTCTGACCTCGGCTTATCTCGACCGCATCCACAAGGTCGACCGGAAGGTGAACGCGGTCATCGCGGTCAATCCGGCCGCGATCGCGCAAGCCGCGGAGAGCGACGTCCGGCGTCGCGCCGGCAAGACGCGCGGGCCGCTGGACGGCATCCCGGTCCTGGTGAAGGACAACGTCGACACCCGCTCCATGCAGACGACGGCGGGTTCGCGCGCACTGCGCAGCAAGCCCGCGAAGGACGCGACCCTGATCCGCCGTCTGCGTGACGCGGGCGCGGTGGTCCTCGGCAAGGCGAACCTGTCCGAGTGGGCGAACTTCCGCGCCGCCAAACCCACTTCCGGGTGGTCAGGCGTCGGTGGGCAGACGAACAACCCGTATGTGCTCGATCGCAACCCCTGTGGGTCGTCCGCCGGTTCCGCCGCGGGTGTCGCCGCGTCGCTCGCCCAGGTCGCCATCGGCAGCGAGACCGACGGCTCGATCGTCTGCCCGGCCGGGATGACCTCGACGGTGGGGCACAAACCGAGCCTCGGCCTGGTCAGCCGCACCGGGGTGGTGCCGATCTCGGCCGAACAGGACACCGCCGGCCCGATGGCCAGGCACGTCGTCGACGTCGCGCTGACCCTGTCCGCCCTTCAAGGCCGTGACCCGAGCGACCCGGCCACCGGCGCGTACCCGCCGAACCAGCCGACCGACTACGCCGCACACCTCCGTCCCGGCGTGCTGAAGGGTTCCCGGATCGGGCTCTGGCGTCTGCCGGTCCTCGGTCCGGACGTCGACGCCGTGCTGACGCGAACCAGGAACTCGCTGGTCAAGGCAGGTGCCGAGGTCGTCGAGGTGACGCCGCCGTACCAGGCCAGGCTCGGTGAACTGGAGTTCCCGGCCCTGCTCACCGAGTTCCACCGGGACATCGACCGCTACCTGGCCACGCGCCCCGAAGGCCCGCGGGACCTCGCCGCGCTGATCGACTACAACCGCTCCGACCCGCTGGAGCAGACCTGTTTCGCCGGGCAGGAACTCTTCGAACAGGCGCTCGCCGCGCCCGGCCCGTCCGATCCCGGCTACCTGGCGATCCGCCGCGAGCTCACCGACCTGGCGAAACGCTCGATCGACGAGACGCTCACCAAGTACCGCCTGGACGCGATCGCCGCGCCCACGAACCCGCCCGCCTGGAAGACCGACTGCAAGACCGGCGACAACGACGTGATCCCGTCGTCGACGCCGGCCGCCGTCTCGGGCTACCCCGCGGTGACCGTGCCCGCCGGTTTCGTCGGCGAGCTCCCGGTGGGTGTCTCGTTCATGGCGGGGCAGTGGACGGACGCCCGAGTGCTCGCCTACGCGGCGGACTTCGAACGCGTCGCACCCGTCCGCAAACCGCCCCGCTACCTGAAGACCGTCGGATGAGGGTGGTTCACACCGGCTGACCTGCGGCGATGTCGTTAAGTGACCCCCCTGTTTTCAGGGGGTTCCGGGGCATGTAATCTTCTCTTCGTCGCCAGGAACACCGGGCCGCCGGGGCCGAAAGCCCCGAGGCAAGGAACCAGGGCCGAGCGGGTTGACACCGCGAACCGGACCAGGTAATGTTCAGCGTCGGCCCACGAGCGGCCGCCGACCCCCTACGACTAACAGCGTAGGATTCGGCATGCTCGACCAAAAGCTTGTGAATATCGCTTTGAAACAAAGCGTGTTGCTTGAGAACTCAACAGTGTGCTAGTGAACTAAGCCAGTAGAGCTTATGTATTTGAACCTCGTTTGAGGTTCCTTTGAGAGCATTATTTT
>NZ_JBIUAQ010000034.1:0-97394 GCF_044547565.1 Amycolatopsis sp. NPDC052450 | reverse complement strand
AGCCACTTTCGCGACGCCTGGGGTCGCGAAAGTGGCTTTCGCGGCACGGTCGCCCCACGGCCCGCGAGCGAATCCCCGCGACCCGACACCTTGAAGTCAGCGGAATGCTCACGGCCTCAGGCGACAGCATCTTCACCGCGCGAAGCAAGAACAAGATCCTTCGGCACCACACCGAATTACCACACGAACTTCCGACTCCGGACACTAGGTACAGGAAGGGGTCCTTCATGTACCTAGATGTTCTTGCAGTAGTTGTACAGAAATGTGCCACCGGGGGAGGGGTTGTCCTGGGTGATCCAGATGCAGCCGGTGTACACCGGCTTCCAGAGGCCTCCCCAGTTGGTGTTCGCGTGCAACCAGTGCCACTGGCCGTCGGCGGGGACGAGGCTGGAGCCGCTCCCGCCCGCGATCTGTGCTCCGGCGGAGTCGTAGAACGCGGTGACGGCCCAGACATGTCGGGCGTTGCCGCAGTAGGCATGGAAGCCACCTGTGGAGCCCCAGTTGTCGAAGTTGAACTGCACGTTCGCCGTATGGCAGTCCGCCAGCGCCGTCGCGCGGGTCTGGGTGGCGTTCGCCGGTGTCGCCCCGATGGTCAGACAGCCCGCGAAGAGGACGATCGCTGCGAAAATCTTGCGCATGGTGTGCCCCGATTCGTTGTTGTCCGGTTTTCGCTGAACTCGGAGCGTCCCACTCGGTGTCCGCGAGCGGTCGAACGGTCGTTCCGTCACAAGGGCGGTAGTTCCTGCCCTTGTGGTCGCGGCTGAGGGGTCGTTCGCGCGGCTATTGTCCACAAAGGACGCGAACTCGTGTCCGTGCCGGGGCGGGGCCGTTCCGCATAGGCCTTGTTCATGTCCTGGTCACCTGAGTGCCGTTACTTTCGGGTAACTTGTCACTCGGTGACTTCATAGTGGGCTGTCCGATTCGCTCCAGGGAAGGATCACTTTGATGGCCCAGGCCTCCAGAGCCCGCGTCGTCGTCGGCGGTTTCGTGCTGATCACGGCATTTGCCACGGTCTTGCCCCCTTCGGCCGTGGCGGCTGATGCGCTGCCCAGTGTGAAGCCGGCGACCGAAACCCCTGCCGTGTACGACGACGAAGCAGGCGGCAACGCGGACGCGGACGACCCGGCGATCTGGCGTAACCCTGCGGCTCCGGATCGCAGCCTCGTCGTCGCCACGGTCAAGGAGGGCGGTCTGCGCGTTTACGACCTCGACGGCCGCGAAGTGCAGTCGGTACCGGCGCCGAAAGCGCCCGGCCCGGATGATGCCCCCGGCCGGTTCAACAACGTCGACCTCGTGCACCGGATGAAGGTCGGCTCCGGTGTGAGCGACCTGGCCGTCACCAGTGATCGCGGCCGTGACCGGCTGCGGATCTACCGTATCGACGGCGGCGACTCCGGTGCTCCTCTCGCCGACGTCACCGATCCCTCGGCGCCGGCGATCTTCTCCTCGTCGCAGGAGGAGATCAACGAACAGCGCACCGCTTATGGCCTCGCCACGTGGACCGATCCCGCCAGCGGCCGCTCGTATGCGGTGGTCAGCCAGCGGGAACGCACCGCTCTCAGTCTGCTGGAGTTGACCTCGGGCGCCGGAGGCACGGTCACCTACCGCAAGGTGCGCACTCTCGCGTTGCCGTCCGAATTCAGGCTGCCGAACGGCAAGTCGTGGACTCCGTGCGGCGAACCGGGTGAACTGCCCCAGGTCGAAGGTATGGTCGTCGATCCCGCGACCGGCACCCTCTATGCCGGGCAGGAGGATGTCGGTATCTGGCGGGTGGACGCCGACCTCGAAGGCACTCCGAAGCTCATCGACAAGGTCCGCGAATACGGCATCCCCGGAACCTACGACGAGGCGACCGAGGAGTGCGTACCCGGACCCGACCCGGGCTACGGTGGCACGCGCCTGTCGGCCGACGTCGAAGGCCTCACCCTGCTCAAGCAGAAAGACGGTGACGGGTACCTGCTCGCTTCCAGTCAGGGGGACAACACCTTCGCCGCCTACGACCGCGAACTCGGCGACGACAACGAGTACGAAGGCGGCTTCCGGGTGACCGCAGCGTCCGCGACCCTCGACGGCACCGAGGAAAGCGACGGCGCCGCAGTCCTCAATGAGCCACTCGGAAGCAAGTACCCGAACGGCCTGCTCGTCGTCCAGGACGGTGACGACAAGCCGGGAGAGCCGGGCCGGGACGCCACGAACTTCAAGTTCGTCGACCTCGAACAAGTACTCGACGCCCTCGACGACTGACGGGACTCCGCGAGCGGCGAGACCGCCACTCCGGCGGTCGCCCGCGGGCAACGGCTGTGGCTGAGAAGAGAGGACCGGGAATCCGCGCCTGCTGCTTCCGTCACTGCCGTGTCTCGTAACACCGAGGGGCCACAATGGTGAAGTGGGTGGATCTGATGCGCCGAAGGTCGAGTGGGTGGTCAACCTTCCGTGTTGGCCGCCGGAGAAGGAGGGCCTCGCACGCCTCGTCGATGCCGACGGCGGCCGGGACGACGCTGAGAACTCCTACTACGAAGCCTTCGCGGACCCCGGTTTCGTCCGGGTCGAGGAGGCGCAGCGCCGGTTCCGCGGCCAGTACCTCCGACGTCTACGACGCCTGGCTCGGTGAAATCCAGGCCTCGAAACCAGCCTGAACGAAGACACGCGGAAGCTCGTCGCGCTCGACAAGACGCTTTCCCGTGAGGACAGGAAGGAGCCCGGTCAGCGTCACACCGGCCTTCTCCGGATTCGTGGGCCGTTCTCGCGAGTCAGGTGTCGACCGAACGCGTGTGGTGTGCGGTGGCGTGGAGGCTGCTCAGCAGCGCGAGGGTGTGGGCGCTGGGTGTGGCGGGTTCGGCGTGGTAGATGATCAGTTGCTGGCCGGGGGCGCTGCGCACGTCGAATGCTTGGTAGGTGAGGGTGAGCGGGCCGACGTCGGGGTGCACGAGGTGTTTGGGTTCTCGGGTCTTGCCGCGCACCTGGTGGGTCTCCCACAGGTCGCGGAAGTGCTCGCTGTTCTCGCTGAGTTCCGCCACCAGGTCTCGCAGGCCGGGGTCGGAGGGGTAGAAGCCCGCGGCTGCGCGCAGATTGGCCACCGTGGCCTGCGCGGTCCAGTCCCAGCGTGCGTAGAACCGTCGTCCCGCGGGGTCGAGGAAGGTCATGCGGGCGAGGTTGTCCACCGCGCGGAATGGTGAGAACAGCGCGTCGGCGAGGGTGTTGGTGGCCAGTACGTCCAGGATGTGGTCGAGCACGAAGGCAGGGGTGTGCGGGTAGCCGTCCATGAGTTGCCGCAGTTCGGGGCTCACGGTCTGGAGCGTGGGCGCCGGTGTGTTGTCCGGTGTGGCGCCGGCCAGCCGGTACAGGTGCTCGCGGGCGTCGGGGTCGAGATCCAGGGCGCGGCAGAGGGCGTCGAGCACTTGCGGTGACGGGTGGGTCTCTCGGCCCTGTTCCAGGCGGGTGTAGTAGTCGACGTTCACCCCGGCGAGCACGGCGACTTCCTCGCGGCGCAGTCCGGGCACCTTGCGGCGGCCGGCATAGCGCACGCCCGCGTCTTCGGGACCTCGTTGTGCGCGGCGTGCTCGCAGGAACGCGCCCAGTTCACCACTGCCCATGACACCAGGGTAGGTCGCCGCCGGCCCGGCTGGGTGGGTGTGGCACACCCAGTCACCGCGCGTCCTGCCATGTTTCCCCGCTGTCATCGACGCTGATCCATATGAAGAGCGATATCGACGTGGTGGGCATGTGGGTCACCGCGGACGGACATATCCGGCAGGAATTGCGCGCAGACGGGCGCTACGCCGAAGAACGCGGTGGACGGCGCAGCGCTTACACCGGCCGCTACTCGGTGACCAAGGCGCACCTCGACTATGTCGATGACACCGGTTTCACCGCGACGGGTGATATCCGTGACGGCGTGCTCTATCACGAGCATCTCGTTCTGTATCGCGAGTCCGACGATCGGCGTGGGCAGGTGCGGCGATGAACGCGCCTGCCGCCGACCGCGACCTGGAGGGCAAGGTCGCGCTGGTCACCGGTGCCGCCCGCGGGGTCGGGGCGGCGACGGTCGCCTGGCTGCATGCCCGCGGCGCGCGAGTGCTGGCCACCGACCTTCGCCCCGAGGTGAACGATCTCACCGCCCGCTTCGACGGTGTGTCCACTGTGGTGGGTGACGTGTCCGATGAGGACACCGCGGTGCGGTCGGTGGCCGCGGCGATCGACCGGTTCGGCGGTATGGACATCCTGGTCGGCAACGCCGGCCGATCGGTGAACAAGCCGATCACCGAGACCACGGCGGCCGACTGGGACGAGCTGATGTCGGTGAATGCCCGCGGGGCGTTCCTGCACGCTCGCGAGGCGTTCCGGGCCATGCGCGGCCACGGCGGGGGTGTGATCGTCACCGTCGGGTCGTTCGCCTGCACCGTCGGACTGGTCGAGGCGGCGGCCTACAGTGCGTCCAAGGGGGCGCTGGCGCAGCTGACCAAAGTGCTCGCGCTGGAAGGCGGCCCGCACGGTATCCGCGCCAACGTCGTCGCCCCCGGTGTGATCGAGACCGACATGCTCGACAACTTCCGGGCCGACAGCCGGGAGTATCTGCGCTCCTTCGGCGATGCCCATCCTCTGGGCCGTGTCGCACAGCCTGAGGAGATCGCCGAGGTGATCGGTTTCCTGGCCTCGCCCCGGTCCGGCTTCATCACCGGCGCGGTCGTCGCCGCCGACGGCGGCTACACCGCGGCCTGACTCCCAGCGACACAACGAGAGAAAGAGCGAACATGACTGGACGGCTCGACGGCAAGGTCGCGTTGATCACCGGTGCGACCGGTGGCATCGGACAAGCCACAGCGGAACTGTTCGCGCGGGAAGGCGCGCGACTGGTCGTCACCGACATCTCCCAGGACACCACGGACGAGGTCACCGCGCGCCTGAAAGCCGAAGGAACCGAGGTACTGGCGGTCCGGTTGGATGTCTCCTCGCCGGAGAACTGGAGCGAGGCGATCGAGCTCACCCGGCGGCGCTTCGGCCGCCTTGACGTCTTGGTCAACCTGGCCGGTGTCGTGGACTGGCCGGGTGTCGAGGAGACCACAAAGGACGGCTGGGACCGGGTGATCGCGATCAACCAGACCGGCACCTGGCTCGGAATGAAGACCGCCATGCCCCTGCTGCGCGCTTCCGGCAACGCCTCGATCATCAACACCTCCTCGGTGCTCGGCCTGATCGGCAGCGGGGCCGCCGCCGCATACCAGGCGTCCAAGGGAGCAGTGCGGCTGCTGACCAAGACCGCCGCCGTCGAATACGCGACCCGCGGCGTCCGGGTCAACTCGGTGCACCCCGGGGTCATCGCCACTCCGATGATCCAGGAATTGCTCGACGAGCAGGGCGATGAACAGCCCGACATCGTCCGCACTCCCATGCGCCGAGCGGGTAGCCCCGCTGAGGTCGCTTCCACCATGCTGTTCCTCGCCGGCGACGAATCCTCGTTCGTGACCGGATCCGAACTCATCGTCGACGGCGGACTCACCGCACACTGAACGCCCCGTCCTGCGTGCGTTGACAAGGGAACCCCGACACCTCCCGTCGAGACGTGAGTTCCCCGGACCCGGCCCGGCTCGAACGGGCGGCCACCCCCACCGTGCGACGGGCAGGACGCACCCTTACCGGGTAGATGCGCCTTGGGCGGGCTCGTTGTGATGGTAGGTCGAAGGCATTTGCCACGGCGACTGAATTCGCCCGTGGTGATACACGCACCTCCGCCCATCGCGGCCACATCACTGTTCGGGAGGAGTTGCGGCGAAAGACGGCTACCTGTTCAAGGGCCCGGGCATGTCCGTGGAATCTTGCTCATGCGCAGGATCAAGGCGACCGCGTCCTCTGAGTGGACTCCGGGCGTCAGGACCTCTTGGAGGAGCAGGCCACGAATCGCGGCGATGGTGACGGTGGCCATGGTCAGTGCTTGCTTGGCGTCGAGCCCTTCGCGTTCCGCGAGCGAGGCCAGCATCTTGGTCAGGTCGTCGAGCGAGTCGATGAACTCACGAAAGTCCTGTGGGGTGTACGCGGCCAGCCCTGCGACGTGAAAGAAGCCGCGGACACGCGACAGCTGCTCCGGGCGGGTGTAGGTCCGCCAGATCGCCGCGACGAAGTCGTCGAAGGTGCCCTGGCGGGCGGCCTCGAAAAGCACCTCGTTGTCCCGGGATCGCTGTGCCGTGAGCATGGCCGCCAAGACGCCCGAGAGAGACCCGAAGTGGTACCGCAGGAGAGCGTGGCTGGTCTCGGCCCGGGCGGCGATCTCACGGAGTGACACTTCCGGTGAGGGAAGTGCCTCGTCGAAGGCGTCGAGAAGCCGAGCCAGGAGACGCTCGCGTGCGTCGCCTTTGCGTTCCGTGCTTGACAAGATCACTCCCACAGTTTATCCATTGGAAAAGAAGCACCGACGACGCCGTGCCGCCTCGCACATGGTCGCAGTCGGCTCGCAACGGTGGAGGGAACGACTCGTGGGACGTGTTCAGGTAGTCGGCGCGGCGGTCGTCGACGGATCGGGTCGCGACCAGGTCAACGTCGACGTCGGCATCGAAGACGGGCATATCACCCAGGTCGGGGCAGCCGGCGTACGCGGCGAGCGCGTTGATGCCGGCGGGCTGACGATGACGCCCGGCCTGATCGACGCTCACGTCCACTTGGGCTTGTCGAGCCCGATCGGACCGCAGTTCTCGTTCGGGATAAGCGCCGCTGAGCTCGCGGCGGACATCTTCGCCACGGCCGGCGCGACGCTCGATGCCGGCTTCACGACCGTTCGGGACACCGGCGGGGTCGACGGCGGCCTCGTCACGACGATCGCGAAGGGCAAGGTCAGGGGGCCACGTGTCCTGTCGTGCGGACCGGTTCAGTGCCAGATCGGTGGGCACGGCTACTACGGAGCGGACTGGGAACCCACCGAGCTGTGGAGCAGCCACCACCTACCCGGCCTGTGTGCCCTGTCCACGATGTCCGGCAACGCGGACGAGCTGCGAGCCAACGTGCGCGAGGCCTTCCGTCGCGGAGCCTCCTTCCTGAAGCTCTGCGTGACCGGCGGGGTGGTCGGCGCTCACGACCGGCTGACCGACACCCAGTTCACCGTCGAGGAGATCGCCGTCGCTGTCCAGGAAGCCGCGGCCCGGGGCACCTACGTGACGGTTCATGCCCACAACAACGACGGCATCCGCAACGCGGTCGAGGCCGGGGCGCGCTGTGTCGAGCACGGCACCGATCTCGATGAGTCCACGGCCACCCTGATGGCCACTCACGACGTCGCCCTCGTGCCCACGTTCGCCGTCGTCGAGCAACTGCTGCACGACACCGCCGGAGCGGGCCTCGGCGAGTCGACCCGCGATCGGGTGCTGGGTGTTCGTGAGCGGATGGCCGAAGCGCTCGCTGTCGCCAAGGAGGCCGGAGTGCGGATCGGGCTGGGTTCGGATCTCATCGGCCCGGCTCAGGGCCGCCGAGGCGAAGAGCTCAGGTTGCGCGCGAAGCTCGAGACGCCGATGGAAGCTCTCGTGGCGGCCACCAAGACCAACGCCGAGATCCTCGGCCTGTCCGGCCGAGTCGGGGTCATCGCTCCCGGCGCGCAGGCCGACCTCGTGTTGTGGAACGGCAACCCGGTGGAAGACCCGGAGCTGTTCGCTGATCCCGCCAATGCCGTCCTCGTTCTCAAGGCCGGCCGAATCGTGAAGGACATTCGATGAGCACCATCTGGCAGGGCTGCCTCGCCGACACCGACTATTTCGAGCTGCGTTCCAGGGGCGGGTACGACTACGGCGTCTGGGTCACCACGCCACCCGGCTACGACCCCACCACGACGCAAGCGCCTGTCGTGTACGTGCTCGACGGCAACTGGGCCGTGGGCCTGACGGCTCCGCTCATCGTCACCCAGAAAGACCCCCTGCAACAGATCCAGCCCTACATCCAAGTCAGCGTCGGCTACGCGGGCGAGGACGCACAGCACTGGGATCGGCTGCGCAACAGGGACCTCGTCCCACCCGGTGAGCCCATCGCCAAGGAGCTCATCGATGCCGTGGAAGCGGGATTTCAAACGGGCGCGAGGACACGCGAAGAATCCGACGCCTACCTCGCCGAACTGCGCGACACCCGCGCCGATGCGTTCCTGAGCTTCCTCACCGCGGAACTGCATCCGCGGATCGAACGCGATTACGGCACGGCCGCGAGCGGTCACGGCCTCTTCGGCTACTCCTACGGCGGACTCTTCGGTCTCTACGCCTGGCTCACCGGCAGCACGCTCTTCGAGAGCATCGGAGCGGGCAGCCCCGGTGTCGTCAATAAAGACAGTCAGGTCTTCGCGCTGCTCGACGAAATGGGCGACAGCGTGCCTGCCGCCAAGCTTCACGTGACCATCAACGACCGGGAGCTTCTCGGAGACCTCGCCGTCTATCAGAACCTCGCGAAGAACGCGGCCACCGTCCTGCACCGCCTGACCGCTCGCGGCGCTGCCGTCACCAGCGCGGTCCTGCGCGAAACGCACGTGACCGGCCTGCAGGCCTCGTTCCTCAGCTACCTCAGGACCTGCCGTGCCCGGTAAGCGTCCGAAGACCGACGCGGTCGTGATCGGGGCGGGGGTGATCGGTTCGTCGATCGCCCTTGAGCTCGCGCGGGCGGGCCGCCGGGTGCTCGTGCTCGATCGAGCCCCGGGAGCCGGACAGGGTTCGACCTCGGCATCGAGTGCGATCGTTCGGTTCAACTTCTCCACCGCCGCCGGGGTGGCGACGGCGTGGGAGGCGCATTTCGGCTGGCTCGACTGGGCAGGCCACCTCGGGCGCGATGTCGGCGACCTCGCGATGTTCCGCAAGAGTGGGCTGGTCATGCTGGACGTCGAGGCGGCTCCCCGTACGTCGTGGCTTCCGTTGTTCGATGCGATCGGTGTTCCCTACGAGGAATGGGACAGCGCGACCTTGGCCGAGCGCGTTCCCGGTATCGACGCCGGCCGCTATTGGCCGCCGAAGCGGCTCGACGACGAGGAATTCTGGGAGGACACGAAACACTCCCTCGGTGGCGTCTACACCCCGGATGCCGGTTACGTCTCGGACCCTGGCCTCGCCGCGGTGAACCTCGCCTCCGCGGCCTCGGCGTGTGGGGCGGAATTCCGCTTTCGCAGCACGGTGACAGCGGTGGAGAAGGCCGGCGGGCGCGTGACGTCGGTGCGACTGTCGGACGGCACCCGGATTCCCTGTGCCGTCGTGGTCAACGCGGCCGGTCCGTGGTCGGGCGCGGTGAATCGGCTGGCCGGCGTGGGTTCCGACTTCACGGTCGGTGTGCGCCCGATGAGGCAGGAAGTAGCGCACGTGCCGGTCCCGGAGGGCTATACGGGGCCCGTGGTGGCGGACATGGATCTGGGCACCTATTTCCGCGGCGAAGGAGGAGGCATGCTTGTCGGCGGAACGGAACCGGAGTGTGATCCGATGCAGTGGACCGACGACCCCGACGCCGTCGACATCCACCCGACGGCCGCGGTCTTCGAGGCTCAGGCGACGCGGGCCGCGCGGCGGTTGCCGGACCTGGCGGTGCCCAACCGGGCGCGCGGTGTCGTGGGCGTCTATGACGTCGCCGACGATTGGACTCCGATCTACGACCGCACCGAACTCGACGGCTTCTACCTCGCGATCGGAACGAGCGGCAACCAGTTCAAGAACGCGCCGGTCGTGGGGCGGCTGATGACGGAGCTGATCGACCAGGTGGAGAACGGCGTCGACCACGACGCGTCGCCCGTCCGGTTCCGGGCCCCGCGCACCGGCCTGGAGATCGACCTGGGGGCGTTCTCTCGTAAGCGCAGCCGGAACGCCGCGAACTCGGGCACGGTGCTGGGCTGAGCCGGAACTCGGAACGCGGCGTTTCCTGCCGGTAGGGTCGCGGGGGTGACGATCAACCCCGGTTTCGGGTTCTCGTCGGAACGGCGGCGGTGGACGTGGCCGCATCCGACAGGCCCGCGTTGGCTGCTCTGCGGCGAGATCGGTTTCGATGATCCCGAGGACGACGTCCCGTTGGCGGTGTGTGCCGAAATCGAAGGACTGTTCGCCGACCTGCCGCCCCGGCGGCGGGAGCGGTTCACGCTCGTCGGCTGTGCCCCGGAAGGAATGCTCGCCGATCTCCTCGGCCGGCTGCCCGCCGAAGGACTCGGTACCGAACAGGCGTGGCTGGGCAACATCTCCTTGAGCGCGCTTACGCCACCGCCGGGCACATCGCCGTCGTGGTGGGGAGAGGATCTGTGCGACGTCGTCGTGCTCGCACAGCGACCGAATGCGGCCATGCCCGGAAAAGTCGACATCGACCTCGACGGGTTCGTCCACGTCGGTCATCGCACGGATGCGGTGATGCGTCCCCGCGACGTCGGCGAATTCGTCCTGACCACCTGGGACGGGACGCCCTGCGGCACCTGCGGGGACATCACGGGTGTGTTCCGCGAGCAAGCCGCGCCCTCTGTGCCGCGCATCCGGCTCCTCGGTTGCCGGCCGGAACCTCCGTTGCTGGCCGCGCTCGATGCGGTGAGACAGCCGACCGGGGGAAGCCTGCGTCGGCGCCGCGTCCAAGCCTGGGTCCACGCGATCGCCACCGATGGTTCCGCCGTCGAGTTGACCGGTGCCGTGGTGTCCGGAACGGTCGACGCGGTCGAGCCGTCACCGCTCGGCGCCGGATTCCTGGACGTGACCGTCGAAGTGGGCGCAGGGGAGCCCTTGCCGGCGGGAACTCTCGACATTCTGGAGCATTGGCGCGCTGGACGGCCGACCCGGCCGAACCTGTGGGCCGATTACGATCGTGACCTGCGGCACCAGTGGTCAGGAGTGGCGCTCGGTTACCGGGCAGGCGGACTGGACCGGCCGGCCGGAACCCCCTACGACCTCGACGGCCGGTTCGTGACCGACGTCGAAGGGTTCTATTGCGCTATCGGCGAAGCGATCAACGGGCCGGGCGGGTACTTCGGCTGGACCCTCGACGGCCTGGACGACTGCCTTCGCGGACGGTTCGGCGCCCAGGCTCCGTTTCGGCTGGTGTGGCATGACTCGATCGTCGCCCGCGAGCACCTGGTCGGCGGATACGACCGGCGCCGGCTGGCTCCGGCGATCACCCTGGAGTACTTGCTGGACCTGCTCGCGGAACATCGGATCAGGGTCGATTTGCGCTGAGCCTTTGTGCTGTGCGTTTCGTATGCGACCGGCCGCGCGAATACGAAACGTGTCGCGACAATGCTCGCCGACACCGGGATATTCAGCGACACCGCCGAGTGCGTAAATCGCAGCGGTCGGTTTATGTCACCGTGAGCATGAATGCGCATTCGAGAACAGTATTCGATACAGTGCCGTGCTGTCACTCATCCGGCGGATGGTGCTCCGCAATCGTCCGCGACACCCTGGATGCCAGGCGAAACTGGGGATTCAAATCGGCGCACGTCGTCGTCGAATCAAGGGGAATTCATGGAAATGGCGCGATCCGGAAAAGTGTCCGACCCGGTGAGAACTGATTGGGCAGGGGACGATCATCAGTGGTGGGACTGGTACATGACCCTGGCATCCCAGGCCCCGGCCGAGTCCGCGGATGCGGTACCGGACCCCGAGCGTTCCGTCGAAATCGAGGCACCCGAATACGAGGTGCATGCCAGTCTTGCCGCGCCGTACGCGCTGGCCGAGGAAAGCATCTCCTTTTTCCGGCGGAACGGTTATGTGAGACTCCGGAACATGATCCCGCCCTCGGTGGTCGCGACGCTTTCCCGGCGAGTCGACGAACTCCTGGACGCGATGCACGGAACCGGGAATGACCGCCGGTTCCTGGCGGTGGAACAAGTCTGGCTGATCGACCCGTTGGTGCGTGGCGTGACCTTGTCGCGCCGGATCGGCGACGTCGCCGCACAGCTCATGGGCGTCGAGGGGGTCCGCCTGTATCACGACAACATCCTCTCGAAAGAGCCTGGCTGTGGCCGGACGCCATGGCACCGCGACCACGACCACTATCCACTGGCTTCTCCGGCGGTCTGTACGTCGTGGTTCCCCCTCCAGCGAATTCCTGCCGCAATGGGCACCTTGACCTGCCTTCCGCGCACTTCGGTCCCCGGCTCGTTGCTGAAAATCCCGGTCTCCGTGGAAAACAGCTCCTATGACGAGCGAGTGGAAGCCGAACTGCGGGCAAGCGGAGTGGTCCCGGATTCGAGCCCGTTCGAGCTGGGCGAAGTGTCCTTCCATGCCGCGGATTGCTTCCACACGGCAGGACCCAACCGGACCGGCGTCCCTCGCCGCGTCCTGTCGTCCACCTATTACGCCGACGGGACCAACGTCACCGACAGTCCCACTGTGCTGAGCGGTAAATGGAAAGACTTCCTGCCGGGTGTCGCGCCGGGGACCCTGGCCGTATCCAGCTTGAATCCCTTGGTCGGCTCGACGGCCGCCTTGGTCTCCGCGCGCCGATAGCTCGCGGGGCATGGCAAGCGCGGCAAGAATCGGACTGCTCGCCCTATTGTGGGGATCGACCTTCCTGTGGATCAAGATCTCGCTGCGAGGGTTCACCGCCGTCCAGGTCACCTTCCTGAGGATGGTCATCGGCGCCGCCTTCCTGCTGGTGGTGCTGTGGATCCTCCGGCGGCGGAGGATGGCGCCGAGGTCCCTTCCTTGGCGCCATATCCTGGTATCCGCCGCACTGGCGAACGCGATTCCGTATCTGCTGTTCACCATGGCGGAGAACGAGATCGGCTCCTCATCGGCGGGGGTCATCAACGCCTCGACTCCCATGTGGACTCTCCTCGCCGCGTGGACCTTCGACCGAGGACAGCGCGATGACCACGTTCGGCAGACGCCGGGTCTGGTGATCGGGTTCCTGGGCTGCGTGCTCATCTTCAGTCCGTGGAAAGAAGATTCCGATTTGATGAGCTGGGGTGGGCTCGAGTGCTTGATCGGGGCGATGTTCCTCGGAGTCAGCTACGTCTACATGTCACGCTTCCTGACGAACAGGGGAATTTCGCCACTGGTCCTGTCGGCCGGACAGCTCTCGGCCGCGAGCTTGCTGCTCGCACCCGCTCTCGTCGTCGAAGGGGCACCTCTGCTCGAACCGCGAGCGGATGCTGTGATCGCCTTGGCGATTCTCGGTCTTTTCGGTACCGGAGCTGCCTACATTCTCAATTACCGCATCATCTCCGACGACGGCACCGTGAAGGCGTCGATGGTGACATACCTGCTCCCGGTCGTCTCCATAATCCTGGGCACGGCAGCGCTCGGCGAGCGGCCCACCCCGGCGATGCTGATGGGCGTGGTGACCGTTCTCGCCGGTGTGGCGCTGACCCGCCGGAACGATGACAAGACCCGCCGATATCTCGGAAAGGTGAGGTCGTGACGAGCGTGGAGAGCGCGGATCCGGTTGGGCGGACGTGGGTACGCGTTGAACAGTGCTTCCGTGCGATGGCTTCTCAGCTCCACGCGAACAGATCCTGTTTGAGGTTCATCGCCGCGAAGAGGTGATCGCGGGATGTTTCGAGTTCCCCGCGCAACCGGGCCAGGTCCGCGTCGAGCAGCCGCCCTTTCCACTTGCGCACCTTGCCGGCGACGATCACCGTCTCGACGTTGGTGCGGTCCATCAGCGACACGATCGCTCCCGGCACGCTGTTGAGCGGGGCCACGTTGAGTGCGGTGGCATCGAGCAGGACGATGTCGGCCTCCTTGCCGGGGGTCAGGGTGCCGGTCTTGCCGTCGAGTCCGAGGTGTTTGGCACCATTGACGGTCGCGTATCGCAGCACATCGCGGACGGTGAGCAGGTCGGGCGTGCCCGGGGCCGGTTTCGGCCAGTTGTTCGGCGGTACGAGGTCGCCTTGGTCCAGGATCAGCTGATTGACGATCATGCGCTGCATGGTCATCGCGGAGCGCATCTGGGTGAACGGATCCGCGGCCATCGTCGTCTCGACGTCGGAGCTCAGTGAGGGCTCCATACCGAGTTGCTGCATCTTGATGATGGGCGGCGTGCCGTGCCGCATGCTCATCTCGATCGGGAAGGCCAGCGAGACCTGCGCACCGGCGTCCCGAAACCGTCGCCAGGTCTGGTCGGACATGCCGGTCATGTGAATGAACAGGTTGTCCGGCCCCACCTCGACCCCGGCGGCGCCCCGGGCGAGGTCGTCGAAGACCGGCCGCATCCCCCACGAGCCGACGGAGTGCGCGGCGATCTTGAGACCCAGCTCGCGGGCGATCGCCCAGGCGCGGGTGTACACCTGCCGGCCGAGGTGGAGCTCCCCGCCCATGACCATGCTCACCAGTTGATCGCTCGAGGAGAACCACCGGTCCCTGATGCGGTAGGCGTCCTGTGGATACCGGGCTCCCGTGCGGCCGTCGCCTTCGAAGAATCCGAACGCCGAACGCCGCCCGGTGTCGACCAGCGCCTGGATCGCCGCATCGGTGTGCTCTGGAGAGTGGTGGATCTGCGAGACGTCCAGCACCGTCGTGACACCGGTGTCGAGCTGCGAGAGCCCTGCGAACAACGAGTTGATGTAGACGTCTTCCGGCCGGTAGGCCCGCGCGAAACCCTGCAGGATGTGCTCACCGTAGTTCGGGTACGCGCTCGGCGAGCCCGAGCGATCGTCGAGGAGCAGGCCGTTGGCGAGAAACGCACGCTCCGCGGTCTCGAACAGGTGGTGGTGCGTGTCGACGAAGCCCGGCAGCACGATGCGCCCCCGCGCGTCGATCACGCCGGCGCGCGGGGCGTGGATGCCCGGCCGGATCTCGACGATTTTGCTGCCCTCGACCAGAACGTCGGCGGTCGCGAAGTTGCCGACGTTCGGGTCCATGGACATCACCGCGCCGCCACGGATGACGTAGCGGCGTCCCCGCTGCCCGCTGTCCTTCGGCGGCCGTCCGGCGGCGTGTGCCTCGGCATCGCCGTCCGCGGCGGCCGGGCCTGCCGCGAACAAGCTCGTTCCCGCGGCGGCCACCGTGGCCGTCTTCAGAAAGTCGCGTCGCCCGGTTCGCGGAGTGATCCGCTCACCACCGTCACGTCGTTCGGTCATGGTGTGCCTTCCTGGGTGGAATGACGGCGAGTTGATGTGTCAACTGAACGCTACGCCCTGGAGTTGATTTGTCAACTCGCGGGATATAGTGACGCCATGAAGCAGCAGGGATTGACCGGACACGAACTCCACGCGTGGCGAGTGTCCTTCCAGATGCTGGAGCTGCTGCGGACACGCATCGAGCAGCAGCTCCAGGCCAGCAGTGGCCTGTCCAACGCCGACTACACCGTGCTCGCGTTGCTGTCCGAGGCGCCGGACGGGCGGATGCGCGCCTACGAGCTCGGCCGGGTGGCCGGCTGGGAGAAGAGCCGTATGCACCACCAGCTCACCCGGATGTGCAAGCGAGGCTTGGTCACGCGGGAACGATGCGGCTCGCGCGGCATGGAGGCGGTGATCACGGCGAAAGGCCTCACCGCGCTCGAACAAGCCGCGCCCAGTCACGCCCAGGAGGTCCGGCGCCTTGTCATCGACCGGCTCACGCCTGAAGAACTCGACCAGTTCGCCGACATCGCCACCAAGGTCCTCGAGAACCTGCGAGCAGACGAGCCGTCCGTCTAGGTGCGTAGGCTGGGCACATGGACTCCGTGGAAGGCGCGGTCGACCGGATGGTCCAGCGTGGATGTGACCTCGTCGAGCTGATCGAGTTCCTCCGCGCACACGAAACGTTTCGGCTGTCTCCGCTGACCCTCATGCGCATCCTGCGCGACGCGGTGGGGATCCCGTGGACGACCACACGGCAGGAGTTCGGGTCGATGTTCGATCCCGACCTCCGCCCCCTCACCGCACAGAGGGAGATCGAAGCCCGCTGGCAAGCCGTCCTCCAAGAGCGACGGACCCGAGCCGGCCGCACTACAGGTCTGGGCGATCCTCCTGCAGAAGCTGTCGCAGTAGATCAGGGGTAACCGGAATCCGGGGCTGTAACTGAACAAACCGTTCGACTTGCCATCGCTTTGCCCGAACCGCCTGCTTGGACTCCACCTGAACCCAAGGCGCGTAGACTCTGATCGCCCGTTTACCCCCCTTTCCTTCGACCGACATGATGCCGCGACGCACCAGTTCCCGGCTGTCGAATACGAAGAGCCCGCGATGGTCCTTGTCGAAGACCGCGATCACGACCGAGCTGATCGAGTCACTGGTATCGAACGGTGCGATCGCACTGCCCGGATCGGCTCTCGTCCAAATCGTCACAAACTGTCCGACCTTGGCAGGCGTTGTCTTGGCGACGCGGAACGCGATACTTCGATCGTCGACAGCAAGTCGACATGCGCCGTATTCCGCACTCTCGACTTCCCGGACGGCGGGACGAGTCACTACGAGTCCTGAATCTTCGAACACTTCACGAATCGACTCGACCAGTTGAACGGGAACGTCGCCAAGTGCCGGATCGGTGGCCCATCGATGAGTGGCGCCGTCGCCGCCTGGAAGGTCGTTCAAGAACACGCTCCTCGGCATGAGAAACAAACGTGGCCGTGTGCCCTTGATTCCGGCCTGACCGGTATCAGGTCAGAGGCCGTTGCGGGTTCGGTAGCGCTGTTCGAAGTCTGCCTGGAACGCGGCGGGGTCCGTGTTGAGGGGGCGGCGTTCGATGAGGTGGTCGTCGGAGACGTAGAAGTTCCGGTCGCCGAAGTCGTCCGGTTCGCCGGGGGCAGGGGTGCCCGGCGGGTAGTGCAGCACCCAGCCAGTGTCCATCCGGACGGCCTTGATCCCCTTGGTCGAGCCGCTGAGCTGCTCCCGCCGAAGGTGGTAGTGGACCCTTGCGCGGGCGTTGCTTTCGCTGATCTTTCCCGGCCCCAGCCCCAATCCGGTCAGGGTGAGGGCGCGGTCGGACCGGTCGACCCAGCCGTCGACCACCAGGTCGGCCGGCCGCGCGACTCGCAGCGCGGTCTGTAGTGCGGTGGTGACCTGCCGTGCCAGTTCGGTGCAGCCTTCCGGGCCGCCCGCGAGGACGCTCTTGTTCCATTCAGGAAGGCCATCGGACGGCGGCGTCCATCCGGCCGCGACCAGGTTCTCGTGGTCGGCGGGCGACATTCGCCACCGTTCGTCGAGGAACTCGTTGCTCACCAGCCCCGCGTAGATATCGGTGACGAGGTCGGGGTACTGCCGGTCCTGCTCCGCCGAGAACTGGACGAAGCGGTTGCCCTCCGCGTGCATGACCAGTTTCGCCGTCGGCGGCAACTCGTACAGAAGTTCGCCCAGGTTCACGGCGAATTCGGCCCAGTTCGGGCCATCCGGGATGCTCACGGGTCAACTCTTCCTCGGTCGGGCAGTTCGGGGCGAACCGGCTCGGAGAGGTGACCTTGTCGAAGCACCCGCCCCGGTGCCGGCCGGGTCGTCAAAGACCCTACTGCGTCACCGTCGAGCTGCCTCTGCAAGCTACGCAACGTGGTCGAGCGATGGTTCAACCGGCTGTTCGTGCCGGGGTCGACGGGCGGCACGTCACAGCTGGGTGGGAAGAAGAAACCGGCCGACGGCGAAGTGGTGGTGAAAGCTGACGGTCGACGGAAGGATCCACATGTCAGAGGCGGACCTATGAGAGCGGGAACGGACGAGCAGGTGACCGATGCCGACCTGGCCGCCCGGTTGCCGCAGGACCCGGAACTGTTCACCGAAGTGCACGATCGCTACTTCGCGGCCATCTACCGGTATGTGGCAGGCCGGCTGGACGCGCAGACCGCGGAGGACATCGCCGCGGAGACGTTCCTCGTCGCGTTCGACCGGCGCGGCACGTTCGACCCCGAACGCGGTGATGTGCGGGTCTGGCTGTTCGGCATCGCCACGAATCTGGTGGCCAGGCACCGTCGCAGGGAGGCTCGCCACTATCGGGCGCTGGCACGGGTGCGCGTCGCACCAGTGGTCGAGGGGCACGAGAGCAGGGTGGTCGCGTCGGTGGCCGCCCGGCGGCTGCTTCCTCAACTCGCGAACGCGCTGTCGCGGCTGTCCGCCGGGGAACGGGACGTGTTGCTGCTCGTGGCACTCGGCCAGCTCGGGTACGAGGAAGTGGCCGCGGCGCTCGGTATCTCCTCCGGCACGGTGGGCTCCCGGCTCAACCGTGCACGCAAGAAGCTCAACTTCATCCTCACCCCGGAGGCACTCGATGAATGACCTGCAGACGCTTCGCGCCGCGCTGACCCCGGACGAGCCGTCCCAGGACGTGGTCGACCGCAGTCGGCACCAGCTCCAGAACCGGATTCGCGGTGGCCGGGTTCCTCGGCGTCGGACCGGATGGCTGATCGCGGGGGCGGGGCTCACGGCGGCGGCCGCCGCCGTGGCGATCGCGGTCATGCCGGCCGCACCGGTCGACGGTCCGCCGGTGCGAACGTTCAGTGGGCAGGAGATCCTGCTCGCGGCCGCCACCGCCGCTGAGCGTTCCCCCGAGGGCGCCGGCACCTACTGGCATGTGAAGGTGGCCGAGGCGGACGGCGCTGCCGCTTCGAGTGAGTACGAGTACTGGATCAAGCCGGACGGTCAGTTGTGGATGCGGGGGGCGAAGACGGGCGGCAAGGTCATGCCGTTGAAGGCGAGTTCAGCCAACCCGTTCTCACTCGTCGCCGTCGATCTGACCCTCGAGCAGTTGCGTGCCCTGCCGACGGACCCGAAGGCGTTGAAGGCCTGGATCGCCGAGGCCCACGAGCACAGCGACGCCAGGACGAGCGCGGGCGAGCTCACCGCGAGCGACCGGGAACAAGCCAGCTTCCAGTCGTTGATCTCACTGGTGTCCACATTGCCCGCCACACCGGAGGTCCGGGCCGCGGCCTTCCGCGCGATCGCCGACCATCCAGGCGTCGAAAACCTCGGCACGGTGCCGGGCGGGCATGGCCTGTTGCTTCCCACAGGTGAGCGGCTCGTCGTCGATCCGGCGACCGGACGGGTGAACGGGACGTCGGTCTTCGTCACCATGGACGGGGCGGTGTACAAGGTGGCCAACCCTGCTGGCGTCAGGATCAACGCCGAGTGGACTGACACCCTGCCAGCGTAAGCAGATCGGTGGCCGGGAGCGCGTCCCGCTCCCGGTCACTTCCGCGCCCCACGTGCGCATGAGTCACTCACACCGTCGCACTCTCATGCCGGACCTGTTCACCGGCACCGGAAACGTCGAGCCGTGGTACCTCTCCGCCGAGGGGCCCGGCAAAGTCGAGGTAGGCCAGGCTTGATTCTGGGCGCCGGCGGGGTGCCGCTATATACGGTTCTGTGTGGGGTCGTGAGTGCTGATGAGGGTTAGAACGACAAAATTCACTCACGACCCCCTCGTGAAACCGTTCAAGTCGCCCGATGTCGCGCGCACTTGCCTTAAGTGTCCCTTATGGACAGTCAAGAGTCGGGTTATGCGACTCTTCAGCCTGGGAGCGAAACGCTCGCGTTCGCTGATACGCACGTCCGGGCGCTGGGGAAGCTACGTCTTGGCACAGGCGACGAGGGCGCCGATGGTCGCGTTGGCGGCCGAGTCGGCGACGTTGGCCGCGGCGGCGGTGGCCTTCTCGCGCGGCGACCTGGGCCTTCGCCACGGCGGGCGGCTCGGACCCTTGTCACGCGCCGCACCTGATCGCCACGTTGGGCGCACCGAATCGGACGGTCTTTTCCCAACCGATCGGATAGTCCGTCACCTCTGTTCCTGAGTGGTGGCGATGGACAGGTGTTTCATCAGAATTTAATGGACTGCCGATAACGTCGCCCGAGGTCGATTGTCTCGTCTTTTCGCAGGAATCGCGAGCTGATCCGAATGGAGCAGTTCGGCCGAATGCGTCACCGCTCCATCCCGTGCGCAACAGAAATCGTTGTTCTTCGCCGGGACCCGACAGCCGAATTCATGGATCCAGAGGGGGTCGAGGGCATGTCTGCCTTCGCGTGGGCTCGTCCTGTTCGTCATCGCCACAAGGCCGTGGTGGTGGCGTTGTTCCTGGCGTTGGTGGCGATGGCGGTCCCGAGCGCGGGCCCGCCCGCCTCGGTGCGTGCCTCGGGCGAAGGTGGGGCGTTGACGGCTCCGGAACATCCGGAGGGGACGGCCTTCGATCCGAATCAGATCAAGGACATCAAAGCGGCTGATCCGGGGGCCGGGATGAACCTGATCGGGCCACCGGCGGCGAACGCCATGGGCGATGCCCGGTTGTCGTATCCGCTGGAGGTGCCCAAGGGGAGAGCCGGCCTGGAGCCGAAGCTGGAGGTGAAGTACGGCTCCGGAGGTGTGAACGGCTGGCTGGGTGTCGGATGGGACGTCGCCCTGCCGTCCATCACGGTGGACACCCGCTGGGGTGTGCCGCGATATGACGCCGGTCTGGAGACCGAGACCTATGTCCTCAACGGTGAGCAGCTCACCCCCGTCGCCCATCGGGGCGAGTTGCAGAAGCGGACGGCGGAAAAGGTGTTCCACGCCCGCGTGGAAAGCCGGTTCGACCGGATCGTGCGCCATGGGAACGACCCCGCCGGTTACTGGTGGGAGGTCACCGACAAGGCGGGCACCCGCACGCTGTTCGGCGGGACGGCCGATACGACGTTGACCGACAAGGCCGGCCGCGTCGCCACCTGGGCGGTACGCGAGGTCCGTGACACCCACGACAACGTCATGCGTTTCCGCCACGCCAAGGTGAACGACGGCGGGACCGCGGATTCGAAGGTGCCGGGCGGCAACCTGTATCCGCAGCGGGTCACCTACACCGGCCATGGCGACGTGGAAGGAAAATACTCGGTGACGTTCCTGCGCGACAGGGACCGTGGCGAGCCGCGCCGCAGCGATGTGCAGATCGACGCCCGCGGCGGTTTCAAGAAGGTGACCGCCGACCTGCTGCGGCGGGTCGAAGTGAAGCTGGACGACCAGCTGGTACGCGCCTACGAGCTGAATTACCGGACTGGCGCGTTCGCCAAGACGCTGCTCGCGTCGATCTCGCAGTTCGGTGAGGACAACCGCCTGTTCGCCACGCACTCCATGGACTACTTCGATGATGTCCGCGACAAGGACGGCAATTACCACGGATTCGCCGATGCCGCGAAATGGGCGGTCGCCGATGACGACCTCGGGGTGAACGTGCGCGAGGGGGAGGCGTCCGCGTTGTCGGCGAGTACGTCGGTGAGCGCGGGCGGGCATCTGTACACAGGCTACAACCCGGTCGCGCCGATCAAATCGGGCTCTGCCGGGGTGAAGATCGGTGCCAACGCCGGTGTTTCCGACGGGCTGCTCGCGCTGGCCGACGTCAACGGCGACAACCTGCCGGACAAGGTGTTCCGCAAGGGCGGCGAGGTCTGGTACCGGCCGAATCTGGCCGCGCCGGGCGGGCAACCGCGCTTCGGTGACACCGCGCTCAAGCTGCCGGGGCTGCCCGCCATCTCCTCGGAGTCGACGTTGTCCGGCACGATCGGCGTGGAGGCCTTCGCCGGGGTCGCGGCCCAGCTGGATCTGGTTTCCACGATCACCACGTCGGACCGCTACTTCTCCGACGTCAACGGTGACGGGATCACCGACCTGGTCAACAACGGCGGTGTGCTGTTCGGGTATCTGGACGCGAACGGTCAGCCGGCCTACAGCGAGGACAGCAGGCAGACCTCGGTCCCGGTCGGCGGGGGAGTGGCGTCGGGAGAGTTCGTCGGCGACCAGCGGGCGGCGTTCGACCGGGCGGTGGACACGGCGCCGTTGCTGGACAGCGTGCGCCGGTGGGTCGCGCCGTTCGACGGGACAGTGCGCGTCGACGGGCGGGTGCGGCTGGAAAAGGACACGTCGCCGCAGCGTGCCGCCTATCAGAAGGCCGACGGGGTGCGAGTGACGATCCAGCACAAGGCCACCGAGCTGTGGTCGCAGCGGATCGGCCCGGACGACCATATGGAGTTCGCGCCGACGGGGGTCAGCGCGATCGGAGTGCGCAAGGGCGACGCGATCTACTTCCGCACACAGTCCATTTTGGACGGGATGTACGACACCGTGGCGTGGGACCCGACGATCACCTACGCCGGGGGCGCGAGTACCGATGTCAACGGGTTGAGCAACTCCGTGTTCTCCGCGTCCAAAGACTTCACCCTCTCCGGACGGCAGTCCCAGGTCACCGCGCCGGTGACCGGAACCTTGAAACTGACCGGTGACGTGGTCAAGGACAAGGTGACTTCCGACGACGTGAGCGTGGTGATCACCCGCAACGGCAAGGACGTCGTCAACACGAAGTTGCCGGCCTCCTCGACCGGTACCACCCCGATCGCCGTGAGCGTTCCGGTGACGGCGAAGGACAGCTTGTCGTGGCGCTTGCGGGCGGATTCCGCGATCGATCCCAGCGCGCTGAAGTGGGTGCCCCAGGCGCACTACACCCAGGCCGAAGGAGTGGAGACGGTCGTCGACGAGAACGGTAAGCCGACGATCGTGATCAACCCGCCGTACGACCTCGACATGTACCCGGTGTCGAATGGCTCCACCCCGCAGAAGGCTTGGACGGCAGGCCAGACCGGTCAGTTGTTCGTGCAGCCGTTCATCACCCCGATGATGATGGACACGGACAAACACACCTTCGTGTTCACGATCAAGAAGCGCGGCGGCCAGTTGCTGGGCAAGCAGGTCATCGAGATTCCCGGCGGACTGACACCCAAGCCGACGCCGCCGCGGATGACGGTGCAGGTCACACAGGGCGAGGAGCTGTTCTTCGACTTCGCCACCCAAGAGGAGAAGGCGCCAGCGCTGATGAGCGCGTCGGCTATGGTCGGTTTCAACCCGTTCTTCCTGCCGCAGACGTCCGCCACGGTGTCCGCGGCCGCGAAGCCGGGCGCGTTCGCCCAGCCCTACCGCGGGTGGGGGGTGATCGGCTACCAGGCTCAAGGTGATCGTGCGGCCAAGCCGATCGTGGAAAGTGATCTGGTGCTGGACGAGAGCTTCCGTGACTCGCTGCCGAAGGCGCCCAAAGAGGAGGATGTGCCCGGGTTCAAGGCGGATCCGAAGGTGACCATGCCCAGGCTCGCGGTGCTCGTCCCGATGCCCGCCGAGGGCAGATGGGCAGGCGCGGACGAGAACACCTGGGTCGGGCCCGGCACCACCGCCAGTTCCCGGCTCGGCATGGACACCATCGACGTCGTCTCCGACGCCGACGTGGCCGGGGCGAAAGGTGTGCCACGCCGGGGGATGACCGTGCAGGTCTCCACCACACTCGGCGCCGGCCCGGTCGGCGGCAGCCTCGCGGGCGGTATCACCGCCGGAGGAGTCGACTTCCTCGACCTCAACGGGGACAGGTTCCCCGACGTCGTGGGAAGCAGCGGGATCCAGTACTCCGACATGACCGGTGGGCTCGGCGGTACCCGGGGGTCGCTGAACGGGACCGTGCGTGACGCGAACTCGGTCGCGGTGTCGGTGTCCGCCGGCGCGGGCAGCCCCGCGCGGACGATGGGTACCGCTCGCGGTACCGACGCGCCTGAAGCGGACGCCGCTTCGACCACGGCCAGGGCGGGGTTGGAGATGCCCGCGCTGGGAATCGGCGGCAGCGTCGGTGGCGGTGAGTCGGCGACGGTGCGGGATCTGCTCGACATCAACGGTGACGGCCTGCCCGACAAGGTCCACGCCGACGGCAAGGTCGCGCTGAACCTGGGTTACTCGTTCGCCGAACCGGAGCCGTGGCCCGCGGGCGCGGTCAACACCGCCCAGACCGGGAACGTCGGGGTCAACCTCGGTGTCAACCTCGACAACTACGGCTTCGCCGGTGGCGTGTCGGCGACGCTGGGCTCGACGACGACCAAGGGCAGCATGACCGACGTCAACGGGGACGGCCTGGCCGACCGCGTGTTCGCCGGCGATGCCGGGCAACCGATCTCCGTGGCGGTCAACACCGGTAGCGGTTTCGCCGCGCCCGCGCCGTTCCGCGGCGGGTTCAGCGAGGTCGCGGTCGACAAGAACGCCAACCTCGCCGGCGGTGCCTACTTCACCTTCGGCTTTCCGATGCCCTTCGGCGGCTTCCTGGTGTTCAATCCCGGCGCCGACGCCTCCACCGGCATCGGCCGTAGCGAGGTCGGCCTCCGTGACGTCAACGGCGACGGGCTGGCGGATCACGTCAAATCCACCCGTGACAACGAATTGCTGGTCGCGTCCAACCAGACCGGCCGCACCAACCTGCTCCGTACGGTGACGCGGCCGATGGGCGGGCGCGTCGATTTGGACTACACCCGCACCGGCAACACCCAGGCCATGCCCGAATCCCGCTGGGTCCTGTCCCGTACCACGGTGTCCGACGGCCATCCCGGCGACGGAGCCGACACCCAGCTCACCACCTACCGCTACGAACACGGCAAGTACGACCGGCTCGAACGCGAATTCCACGGCTTCGGCAAGGTCGTCACCGAGCAGCGCGACCCTGGCGCGGCCGACGCGGTCTATCGCTCGACCACCGACGAGTACCGCACCGACGGCCCGTACACGGCCGGGTTGCTCGCCCGCACCCTGACCGCCGACGGCGCCGGACGGCCGTTCACCGAAACCGTCAACACCTACCAGCTCCGCGACACCACCGACGGCGGGGGAGCGGCGAAACCGGCCAGTGTGTTCCCGCAACTGACCAGAGTGGACAAGCACTTCTACGAAGGCGCCGCCAAACCCGGTAAGTCCACCCATGCCGAGATGTCCTACGACGAGCACGGGAACCTGATCCGGTCGTTCGACGCGGCCGATGACGGCGCCGCCGACGACGTGGAAACCACTTACGGCTACAGCGTGTCCGACCCGGCCTGCCGGGACCGCAACATCGTCGGTGTCACCAACCTGGTCAAGCAGCGCGGTACGGCAGGCGACGCGGTGTCGCGGCACAGTGAATCCACAGTGGACTGTAGGTCCGGGGCGATGCGGCAGATCCGCCAGTACCTCACCGACGGTGTTTCGGCCGACACCGACATGGAGTACTACCAGGACGGCAACCTGAAATCGGTCACCAAGCCCGCCAACCGGACCGGTCAGCGCTACCGGCTGGAGTACGGCTACGACACCGTCGTCGGCGTCCACATCGAGTCCATAGTGGACAGTTTCGGCCTGCGATCGGGCGCGACGCACAACCTCAAATACGGACAGCCGGAGCGCACCACCGACCAGAACGGCCAGCAGGTACTGCGCGGCTACGACAGCGTCGGGCGGCTCGACACCGTCACCGGGCCGTACGAGATCGGGTCCGGCAAGGCCACCATCGACTTCGAATACCACCCCGAAGCCGCCGTTCCCTACGCCACCACCCGGCACCTCGACCGCGACGCCGCCGGCGTCCGCGAGGACACCATCGACACCGTGACCTTCGCCGATGGCCTCAAGCGTGTCCTGCAGACGAAGAAGGACGCCACGGTCGCGGAGAAGCCCGGTGACGAACCGGAACAGGTCATGACCGTGTCCGGGCGCACCAAGTTCGACTTCGCCGGGCGGGCGGTGGAGCAGCACCACCCGGTCACCGAACCCAAGGCGGGCGACAACAGCACCTTCAACACCGCTTTCGACACGGTGACACCGACGCGCGTGTCGTTCGACGTGCTGGACCGGCCGATCAAGACCGTCGAGCCGGATGAGGTCACCAGCACCACGGCCTACGGATTCGGAGCCGACCGGGCCGGGGCGAGCCGGTTCGAGACGACGGTCACCGACGGCAACGGCAAACAGAAGCGCACCTACCAGGACGTCCGCGAACTGACGACCGCGGTGAAGGAGTTCAATCCGGCCGGCGGGCAGCCGGTCATCTGGACCGGCTACGGCCACGATCCGTTCGGTCAGCTCACCTCCGTGGTGGACGACAAGAACAACACCACCCGGTCCGAGTACGACACCCTCGGCCGCCGCACCGTCCTGGACAGCCCGGACGCCGGTCGCACCGAGACCCGCTACGACCTGGCGGGGAACACGACGGCGAAGATCACCGCGAACCTGAAAGCGGCGGCCAAGCAGGTCGAGTACGACTACGACCACAATCGCCTCAAGGCGGTCCGTTATCCGACCTTCCCGGCCAACAACGTCACCTACACCCACGGCGGACCAGGCGCCCCCGACAACGCCGCGGGGCGGGTCACCGAGATCCGCGACGCGGCGGGCATCCTCACGCGCGGCTTCGGCCCGCTCGGGGAAACCGTCCGCGAGACCCGAACCGTCAAGATCGCCGGGCAGGCGGACCGCGCCTACACCACCCAGTGGCGCTTCGACGCGTTCAACCGTGTCCTGCAAATGACCTATCCGGACACCGAGGTCCTCACCTACACCTACGACAGCGGTGGTCAGGTCGTTCGCGCCACCGGCACCAAGAACGGCACCGGCTACACGTATCTCAACCGGCTCGACTACGACAAGTTCGGCCAGAAGGTCGTGCAGGAGGCCGGGAACGGGGTACGTACCACCTACACCTACGACCAGGCCGACCGCAGGCTCGCCACGCTGAAGTCGAAAGCGCCGGGCGGCACCGAATTCCAGAATCTCGGCTACACCTACGACAAGGTCGGCAACATCACGAAGCTGGCCAACGAGGTGCCGCGGAACGGAACGATCGGCGGCCCGAGCAGCCAGACCTACGGTTATGACGACCTCTACCGGCTCACCAGCGCCGACGGCCAGTACACCACCAAGAACGACCAGCAGGACAAGTACACTTTGGCGCTGGGGTATGACTCCGTCCACAACACCACCACCAAGACCCAGCACCACGAGATCACCGGCATGCCCGCCTCGGCAGAGGTGGAGAAGGCATCGCTGAACCAGGGTGCGGCGTCGCCGGTCGGAGGCGGGGGAAGCCCTGCGTCGTCGGGCCCGATGTGGTCCGGCCCGATCGAACCGGTCGAGGATCCGGTCAACCCGGCCGAGGTCCAGGACAAAACCAGCTACGACTACCGGTACGACTACGGGAGCGGGAAACCGCACGCGCCGAGCAAGGTCGGCCCGATCACCCAGGCCTATGACGCGAACGGCAATCTCACCGACACGGTGAACACCGCGGCGGGCGGCAAACGACGCCAGTACGTGTGGGACGAGGAAAACCGGCTCGCCTGCAACTCCGACGACGCCACCACGACGGTTCCCCAGACGCCGGCGGGCTGCACAGGCGCGGCCGTCACCTACACCTACGACGCAGGGGGTGAGCGTGTCATCAAGAACGGTGACGGTCGATCCCTCTATCCCAACCGCGGCTACAGCGAACGGGACGGGACCGGCTACAAACACATCTTCATCGGCGACAACCGCCTCACCACCAAGACCGTCGCGGCCGAAGGTGTCGAGAACGCCCAGTCCTTCTTCCACGCCGACCACCTCGGCTCGTCCGGCTACGTCACCGACAACCAGGGCACTGTCACCGAACATCTCGAGTACATGCCGTTCGGGGAAACCTGGGTGGAGGAGCAAGGCGGTCGCGGTGGTACTCCGTACAAGTTCACCGGGAAGGAACTGGACGACGAAACCGGTCTCTACTATCACGGCGCCCGCTACTACAACCCCAGAACCCAACTCTGGGCAGGTGCCGATCCCGCCCTCGCCGAATTCATGTCCGGCTCCAAGGCCGCGGGAGGCATCACCGATTCACGTAATCTCGCCGTCTACACCTACACCCACAACAACCCGGTGATCTTGACCGACCCCGATGGCAGGGAACCTCGACCGGCCATGCCGTCGCCGCCAGCACCGCCGTCGGCCAGGAATCACGAGAAGGCCAACAACGACGGATCGGGGCCGAAGAACTACGACACGTGGAAGCCCAGCCTGGTGTGGAAATCGACGCTGCAGACGATAAAGGCGCAAGCGATGATAGGCGCCGGGGCGGCCAATCAGATGGGGATGGTGGTCGCGGCGGATATGCTGGTGCACTTCCTCGGCAATTCGGGGAGTCAGTACACCGTCAATGTCGACAAGATGCTGGGGCAGATCGACGGGTTCCAGAACAAGGTCGAGGGTGTGGCACTGCGGGCGGCCATGGAGGTGTGGAGTGGTTTTCCGGCCGGTCACCGTGAGTCCTTCGCCTTCGAAACCGGCTACTCGAACAACTATCGAGCGGACTACAAGTCCAACCCGGACTGGTATGCCGCGCTCGGCACGTTCGACTTCCAGATCAGCGGTGTCGTCACGCCGACCAGCGACGGCGGCTACGACATCACCTATCAGGTGAGCATCTACGACTACTACAACTGGGAATCGACCGACCAGCGCCTGTACCGGCAGCCGTCCGATCTGAATCTGCTGCATCGCGCCGGGTGGGCGCAGAACTTCGATGTCATCGGAAGGTCCAGCCCGCGAACCTTCCATGTCCCGCCCTCGTGATTCCGAGTAGGTGAGGCACCGGCGCCTCGCCGCCGGTACCGCGTTGGACCGGGGGCCGTGAGTGGCGATCACGGCCCCCGGCTTTCGTTGTCTGGCGGAGGGTCTCGCCGATCTCGAAAGCTATCCGCAGGACGATTCCTGATGTCCGTTCAAGCGAACATGTCCGCGTAGGGATCGGGTTCGCCCGTCATGGGATCCAGGCCCGCTTGGAATCGCCGTTGCTGGCCTTGGTGGTGGACGAAGGAGCCGACTCGTCCCCACAGCGAAAGATCGCCGAGAGGGCACTTGCCGAAATCGGCGGTCATTTCCTCGACCAGGGAACGGCTCTTCGCGTTGCCCGAGGACACCACCGTCCACACCGGACAAGAACCAGCCGTGGCGATCACCGCGGTGGCCGGTACTTCCGGGTGAACCGGACGCCGTTGAAGGTGTGGGTGCAGCATGGGCAGGCCGGTTCCAGGTCGCCGGCACCCAGTTCGGGGTTGACGACCTGCAACCGGTTGTCGTCGTCCACGTAGAGGCCGCTGTAGTAGCCGGCTTCGCCGATCCGCACGTATTCGCGTCGTTCGTGCGGCTGCCGGGCGACCAGCCAATGGATCGGATCGGCGGAGTCGAGCCGGGCGGCGGCCTCGTCGCGCACCTCGTCCCAGTCCGCACCGATCTTGCCGAGCAGGAACCGGAACAACGGCGTGTAGTCCAGGCCCCGGCGTTCCCGCCGTCGCATGGGCCCGCGCGTCAGGTCGGAGACGCGTTCGGTTTTCGTGTTGCGCTGGTGCCGGTAGTCGCCGCCGTGGTCGTGGTGGACGGACCTGGCCCGGGTGTTCACGCGGCGGTACAGCGGCTCCTTCACCACGCCAGCCTTCCATATGGTGCTCCTTGTCACCGGCTGTCGGAGTTCAGGTCGGTGCCCCGGGTTTCGGCGCTGAGGAGGAGTGCGACGAGGGTGACGGCGATCGTGCCGACGAGGTACAGGACGACCGCCGTGGGGCCCTGTTTTTCGGCCAGCCACACGGCGATGAGCGGCGCGGGTGCGCCGGCGATGATCGAAGAGCCTTGGAACACCAGGGAAGCACCGGCGAAACGGCGGCGGGTCGGGAAGAGTTCGGCGATCCAGGCGGCTTCCGGTCCGGCAAGGAGTCCGTGCAGTGCCGCGCCGACACCGACGCCGAGATAGAGCAGGGGCAGATTGTCGGCTTGGACGACGGCGAAGAAGACCGGTGCCCACACCGCGAGGCCCGCCGCCGGGACCAGCATGGCGATACGCCGTCCGACGAGGTCCGACCAATAGCCGCCTGCCAGCATCCCCGCGAACTGCAGCAGTGACCCGACGGCCACGGCGAGGAGGACGTCGGGCTTGTCGTAGCCGAAGGTCTTCGTGGCATAGGCGACCACGAAGACGGTGTAGACGTAGAAGGCCACGTTCTCGCCCAGACGCACGCCGAGACCGCGGAGGACGGGGCCGGGGTGGGCGAGTGTCTCGAGGATGCTCGACCGCTCCGGGACGGCGTCCGCGGATGCCGTGGCCCGTGCCTGCGCCTCCTGGAACACCGGCGACTCGTCGATGCGCCGCCGGATCCAGAAGCCGATGACCAGAAGCGGGATCGCGAACAGGAAACCGACGCGCCATCCCCATTGGTCGAAGGCGTTTTCGGGCAGTACCAAGGCGATCCCGCCGACAACGGCGGTGGCCAGCACCGTGCCCAGCGGCGCGCCCGCCTGTGGCCACGCCGACCAGAACCCGCGCCGCTTCGGGCTTCCGTACTCGCTGACCATCAGCACCGCCGCGCCGAACTCGCCGCCGAGGGCGAAACCCTGGATCAGCCTCAGCACGACCAGCGAGATCGTCGCCCCGATGCCGGCCTGAGAGTAAGTGGGGAGCAGCCCGATCGCGGAGGTCGACAGCCCGAGCAGCAGGAAAGTGGCCACCAGCATGGGTTTCCGGCCGAGTCGATCGCCGAGATGCCCGAAGACGATGCCGCCGATCGGACGCGCGACGAAACCGAGTCCCTGCGTCGCCAGCGCGAGCAGCAACTGCGCGAACCCGTCGCCACCGGGGAAGAACAGCGGCCCGAGCACGGTGGCCGCCAGGATTCCGTAGAGCGCGAAGTCGTACCACTCCAACACCGCGCCGGCGGTACTGCCCGCCAGTACCCGCCTGAACGCCGACCGGCTGACACCGGACCTCGGATCGGCCGTTTCGTGCGAGGCGGGCACGTTCGTCACTTTCGCTCCTCGTCGAGTCGGCCGGACAACGCACGGTGTCCGATATTCGGACATAGCGGAACGCTTATCGGACACGTAGGAAGATAGACCGCCGTGGCGGGATCGCGCAAACAAAAAGGGGGGCCGGGGGCACTGTCCCCGGCATGAGTGGGTGACCGCCGATAGGCTCCGGGAATGGGTGTGAGCGCGGGTGATCCGGCAGAGCTGCCCGAATCGGTGACGCTCGAGCTGCGCGGCCTCACCGCCGAACTGCTGGGGAATGTGTCGTCGTACGCCGATGACATGTTCGACTACATCCTCGAACGCGTCCCGGAGGCCGGTGCCGACGACGACCTCCGCGGGCTGACACTCGGGTCCTGCTCGTCGAATCTCGAAGCGGCGCTGTCGATGGTGCGGCACGGTATCGACGTCGGCGCCGCGACGGCGCCGGTCACCGCCCTCGAGCATGCTCGCGCCATGGCGGCACGCGGCTACAGCGTCGATGTGATGCTGCGCTTCTACCGCATGGGGCACGCCTACTTCAGTGAGCGCGTCCTGGCCGGGATCACGGCTTTCGTGCCGGATCCGGCACTGGCGCTCGTGGTGGTGGACAACCTGCAGCGCTACGCGTTCGCCTACGTCGACCGCATCTCCAGCGAGGTCGCCGCCGAGTACGTCGCCGAGCTGGACCGGATGCAGAACCGGGTCCGGGCGGCCCGCACCGACGCGGTCCGCGGGCTGATCGCGGGGGACCGGATCGACCTGGGGCGTGCCGAGCGCACGTTGTCGCATCGGTTGACCGGATGGCAGACCGCCTTCGTCTGCTGGACCGAGCGCGACGACGCCGATCTCGCGCGCGTCGGTGCCGCGGTCGGCGCTCACTTCGGTTCCGGTCGGCCCCTGCTCGTCCCGGACGGCGTCCAGGCGCTGTGGGGCTGGGTCTGCGGCACGCGCGCTCCCGGAGTGGCGCCGGAGGACCTGGCGCCCTTGGCAGGCCGGATCCCCGCCACGGTCCGGGTCTCCATCGGCACTCCGGCGAAGGGCCCCGAGGGCTTCCGTGACTCGCACGTGCAGGCGCAGCGTGGCCGTCGGATCGTCGAGCTCTCCGGCCGGGTCGCGCCGGTGACGTCGTACGCCGAGGTGGCGCTTGTGGACACGATGAGCGGCGACCTGGAGCTGGCCCGCGCCTTCGTCGCGACCGAGCTCGGTGCCCTGGCGGTCGAGGGGAGCCGGGCCGAGGAGGAACGGCGGACGCTGCTGGCAGTGCTGGACGCACAGGGCGGGCTGGCCGCCGCGGCCGAAGAGCTGGGGGTGCATCGCAACACCGTGCTGCAGCGCCTGCGCCGGGCGGAGGAACGTCGAGGGCGTCCAGCGACGGACCGTGTCGCCGAGTTGCATGCGGCGCTGCGGCTGGTGCAGGTGCTGGGCCCGGTGGCGCTCACGCCGGAACCCGGCTGAGCGCATGTGCGGCGCGCACATCCGCATGGGCTCCGAACTACTGGTCAGTCCGGCTCACGCTTCGTACGTTGCCGGGTATGTCAGCGACCCCGGACGCAGCCTCACGCCACGCGCTTCCTGACCCCGGTGAACGGGTCCCGGCGATCTCGTGGCCCATCGTCGGCATCTTCTGCGGCGCCATCGTGGTCTTCGCGTTCTCCACTTGGGCGGCGCTGACCGGCGGCCTTCCCGTTCCGGTGACGGTGTTGCTCAGCGCGGCCGCGATCTTCGTGCTGTTCACGGTGCTGCACGACGCCGCGCACTACTCGGTGAGCACCCACCGCTGGGTCAACGTGGCCTTCGGCCGGGTCGCGATGCTGTTCGTGTCGCCGCTGATCTCGTTCAAGTCGTTCGCGTTCATCCATATCGAGCATCACCGCAACACCAACGACGAAGAGAACGACCCCGACCATTTCGTCAGCGGCGCCCCGCTGTGGCAGGTCCCCGTTCGGTTCGCGCTGATGGACGTGCCGTATCTGGGCTTTCTGGTGCGGCACTGGCGGCGCCGCCCCCGGGCAGAGGTGCTGGAGACCTCGTTCCTGCTGGCGGCGAGCGCCGCCGTGATCGCCGCTTCCGCGTTCACCGGGCACCTGTGGACGCTGGCGGTGCTGTACCTGATCCCCGAGCGGCTCGCCATGGTCGTGCTGGCGTGGTGGTTCGACTGGTTGCCGCATCACGACCTCGAGGACACGCAGCAGGAGAACCGCTACCGCGCGACCCGCAATCGCGTCGGCGCCGAATGGATCCTCACCCCCTTGCTGCTGTCGCAGAACTATCACCTCGTGCATCACCTGCACCCCTCGATCCCGTTCCACCGGTACGTCGCGACGTGGCGACGCAACGAGGAGGCCTACCTCGAACGCGACGCGGCCATCGGCACGGCCTTCGGCCAGCAGCTCGACCCGGACGAATACCGAGACTGGAAGCGGCTGAACGGGAAACTGGCACGGCTCCTCCCGGTGCGGATGCCGAAGCGATCTTCCGCCCGTGCCGCGGTGTTCCACCCGGTCCGGGTCGCCAGGGTCGACCGGTTGACCGATGACAGCGTGCTGATCGGTTTCGACGTGCCCGACGACTTGCGCGACGAGTTCTCCTTCGAGCCCGGTCAGCACATCACCGTCCGAACCGACCGCACCGTCTTCGGAGGCGAAGAGGTGCGGCGCAACTACTCGATCTGCACCTCGGCCACTTCCGGCACGCTGGCGATCGCCGTCAAGCACATCCCGGGCGGGGCGTTCTCCACCTTCGCGATGGAGCGACTCCAGACCGGCGACACCCTGGAGCTGATGACGCCGACCGGTTCGTTCGGCATACCGCTGCACCCACTCGCCACCAAGAACTACGTGGCGATCGCCGCCGGCAGCGGCATCACCCCGGTGCTCTCGATCCTGCGGACGACACTCGCCGTCGAGACCGAAAGTCGCTTCACTCTGTTCTACGGCAACCGTGACGCGGCCGGCACGATGTTCCGCGAAGAGCTGGAGGAACTCGAAGCGCGGTACGCCGACCGGCTCCGGATCATCCACGTGCGTTCCCGCGACCCGCGGCACCCCGCGCAGTTGCGAGGTCGCATCGACCGTTCGAAGCTCGCGCGAGAGCTCGGCTCCGACCTGGCCGTCGCCTCGGTGAACGAGTGGTTCCTGTGCGGGCCTGCCGAGATGGTGACCGACCTGCAGGGGCTGCTCGTCGAGCGCGGCGCCGAGCCGGACCGAGTCCACGTGGAACTCTTCCACGGCCACCGGAAGCCCAAGGTCACCGAAGACTTCAGCCCCGCAACGGTCGCGGTCAGCCTGCGCGGCCGACGGCACGAGGTCCCGCTGGCAGCAGGCGACACCGTCCTCGAGTCCGCGCTGAAGGCCGGACTGGAGGCGCCGTATGCCTGCCTCGGCGGAGCCTGCGGCACCTGCAAGGCGAAGGTCCTGCTGGGATCGGTCACGATGGAACAGAACTTCGCCCTGTCGCGGGCCGACGTCGAAGACGGCTACGCGCTCACTTGCCAAGCGCACCCGGCGACGCCGTCGGTCACCGTCGACTACGACGCCTCCGAATGACCGGTCATGGCCACTGAGCGGTGAGCTGCCGCGTTCGGATTCTCCGAAGTCCGCGGCGCCGGAACGAGCGGCCCACCGCGTCCGGCTTCCGGCCGCGGCAGCAGACCGGAGACGTATCCGGCTTGGAAGTACGCCACCGTGTCGGTCAGAATTCGGTTCAACAGCGCCACTTTCGCGGGATCCGGCTTCGCGAGGCGGGTCGCGGCGAGGAACGCCGCCCACCACGGCACGAGATCGCCGAGTTTCGATGCCGTGTGGCCGTCCAGCGGCGCCAGAACGTTCGCCACCCCGTTCCCGATGTCGGCGGGGGAGGGGTGCTCGGCGGGCACCTCGTCCTCGACCAGTTCGATCAGCAGCGGGTTGTCGGCCAGGTCGATCATCTGCGCGGGCTCGTGGGCGACCGTCTGGTCCGGATTGGTGTCGAACCGCGGCGGTACCCGGCTGACGTAGGTGACCCGGTGCAGCAGCCGCCACGCGCCCTGCCCGGTCAGCTGGACGTTGCGCAGGGCCACCGCGTCCGGGTCGCTGCTGGAGGCCAGCCATTCCTTGTCGATCACCTGATCGTGGAACGTGTCGCCATTGTCCGCCGAAGGCGGCAGGTAGATCGACATGAACCGGTAGGCGTCGACCTTGCCGGGGCAGTAGTCCGGGGTGTAGCCGGTCTCCGCGTGATACCCCTGCAGCATCGGATCGCCAGGGCAGGTCACCGCCAGCGAGAAGCCTCGCGACTCGTTCTCCGACTTGCCGACCTGGACTTTGACGTGTCCGCCGAACAACGCGTCGATCGCGCCGTACAGACCGTATTGGGCGGTGAAGGTGATCTCGCCGGTGAGGCCGGTCAGATGCGTGTAGTCGCTGAATCCCGTGTAGACGCGTTCGTGGACGGCGGAGAACTGCTCGGTTTCGGTGTGCAGGCCGCCGGACGCCGTCCAGACGTACCGGTTGGCGATGCCGCGGGCCGGGAGGTCGCCGCCGAAGTCGTAGAACTGCTCGTCCTTGATCCCGTCCAGGTCGGCGCTGCCTTTCTCGCCGAGGTCCGCCGCCTTGAACCGGTCGTACCTGCTCCGCATTGCCGCGTCGGACTTCGCGATCTTCGCGGCCAGCCGGTAGGCCTCGTCCGGCTTGAAGTAGCTTCCTCTGGCGACGTCGGCGCGCGGGAAGTCGGGGTCGTTGACCAGGCCGACCTTCCCGTCGAGCGTCCCGTTCTTCACGTAACGCGGGTCGATCTGGAAGGTGAGGATGTTGCGGTCCGGCGGGAGGTCCAGATCGGGCAGCACCATCTTGCCGACCATCGCGCCGGTGGAGTGCAACCGCATCGCGTACAGATCGGCCGTCATCGACTCGACGAGGGCGTACCCGAGGTTCAACGGCTGGTAGCGGCGGCCGACCACCGGGTTGAGGTAGTCCGACCGGTCCGGCCGCGCCTGTTCCCACATTCCCCGCAGCCCCAAGGTGTCCGTCGTGGTGCGGGTCCACGCGGAGAGGTAGGTTTCGTCCCGCTGGCGGGCGGTTTCCAGGTTCGACTTGTGCCGGGCGCCGATCTTCCCGGTACCGGCGGTGAGCAGATGCGTCCACGCCAGCACGGACGCGCTGTCCGCCCATTTCGCGGCGACCCCGGCTTTCGTGTCGATCTCCATTTTCACCGCGGTCTTGTAGTCCGACGACGTGAACTTGATCGACGTGCTCTCCTCGGCTCGGACGGTCACCGTGGACGCGTCCTGATAGGAGTTGTAGCCGAACGGGCTGTCGTAGAGCGGGCGGGACAGGTTCTCGCTGGGCACCGGCGGCGCGCCCTCGATGTACCCGATCAGCGTGGGCCGGGTCTGGATCTGGCCCAGGTACACCAGATCGGTCTCGCCCATGCCGTAGCCGGTGGACAACGTGAGCGCGGTGTCTTCGAAGAAATAGGCACGACGCATCACCGCGTAGGGCGTGCCGTCCCCGTGGGTCTCCATCTCCGGGTATTCGACGACCGCGGCCCTGCCGGAAAGCGGGCGCTGGAAACGGGTCCGCGGACCTTGGTAGACGTTGGTGAGCTGAGGACCCTCGTTCGCGACAGGCGCGGTGGAGGCGGCATAGCCGGGTGAGCCGACGAGACGCCCGTTCGCGCCCCGGCCGGTCAGGTCCGCGCTGGTGTTGTCCAGTGACCAGTAGCCCGCCAGGTCGGTCTCGTCGCCCTTCAGCTTCCGGAACAGGGTGGACGTGATCTGGGAGCGGGTGCGTGCGGAGCGCCAGATCCGTACCTCGGCCAGCGATCCGGTGAGGGTGTCCTGGAACGTTCCCGCGCTCTGCCGGTGGGCGCCGAAGGTGCATTGGTCGTATCCGAGATAGCCGTCGACTTCGCCCGCGGGCAGCACCGACCCGATCGGCAGGCCGTCGTGATAGCACCGGTACCGGCCGACGTTCTGGAGCACACCCCACAGATCCGTGTCGGTGAGCAGGAAGTCGTTGTCGTTCACCGAATCCGCGGCGACGTTGCCGGAACCTTCGGCGAACCACCACGCCGAAACCACGCCGTGGTCGGTGTCGGCGGCCTGATTGCGCCGCAGCACCGACCGCACCTGGTCGGCGGACAAGCCTGCCGACCAGAATCGCAGCCCGCCCAAGGCACCGGTGAAGCGTGCTTGCGCTTCCAAGGCCACCCGGCCCGCCTTCGACGGCGGAGTGCCGATGCCGAGTGTCAGTGGTGCCGAGGAATCGACGGACGTCACGGTTTTCGCGCCACTCAGTGTCGTCTGCGCCGTTCCGTTCTCGAAACCGTTGACGTAGATCGTGAGCGTGCACCGCAGGCCGGCCTTGACCTGAGCCGAAGTCAGCGTCACGGCGATGTGGACGGCAGGGCCGGGCAGGACGGATGCGCTGCTCCGCACGGTCAGCCGGGTCCGGTCACCACTCGCCGGGTCGGCGAATACGGCCGTGCAGAACGGATTCCCGTTCGAGTCCAGCGCGAGCCGGAACGACTGGTCCTTTCCGGATTCTCCCCATTGCGCGAGGATCGTCTGCTGCAGACCGGTCGAGCCCGCCCCCTGCACCCAGCAGTCGATGCTGAACTGGCCGTTGAACGCGAGGTCACCGGGTTCGGGGCAGACGCCGTAGGCCGGCGGAGCCGAGGCCGAGCCCGCGAGGTTCAGTTTCAGGGCACCGGCCGCCTGATAGCTGACAGCCACGTGATTCCACTCGCCGGGACGCAGGCGCGCCCGGGCTCGCACCGGCGCCGTCCCGCCGACGCCGGCGACGATGCCGAGGAACGGGTCGTCATCGCTGGAGCCGACCGCTTGGGATTTGGCGAGCTTCAGTTGCGCGTCGAGCGCGGACCCGGTCGCGCTCGCGTGGTTGGTGAAAACCGACTTGTCGGTGGTGTGCCCCTCGGCCAAGGACCAGGCGCCCTCCAGCCCCGGTTCGCTTCCGGTCAGCGCGGCGGTGTTCGTCTGGCGCAGTTCCGCGGCAGTCCTGGCGAAGGACCAGAGACGCACATCCGACAGCGCGCCGAACATGCTGACGTGCGGGCCGATCGCCGCGCCGATCGCGAGCGACGGCGAGGTCGACTTCGACGGTGGTTGCAGCTTGACGTTCCGTACGGTGCCGGCCAGCACGGCGCCGACGTAGATCTTGAGCGTCCAGCCCCCGTTCTGCCAAGCCCCCGTCGCCGCGACATGCGACCAGACACCGGCGGGCAGGGGGTCCCGGGCCGTGAGGTAGCTCGACTTCGGCTCGTGGCCTTGCGGCCGGTATCCCAGCGACAGGTGGAGCCCGACGTCGAGACCGAGATTGAGCAGCGGCTTGCTTTTGCTCTTCGCGTCGCAGACCTGCAGGACGCTGCCGAGCCGGTTCGCCTTGGGACACGGCTTCTGGTCCGGTTTGATCCACGCCTCCCAGGTGAAGCCGGTGACACCGGGCGTGAACGCCGGGTTCGACGGCACCGCGAGGTAGGAGCTTTTGGCGTTGTTCTTTGGGATGAAGGCATCGAAGCGCACTGTGGGCAGGCCGGCGACGCCGAGATAGTAGGACGGCGTGAGTTCGCCCAGCCCCTTCATCGGCCCGTTGTCGTAGGTGATCACCGTGGCCGGGTCGCTGCCTTCCGGCCGGATCCAGGATTCCATGGTCCAAGCCGGTCGCGGCGCCAACTGGGTGTTGGTGAGCGCGACGCTCATCGCCTGGTGGCCGTTCAGCGTGAGCGCTTTCGCCTGGTGCGCGGCCAGCCACTTGCCGTTGTCACCGGTCACCGTCCGGGTACTAGTGCCGTCCACCGCCCGCGGTTCCCGGCCGAACAGCGGGCTTTCCGGCGGGAGCGCGGTCATCGCGATCATCGCCCGGCCGACGGTGCCGTCTGGTGGTGCCGGGGTCAGCGAGCGTCCTTGCCAGCTCGCCGCGTCGGCCTGCCCGGCGGCGAGCTCTCCCGCGTCGGCCGGTTGGAGCACGTCGAACAGCACCGAGCCGCCGCGCAGATCCAGGGGAGTGGTGAAGGTCTGGTCGGCGACAGGCCCTGGTTTCGGATCGGCGGAGATGTGGCCGAACACCGCGTCGGCCGCGCTCCAGGCACGCAACCGGGCGACGAAACCCGCCTGGTCACGAGGAACGTTCTCGAGTTTCACGGCGGGCCGTCCGCCGGCGACGAGGGAAAGGGTGCAGTGCGCCGGATCGCCGTCCGCCGGGGAGACCGTCAGCGAGAGGTCCCCGGTCGTCTTGCCGAAGAGCAGGATGCTGCCACCGCCGGTGCCCAACGCGTAGACGGGTGTGTCGGCCGCGGCCCGGCGATAGGGGTAGGTCGCCGGATCCGCGTCACCGTTGAGGACCGGCGCCGCGTTGGCGGTGCCCGCCGGCACCGCCTGCCAGGTCTGCACCGCGGTGACACCGGTGTCCGAGGTGTAGCGCATGATCAGATCCACGGTCCCGTTCGCCGCAGCGGTGACCTCGACCCGGGAGAGCGGCATGTCGGGACGGTGGGAGATCAGCACGAGCCTGCCCGCCGAGGTCAGGGGCAACCGTACCGACGGCTGGTGGCCTAGGAAGCCGTAGAACGGCCGGGCTCCGGACAGGACCGCTTTGTCGGCGGGGTCGTCGGAGAACGCTCCGTTGAGGACCGAGACCATGGTCCGGACGTCTCGCGGGACACCGCCCCAGGTCTCGTGCGGCAGGCCGGCGGCCGTGCCGTAGTCGATCGTCACGTCGCAGAGGTCGGGCGCGGCGACGCCGTCACGGACGCAGGGCGCCACGGTCGCCACAACGTCGTCGAACGTGCTGCCACTGCGCCGGGCGATCAGCGTGAACGTGCCGGTCTGGTCGCCGGCGTTCCAGGGCATCGCGAGCCGGGTCCTGCTCACCGTGGGGTCGTACTGGGCGACCGCGAAGGCTCCGGTGCCCGCCGGGCGGGACGGCTGGGGGAAGTAGCAGTGCACGAGCCCGTCGGCACTGTCGAGGACGGCGGGTGCGGCGGCCGGTCTCGGCGTGCCCAGCAGGACCGCGCTCACCGTGCCGGCACCGGCCGAGCGCACCGCCTCGGCGGGGACGGGGTGGTCGCCGGTGCCCGGGGTGAAACCGCCGCCGCTCAGCGTGCCGTCGATCAGCACACAGCCGATCCCCGCCGGGAACATCGGGATGGTCCCGTCCGGCAGCACACCGAAGTCGTAGACGGCCAGCGCGCCCGGCAGACCGGCCCCGGCGTTGGCGACCGGGACGGTGACGCCCAGCCGGACGGCCCGGCGCAGGCTCGACGGCAGACTCGGCTCCGCGCCGGTCCTTTCCTGCTCGGCGTACAGGCTCGCGCCGACCCCGGCGGTCGGGGTCAACGGGGTGCTCTTTCCCGAATTCCAGAGCGTGGGGGAGATCGTGAAGGTCCGCGCCAGCGCCGGATCGACCTCGATGCCGCCCGTGCCGTCCTGCGGATACGAGACGAAGGTGAGGACATCTCCGGTGACGGCGATGAGGTGCCAGCGGCGGACATCGGCGTCCGAAGTGGGCGCGAGGACGACGTCGAAACGGCCGCCGGTGATACCGGACAACGACGGCAGTTCGATGGTGGGCTCCGGGAACGGCTCGTCGATCATGTTGCGGAAGCCGAGTTCGTCGCCGGGGCCCGCCGGCGCGTCGCGGCGCTCACTGCGCCGGTACCGCACCTCCCACACCCGTTCCATCCGCCAGTCGCCTTGGTTCTCACCGTCACGCGAGCCGCTGGTCTGCCGCGGCGGAGTCCGCACGAGCGCGAAGCGATCCACGTAGAGAGTGCCGGTGACGGACTGGCGGAAGCACGAGATGTACCTGCCGTCGGTGACGGCCCGGAAAGGCGCGTCCGCGGGCTTCGGGGCGGCGGCGGCCGAATCGACGGTGATCAGGTCCATGCCGGCGATCCGCAGCAGTGGACGGTCGTCCGCCGACCCGGCGGTTTTCCCGGTGAGCCGCAGTTCGTTCCAGCCCGCCCATTCCTGGGGAACGCCGGGATCCGCCCCGGAGACACGCACGTTGTAGTACAGCGAGCCGACCGCCGTGGCGGCTTTTCGGGCGATTACCACCACTGTTCCCGCGAGGGTGAGACCGACGGGGTCGACCAGCGCGATACCGTCGCAGTCGGTCGAGGGCCAGGTCTGTTCCGAGGTCGTCATAGCCATTCCTCACTCGGGGAAATGTCGGCGACCTTTCATGTTATTGAGGCGGCAGTACGCGGACAGCCCCCTGGAATAGTGAAAGAAGATGACGCACCGTTTTGCCGGACGGCGGTTGGTGAGCCTGTTCGGGACAATGGCTTTCCGACAGTGTGTTTCTCGGCGAAAAGTCCGGGCACGGGCCGGGCGGGGCGGCGCCCGGCCCGTGCGTGCCGTCAGGCCAGGCGGACCTGGAAGACGGCGACCCGGGCGTCATGCCCGTCCACGCGCATGTCCACGGTCTTGGTGTCGATGAACTGCTCCTGGACGACGCCATTGCCTGCCAGCCAGTTGATGCGGTCGATCCCGGTGCCGAAGCACCGGCGCTCCCCGTCCAGGCCGGTGGCCCGGTAGTAGTTCGGATTGTTGGTATCCGCGGTCCAGAAGACCAGGCGCCCGACGTTGTGGTGCGCGAGCACGCGACTGGCGTGGATTCTCTTGTGCTCGTTCCACTCGTCGCGCAGGTCGGTACGCTGGTCGCCGTTGTACGCGTTCGCGATGTAGTGGGAGTTGATCAACGCGAACTGGAGTGTCGGATAGCTCTGGTGACGCACCACGACCTCGTTGATCCAGCGCGGCGGGGTCACCCCGGTGATGCCGCCGTGCACATACGTGGTCTTCGCGCTCGCCACCTCCCACGGCCGCGGGATCGAGATCGGGACCCGGAACGACGAGTTGTGCCGCAGGAACGCGTTGTTGTACAGGGGCCCGAAATAGTGGTCGATCATCGCGGGCTCGCCGGTGTCGCCCTCGTTGATCTCCTGCCAGCCGACCAGAGGCCGTACCAGGGAGTCACAGTTGCGGACGGCGTCGATCGCGGCCTCGCGCGCCCCGAGGTTGTCGCGGCCGATGTTGGCGGTGACGATCGGCAGCCGGATCCATCCCGTCGCGGCGGAAGCCGTGTCGGCACCGGCGGCCAGGACGCCGAGTGCGGCACCACCACCGAGAGCTAGCGCCTTGCGTCTGTTGAGCATTCCGGACACAGCAGATTCCCTTCTCGCGCTGTCACTACGGGACACAGCCCGTCAAAGTGTCACAGAATGTGGTGCGGTTGTGACCCCCGTGCGCCAAAACTGCCGCTTGCCGGTCAGCGCTCCGGGTGGAGGCGGGCCGCCGTGACCTCCGGCAGGAGTCGGTTGCGCTGTCGGCTCGCGCCACGGTCTGATGCCCCCAATGTGGCATTGGGGGACGCTGACCGTCCCCAATGCCACATTGGAGGCATGCCCGGCTTCCGACTCCCCGCACGCAAACCGGACACTGGAACCTCGGGAACATCCCTTATGGACAGTCAGGAAGGTGTCTCTTCGCCGAGTCCCGCTCATGCCGCCGGCTCCTAGGGTGTGCGTTCCTGTAGGCCCGCCAGTTCGGCCGGTACCGCGCCTGGATGCACGATGCCGAGCCGTTGGGTGGCTCGGGTCATGGCGACGTAGAGGTTGTTGTGTCCCAAAGGTTCGGCGAGGATTTCCGCGGGATCGGCGACGATCACCGAGTCGAACTCGAGTCCTTTGGCCTGGCTGGGTGTGAGCACGACGATTTCCCCGGCGAGATCGGGCGGCGTTGCGACGGACAGGGCCTTCGCGAGCCGTTCCAGCTGGGCCGGCGGGCTGATAATCGCGAGTTGTCCTTCGTTGTGCGCTTCGGCGAGTGCGGAGATCACCTCGGGAAGATCGGTGGGCGTGGTCCGGATTCGCCACGGCGGCTGGTCGCAGGAGCGGATCGATCGGGGTGGCCGCAGTCCTGGGTGGTGGGCTTCGAGGAGGTCGGTGGTGGCGGCCATGATCTCGGCCGGAGTCCGGTAGTTGACGGTGAGCAGTGCCAGGCGCCGGCGATCGCCGGAGTGCGGCCGAAGCACGTCGTCCCAGGACGTCGCTCCCGCCATTGTCCCGGTCTGGGCGAGGTCACCGACCACGGTCATCGACTTGGAAGGACACCGGCGCGACAGCATCCGCCAGGCCATCGCGGACAGTTCCTGTGCCTCGTCGACGACCACGTGCCCGAAGGTCTCCCCGCTGTGCTCACCGAGGACGGCGGCGGCCTCGTCCAGCAAGGGGATGTCCGCGGTGCTCCACCCTTCGGACGACGTGCCGGCCAGTTCGGCGACCAGGTCTTCCGGGGTGAGCCGCGGCCACAGTCGTTCGAGCGTGTCCTGCACGGAGGCGTCGGCCTGCAGCGCGTCGCGCAGGCGGGCCGCGTCGGTCTGGTCGAGCAGGTTTCTGGGGCCGTCGAGCTCGTCGGTTCCGATCACGACGCCCGCGGCCGCCAATGCTCGAAGGTCGGCTTCACCAAGGCTTCCGTCGAGGCTGCCGCCGTCGAGGGCTTCACCGGACTCGGTGAGCAGCAGCCGCTCCATCAGGTCGATCATGATCTGCGCGAGTTCGTCCACGATCTCCCGGTGGAAGACCAACCTCGCCTGGTTGTGCGGAAGCCCGGTCTCCCTGACGGTGGTGATGGCGCGACGGCAGACACCTGGGTCGAGCCGGAGCACCTGGTCTTCGAACACGATCTCGACCGGCGTTTCCGGCGTCCGTACCCGCGAGCGCGCCGCGGCGGCTATCCGCTCGGCCATCTCTTCGCGTCCTTTCGCCTCGGCCGCCTCGGGCGAGTCCTCGCGGCTGACCAGGACGTCCGGCACCAAGCCGGCGATCGTGGTGGTCACGACGGTGTGCTCGCCGAGACCGGGAAGGACCTGTCCGATGTAGTCCAGGAAGATGCGGCTGGGGCCGACGACCAGGACGCCGCGCGAGCGCAGATGAGGGCGGGCGTAGAGCAGATAGGCGAGCCGGTGCAGGGCGACCGCGGTCTTGCCGGTGCCCGGGCCGCCCTGCACCACGAGCACGCCGGTATGGTCGTCGCGGATGATCCGGTCCTGCTCGGCCTGCAGGGTGGTGACGATGTCGCGCATCCGGCCGGTCCGGCCGGCGACCAGCGACGCCAGGAGCGCGGCCTCGCCGATCAGGGTGTCGTCGCTCGCGCTGTCCAGATCGAGCAGTTCGTCGTCGAGCGCGGTGACCGCCCGCCCCCGGGTGGTGATGTGGCGTCGCCTGCGGACGCCGTGCGGGGCGGTGGTGGTCGCGGTGTAGAACGGCCGGGCGGCCGGCGCGCGCCAATCGACCAGGAGCGGCTCGTCCTTCCCGTCTCGGAACAAACCGATCCTGCCGACGTGGACGCGAGGGCCGTCGTGCAAGTCCAGCCTGCCGAAGTACAGCCCCTCCTCGGCGGAGTCCAATCGGGATAGTTCCGTCCGCCAGAACTTCACCGTGTCGTGGCCTGTGTCCGGCACCGCGGCCAAACGGGCCGCCGCCTCTTCGCGCAGCATGTCCAGCCAGGCGTAGCAGGTGTCCAGATGCTGTTGTTCGATGTCGATCTCACTGCCGGTCAAGCCGCTCGTCTCCCCGCCACTCAATGTTCGATGGCTCCGAGAGTGCCTGGAGAGTTCGGGAAACTGCAGTCTTGTTCTTTCGGACGGCCTCAGCCGCCCGAAAGACAGACCGAGGGACCCAGTGCCGCGGCTATCGGCTTCCAGGCTTCAGGGCGTTGACCGCGTAGCGGCCGGTGGTCCAGGCGATGGCTCGGCCGAACTGGTCGAAGATGGTGGGGTTGACGTTGTCGAGGGTGTCGCACGACTGGTGGTAGCAGTGGTCGAGCATGGCACCCGCGGTCCCTCCGAACAGTGGCACCCACTCCGCTGGTTTGAGGGTTTCCGCGCCTGCGTTGACGCCTCCGGCGGGGATGCCTGCCTTGATGAAGGCGGAGTGGTCTGAACGGTCGTCGAGTTCGAGTCCGACGGTGGGAAGGTTCCGCCCCGCGAAGTAGTCGTTGATCGTTTTTGTGATTTGTTCCGACCCTGCCGGCGCAGGACCGCCGGGGGTGTGCCCGTTGTAGACCTGGCGGGCGAAGTTCGGTGAGCCGATCATCTCCAGGTTCAGGTACAGGTTTGTCTCACCCTGCTGTCGGCGGCTGAGCTGATCGACGTAGTACTGAGATCCGACCAGGCCCTTCTCTTCGGCGTCCCACCAGGCGAACCGGACCCGGTTCTTGATCTTGTGGGCATGGGGGGCGAGCTGTCGCGCGATCTCCAGTTGCATCGCGGCGGCGGCGGCGTTGTCGTTCATCCCGGGCGTGGTGTCGACACTGTCGAGGTGGGATCCGACGACGACGGTGTCGGCTTCGGCCCCGGCCGGGGTGTCGGCGATGAGGTTGTACCCCTTGGTGGTGATGGGCCGGCTCCGCAGGTCCAGGTGAAGTGTGACCTCGCCTTGGGCGGCGTCGGCTTTCAGCTCCGCGGCCTCGGCCCGGGTGAGGGTGGCGGTGGGGATGCGCGCACTCTCGGGTGGCACGATCCGATGCCGGATGTTCATGGTGGGGTTGGTGTAGTTCACGTTCATCACCATCGCGGTCGCGCCGGCGTCGGCGGCGACGACCTGCTTGAGGGAGGTGGCACAGCCCCCGGCGTCGACGAGCACGATCTTGCCGGTGACGTCGCCACCGGTGTAGTCCTCCGGCGTGCAGCCGGTCGCCCTTCCCGCCGGTTCGGCGAGGTTGGCGGAGATGCCGGCCTCGGGGGTGGAGACGGAGAAGTAGGCCAGTAGCGGGTGCAGCTGCCGGCTGACCGGGGTCGTTTCGGTCGCGGTCTCCGCGACCATTTCGTAATCCTGGAAACTGAATTCCTGACGCTGCACACGGTAGCCGACATCGGTCAGAGATTTGGTCACGTACTCGGCGGATGCGTCGTAGCCCGGGGAACCGGAGACGCGGTTGCCGCCATGAGCGTGTGTCGCCTCAGAGATCGCGTGCAGGTGACGCCATGCCTTGGGCCCGGTCACATCGGAGGCCAGCACTTTCGCCAGCCACCACGGATCGGACGCGGCGGCGTGTGGCGCTGTGGCCGCGGCCGTGGTGAGCAGGACGGCGCTGAGCGTCAGCGAGGACAGAATCCGGCTGGATCGACTCATCTTTCTCGGGTGGCCATTCACGTGGATCGTTCCTCCCAGTGGTGTCGAGATGTGTCGCCGTTGATTCGGGCTACGCAGGGGAAATGGTCGAGGTTCGAGTGGTGCTCGCGGTGGTTCGCAGAGTGGAGCGCAAGAGCAGCGAGAATCCCGCTGCGGCCGCGGCCGCAGCGGCAGCGGCCAGGAACGTCGTGGTGTGGTCGCCCTCGCTCCAGGTCGCAAGCTGTCCGGCAAGGGCCGTGCCGATGCCGTTGCCCACCCACATGAAGGTGCTCATCCACGCGAACGCTTCGGTGCGCTGCGGGGACGGAGCCACATCGCCGAGCACGATCTGGTGCAGCGTGTCGCGGGGGCCACTGACCAGGCCCACGGCGAGTAACGCCGCACCGGCCAGGACAAGCCCGGGCGCGACCCCGGTAGCGACGAGCAGGACGGCGGACGCGGCGTGGAAAGTGACCAGCTGGCGGCGGGGGCGGGCCTCTCTCTGCCGCATGCCGTACCCGAGTGCGCTGACCACCGCGCCCACCGAGTAGGCGCCGAGCAGCACACCGGATAGGCCAGGAGTTCCACCCGACGCGGCTGCGGCGGACACCCCGACGACGATGCAGCCGAACGCCAGCATGTCGCAGGCGGTGATCCCCAGAAGCACCCGAACCTGCCCATCTGCGAGGGGGCCGAGGACACGCCGGGGCCGGGACATCCCGCCAACCGCTTCGGTGCTCGCCTGTGCCCGCAGCGTAGGTACCGTCAACAAGGTCAGCACGCCGACGATCGCGCACGCCCCGGCCACTGCCACGGCGGCGACGGGGGAGACGAGCGCGACGAGGGCCGAGACCAGCAGCGTCCCGGTCACCACCATGACTTCGTTGAGTACCGCGTCCAACGCGTAAGCGATCCGAGTGTGTTCGGCGGGAACGATCGCGGGCCACGTGGACCGGATGACCGGCGCCGACGGTGGTGTGCTCGCCCCCAACGCGACAGCGGCGCCCACGAGCATCCATGCGGGGGCCTGCTGCACGATGCCGGTCACCGCCGCCGCGTAGGCGAGGGCGTGGACAGCGAGTATTCCCAGAAGAACAGGGCGGGGACCGAACCGATCCACCAGCCTTCCGGACACGGGCACACAGACCGCGAGCGCGATGGAGAATCCGGTCAAGGCCATACCACCGACCGCGTACGAGCCGTGCACGGAAACAATGGCCAGTAGCATGCCGAGGTTGAGGATCGGAGCGGCCAGCCTGCTCACGATCAGCGCCAGAACCAATCGCGGCACGCCACGAAACCCGAACAAGTGCCGATACGCGCGCATACAACCCCCAGCTCATCGTCATCGGCTGCCTTACCGACAACTCCCTCTGATGCTGTGGCCCGATGCTAGTGGCATTCGCCAAGGCGATGCTCCCGCCGGTAGGGCGGGAGCATCGCGCTTTCGGCCGTGTGCACTGACAGGGTCAGTGGGAGACCTTCGTGGGGGGCCAGTAAGCCATGGTCGTTCACCTCCTCCCTCCATAAAGAGAATCGGGGTGCCAAAGGGACGCCTTGACGTCCCAGATCCGGGAAACCGGTGCCTTCAGCGAAAGACGTGACAGTCCGCTGAGTCGGAATACCAGTGTCAGCTGGGAGCTCCGGAGAATTGCGGTCGCCGGTCGATGCGGGCGCGCACGGCTTCTGACCCGAAATGGTAGTCGATTCGCCGGGTTGCTGCTGCCCATTCTTCGACTGTGCGGACAGAGGAAAGGGTTTCGGTGACGAAGGGGTGACTCCAACGTTCGATCGCGCGGTGCCACAATGTCTCGCCGGACTCATTGAGGAGACTGCCGACGGTGCCTTCGTAGACCGGCATTGCCCTGACCTCGCCATCCGGCTCGATCTGCAACGCCGAGAAATCATCGAACCCGTGGACCGGGTTCATCTGCAAGTCGAGATTGTCCGTGCAGGTCACGGTCACCGACTGCGGTGCGATCGACTGCAAGTGCTGCGCCCACGTAGCGCTGCCCATCTGTTCGACCTGGGACTCGGAGAGCAATTCATGCTCGACGAATCCCGATCGGCTTGCCAGGCCGGCCGGGATGACAGCACCCAAATCGAGTGACTTCAGCGCGGGGAAGAGGGGCGCGATCGACGTGCACATCTGTTCGAGATCCTCGAAGTTACTGCGCACCACCACGGTGTCGATGCCGAACTGGAACCCGGGCGGGCCGCCGGCGAGCACCGCGTCGTCGAGCATTCGCAATGCCGCCATGGCCCGCTCGAACGAGCCGGCACGTCCACGGATCCGGTCGTGCACCTCCGCGGTCGCGCCATCGAGGCTGATCGTCACCGTGTTGCAGCAGCGCATCAGGGTCTCGATCAAGTCCGGCTTCATCGGCCATCCGCCCGAGTAGCACACGACATGGATGCCGGCTTGCGACAACCGCTCCGCGACCTCGAATATCCCCTTCACCACGAGCGGTTCGCCGCCCGCCAGCGCCACCATCTCCGGCTGGAGTTCGATAATCGAATCCACTACGCGCAATTGCTCGCTCAGGCTCAATTGGCGAGTTGGCCGACGTCCGGATTCCGAGTAGCAATGAACGCACCGCAAAGGACATGCGTAGGTGACATCCCAAATTATGTTCGTCGGTCTAGCGGGCGCACCCATTTACCCACCCCCCAGCGTGACATTTACCAATTCGCTTCCGATTGGCTTGCTTTTTCACGCTACCGCCGCTGCGAGCTCTCCCGCAAGGCGAGATAACGATTACACCCGGTCGGCGCAGCAGTCGCACAAATACGTAGACCGTGTTCGTAGCCTATCTCGTTTTCCTCAGGGACGGGCAAGCTCAGTTGCGCGATTCGAACGAATAGCGGCGGCGGTCCACTGTATATGTACCTGACTGGACGCCAAGAGTGCTTGGTCGCGGTGTTGCAGGGCGAAGGCCCGCAGGGTGGAAGCCTGGTTGCGTCGCAGGTGACGTACGGCGATACTTGGACGGTGGTAAAGAAGCAGACGATCGTGAGCTGCTGCAACACGTGCGAACAGCGACTGGAAATCAGCAGCTCACCGCAGCGCATCATCGCGTTCTGTTCCTGGCACTGCCTCTGGCAGGGCATGCGGGCTCTGTGGAAATCCCCTGAGTATCAGGCGTCGCTGGCGCGATCCATGGGGCTGGTGAACACCATGGTCCTCGACCTGGGACAGCACAGGGCAGCACAAAAAGAACGCGGTGACTGACAACGGGTCGTGAACGGCTGTATCCAAGCCGGACACGGATCAGGTCAGCGGCCGCTCAATCTCTGCACCGCGCGGCCGGGTGACAAAACCTGCTGCTGTCTTGCCCATCAATTGCCAACGCGAGGTCGATGAAGCAACTGCCCGGCGAGCGGCGATTCTGGGGATATGCCCTAATCTGACACCCTTTGTCCTATTTCCAGCTTGACCGGCAAGGGATGCTAGAAGAGGGCTTTGCCGAACGGATCTCGACCAGGTCGCTGAGCCCTCGCCGTCGTCGAACGGACCCGCGGTGCCAGGTGGGACGAGATCGGCGAGGCCGCGACCGTCGACGCTGTCCCGGATCGATCCGGGGTCGGGAAGGCGAAGCTGCGCGATGTCCGGGACGCCTGCTACGCGCTGTACCTCGGGCTCCCGCCGCCCGACGCCGACGAACTCGCTCTCACCTTGGTAGGCAGCGTCGAACACCAGGGTGGCGTAACCCTCGTGGGCCAGGCGCTCGGCCAAGCCAACGAACTGGGGGAGTTCCTGAAGGCTCGCAAGCCCCGCCCTCGTGCTGGACACACTCGGCTGGAACCGGATGGCTTCGGCACTGCTGGTCGATATCTCGGCGATCCCGGAAAGAAGCGGAATTATGTGTGGCTGATGTTCTCGGACCCAGGTTTCAAGTGGGAGGCTATGTACCGCCCGCGAGTGGGGTAGCAAGACGCTTCGCCACCCCGTAGCTGGTGAGCTGACGCTCGACTGGGACGCGCTCACCTGTACGAGTGAACCCGAGCACCAGTTCACCGTCTGGACCGTCGAGCCCGGCGAGCGAAGACCGATCCGCGGCGGACCGCTGAGGCCTGGCGGGATTTCGGATCAGCGTCAGGGCAACCGTCCGTGCCGCTGAACTGCCTCGATCCTGAAGAACAGCGCTCCGCGGACAATCGAAAGTGCTCGAAGTGCGCGGTGTTATCCTTCACCGGATGAAAGGCGCTTGCGGGGACCCGGAATGGGGAGAGTCGGCACCGGAGCGAGGCAGGTGGTGAGCAGGCCCTACACCTACGCTGATGCGGTCAAGCTGCTCGGTCCCAAGGAAAACGCAGCGGTGGCGGCGTTGGATCGACTGGTCGGCGGCGCCCTCCTCGGTGGTGTCGCGTTCGGCGCGACGGAACTGCTCGGCTGGTTCGACGCCAAGGTCGACTTCATCAAGATCAGTCATGAAGTGCTGGGCAAACTCGCCGAGAAACAACGTGGCCTGAGCCGGTACGCCCGCACTGAACGGGTGAGCGCGGCTCACTCCGTCATCGTGGTCCTTGCCTTCTTCGAAGCAGTCGACGAACTCGGACTGCCGGTTTCCGCCAAGCAGCTGGGCGTGACCAAAAAGGAACAACTCCAACTGGTCGGGCTGTCACACCTGTTCGACGGGGTCTGGCCGATGCCCACCCCCGACCGTCCTTATGAGGCCACGCGCGACGCTCTGTTCCGGCAGTACGTCGACTCGGCCGCGGCTCTGCTGGAACTCGTGCGCGCCCACGCGATATGGGACGAGCTGAACGAAACCCAGCAAACGCGATTGGAGCTGCTGGTCAGGGAAATCGCACGAGCGGCGATGCGCCGCTACGAAGGGCTCATCGGCCGGGTCGTGTCCGACTACCCGGAGATCGGGTTCTGGATCCAGTTGGCCGAGGCACGAAGCGCGGGGCGAGCGCTGGACCGGGTCGAGGAGGCGATGCGGCAACTCCTCGTCGGAGGTACCCCGGATCAGCGACGGGCGGAACTGGCCAAGGGGTATCGGGCCGCACTGGACCGGCCGATCATCGATGGGGACGACGACTTCGGCGACCTCCGCGTCCCGCTGATCCGCGACGCCTACGTGGATCCACAATTCCAAGTCACCTCGATGCGGAAGGACGACCGTCCCGCCGAACTGGCCTGGTGGAACTTCCTGCCGGTGCGGAACGACCTTTACCGTTACCTCGTCGGCTACTTCACCTCGCCGAAGGCGGTCAGCCTGCCATTGCTCGTCCTCGGTGATCCGGGTTCGGGCAAATCCATGCTCACCAGCATTCTCGCGGCCAGGTTGTCGCCATCGGACTTCTTGACGCTGCGAGTCGAACTGAGGAACGCGCCGACCGAAGGTGATTTGCTCGACCAAATCGAATTCGGCCTGCGTGAGGCACTGCACGAGAAGGTGTCCTGGGCGGAGTTCTCGCGAACCGCCGGGGCCAGTCTGCCGATCGTCCTGCTCGACGGGTTCGACGAACTGTTGCAGGCCACCGGAGTCTCGCAAAGCCGGTACCTCGACAAGGTCGCACGCTTCCAACGTGAACGACTCGATCTCGGCGCGCCGGTGGCCGTCGTCGTGACGAGTCGTATCAGCGTGTGCAGCGGCGTTCAGATTCCGGCCGACGCCGATATCCTGCGGCTGACTCCGTTCACCCCCGGCCAGGTCGGACAGTGGCTCCAGACCTGGAATGAGGTCAACGAGCCCTATTTCAAAAAAGCGCGGCTGCGACCGCTCCCCGCACCCGTGGTCCTCGCCTTCCGCGAAATAGCCGAGCAGCCGCTGCTCTTGCTGATGCTGGCGCTCTACGACGCCATCGGGAACGCGCTCCAGCAGGAGAGCAGCACCCTCAACACGTCTCAGTTGTACGAGCGCCTTCTTCGGCGTTTCTGCAGGCGCGAGCTGGCCAAGGACGACGTCGATCGCAGCCCGGAACACCTCGAACGTGAGGTGGACATGGAATTGGAAAGGCTTGCCGTCGTCGCCCTCGGCATGTTCAACCGGGGCGCGCAGTGGATCGCGGAGCCGGACCTCAATGAGGACTTCGCCGGCCTGCTCAAGGTGGACGAGCGCAACCGACGCCACGGTACCCAGACACCGCTGAGCGCCGGCCATTCGGCCCTCGGCCGCTTTTTCTTCATGCAACGCGCCGAAGCGAACAGGGACTCGGAAACCCTGCGGACCTATGAGTTCCTACATGCCACCTTCGGCGAATTCCTGGTCGCCCGGTTCGTCTGGCACACCCTCGACGAGCTTTTCCAAGTCTCCCAGCAGCGCAGGTCCAGGTTGACCACCTCGCTGAGTGACGACAGCGAGTTGTACACCATTCTCTCGTTCGCGCCGTTGTCGTCCCGGTGGGCAGTGGTGAACTTCCTGGTCGAGCTGACCGGATCAGAGACCGACAACGGTCCGCTGTTCGCGATGCTCAAGGAGCTCATCGCCCACTCCTTCGAGCCCCAGCAGCAGAAATACTCCGGATACGAGCCGGTACACCATCCCACACCCCGCCGGTACGCCGCGTACAACGTGAACCTGATCATCCTCGCCGCCGTCCTGGTGAAACCGGGCCCGCTGGACACGGGTCTGGTCGGTGCGCATCCCTGGCACAAATTCACCGGTTTCTGGAAGTCGCAGTTCTCCTCCGGTGAATGGCGAGACCTGGTCACTCTGTTCCATCTTTCGCCCGGCACCGGCGGCAAACCCGCCATCACCGTGGGGAGAGCGCCGTCGATCAGTCCGGTCGCGCCTCCCGCCATGCCCGAGGCACTTTCGTTTCAGATACCGGAACTGAGTGCACACTTCACCGGCGATCCGGAACTTTGGCCGTACCGGTACGCCTTGGAACCCTTCATCCACCAGAACTGGCCGGTGGACCGAATCCGCGGACTGGCTGCCTTGGCGGCGGCGGCCCCCAACCGGACGGCTCTGGATCGCACCTACCTTGCTTGGGCGAACTTCGCACCTTCCCTGGTCATCGAACGGCTCGTGCTCGATCGAACAGCCGGACCGGACACCTTCGCGGCCTTGCTCGGTACCAAGGTGAGCGCCGAGCCGGAGTTCCGCACTATCGTCTACGAACGCATCGCCCGAGGCGGCGACTATGACAGGGAATACCTGTCGATCGTCGAGAGAATCTGGCACGAACACGGAGACATGCTGGTCGCTCCGATAGCTCTTCTCGAAGCCTGGCTTCGGCTCACGGAGCGAGGTTTCGACTTCGCGCAGGCCTCCCCGCTTCCCGATTTCGAGGCCCTGGTCGACCTGATAGACGTTTCGGCCGTGTGCTCGTCCAGGCCGGACCTCCGCACCCGGGTGCGAAATCTGCTCGACCGGCCCGGGTTCACCGAGCATTTCCTCCTGCGCAGCCCGGCGACCGACGTCGTCGCGGCGAACCCGGGTCGGGCCAAGCCGGCGCGGTCGCCGGTGCCGGTCGGCGAGCCCGCGACCAGGCCGCGGGACCCCTCCGCTGACGTCCGGCGGACAGAAGGAGAAAACTGGCAGGCCCAGCTGGGAAGACTGGATACGGCATTGGCTTCGGGTGCTTTGACCGCCGACGACTACTACGTCGAACGCGAAAGAATCCTCAAGCTCGCCGTCGGCGTGGATCCGGAAGAGTAGCGCTCTCTGCGTGATCGTCAACCGATCCTGTCAGACCTGTCGAGCGTCCTCGCGATGCCTTCGAGAGGATCGGCGATCTCGACACTCTCGGCGGGCACGAAGGGCCGCCTGGTTCTGTGCCGCGACCCATCCTGCGCCACGCCGAGACAGATCACGACCGACCGGCTGTCCAAAGTGGATTAACCGGCGGCATCGTCGCGCGGAAAATTTCAACTACCGCGATATCGCGGTAAAGGTCTGCCGGTAACCGGCCTGCCTGCGCATATCGCAGCGTGTTCTTGAGCCGAACGCGTGAAGGTCGATCCGGGTGCTCGACATCGATAGGTGGCAGGCGATGTCGGTGGTACCGTCCTCGAGGCCGAGAAAACCGATGGGCGAATGGTCGCTCGCGCAAGTACTGTTGGTTTCTCGTTTTCGGAAAAAGTGAACTTCAAGTGCTCCCGTACGTCTGCTGGAGCGGAAAGTAAACGGTAGTGGATTTCGACGCATTGGCCGCCGAGTTGCGGAACCTCCGTGAGAACGTCGCAGGTGTCACCGACACGGTGATCGCCGCTGTGGACGGCATTCCCATCATCGCCGACGCGGCGGCGACCATCGACCCAGGCAAGATCTCCGCTCTCGCCGCCGCCGATCTGGGGATCGCCCGCCAGGCCGCGGAAATCACCGGCAAGGGAACACTCAATCAGACCGTGGTGTTCAGCAGCGATGGCTACATGGCCGTTTATGCGATCGACCGCATGGCTTTGATGGTCGTCATGGGAGACAAGGACCTGAATGTCGGACGCCTTCTTTTCGAATGCCGGCCGGTCATCGAGCGGATCAGCTCGATCCTTGCCGGCTAAGCATATTTCCGGATCCGCGGCCGAACCGAAGAAAGGGAGCTCGATGAACATCGATAATGCCTTGAAGGAATCCATGTCGATCGCCGGGGCTCTCGGTGTGGCGTTGGTCGACTACGAGAGCGGGATGTCGCTCGGCACCAGCGGAGGTGGCGATTGGCTCAACCTGGAGGTCGCGGCGGCGGGCAACACAGACGTCGTGAGATCGAAATTGCGGGTGATGAACGCGCTCGCGCTCAACGACAACATCGAGGACATCCTCATCACGCTGCGGCGCCAATACCACTTGATCCGGTTACTGGATGCCGTGGGCGGCCGTAGCACTCTGTTCCTGTATCTGGTGCTGGACAGGGACCAGGCGAATCTCGCGCTGGCCCGCCATTACCTCAAACGTATCGAGTCGGATCTGCAGGTCTGATCGAGTGCGGCGCCCCGAAAGGAGACCACCCGGCGAAGGAGGCGGCGATGGCCCTGGGCGGGCTCAGCAAACAGGCACTCGTCTCCGGCTCGGCGTTCATGACGGACCTCGGATCCCTGTTCCCGGTCCGGCTGAAGCTCACCGGCGAGGAGCTGGAGTTCTTGTTCGTACTGCCGCCCGGCCGGACTTTCGCCGAGCTCGAAAGTCGGGTTCGGCTGCGTGTCGGCGCCGTCAAGGGCGCGTCCATGCCCCGTTTCGCTGTCGAATCGGGCGTCCGGTGGACGCGGCTTCGGGTGGAGCTCGCGGGGACCTCGGTCGGAACGTTGATCGTGATGCCGGAGGAAATGACCGCGCAGGCCCTGAACGCGCCGTTCCTCGGACGATGGCAGGAGCAGATGCCGAGCATCGTGCAGTTGGCCTTGGACGAGATCGCCCGGATACTCACCCGATGTCACCACGAGGCAGGTGGCGCCGGTCCGTTGATCGACCTGGAACTGAGTTATCTGCCGGAGCAGGACTATCGGACGAAGGTCGCCAGAACGCATGACGCGGTCAAGGAGTGCGTTGCACCGGTCCGTCCGGTGCTCAGAATGCGGTGGAACTCGGTGACCTCCGTTCAGCGCAAGGCTTTCGTCGACGAGCTGACGAACATCGAGATCACCGGCAAATGGCCTCGCCGCAGACTGACCGCCAGGATCATGGGGCTCGAACTGGAGTTGCCCGCCTGGACGGCTCCGAAGGCCCGTCCGCTGCCGGGCTCATCCAGCGTCGCCGGTTCGAAACCAGGACACCGTGCCCGAGCCTGAGCGCCGTCCGGGCTGAGGCTGACGTGTGTCCTCGACAGCCGGAGCTCGTTCGGTCCGCGCCTTCCTCGTGCTGGGTCAGGGTGTGACGGGCTGCCCCGCTGATCATCGCCACGCTTCAGCGTTTTGGCACGGTACAGGCCCGGCGGGTCCAGATGCTCCATGATTACCAGCGACCGACGCCAGGCTCGGCTTCGACGACTTGGACGCCAGCAGGTCTGCGACCAGGCCATGTCCTGTAAGCATCGCCTGGCGCGCTGACCTGCAGAAAGGAAGCGGGCGGGCACCCGACCCCGGGCCTTCGGCAGCGCGCACAGGCGAAGCTGGAAGCCAGGATCGAGGACCCGGTCCGGATCCGCGACGGGTTGCGGCAGGTCATCGATACCCGCTGCGCCTGCCCGGGGTGTGGACTCGGTTCCCGGGTTGGTGCTCCCGGAGGGAACTTCCCGCCGGGATTCATCCGGCGGAACGAACGGGCCGCCCGTGATTCCTCCTAGGGTCGGCACCAGCGAGGCTAGGAGGAAAACCATGCGCACGCTCTTGCGCGGCGGTCGCGTCGTCGATCCGGCCACCGGGTTCGACGGCACCGCCGACGTGCTGGTCGGCGACGGCAGGGTGCTCGCCGTCGGGGCGGGGCTGCCGCCGGCCGAGGACCAGGTCGAGATCGACGTAGCCGGGTACCTCGTCGGGCCGGGGTTCGTCGATCTGCACAGCCACGTGCACTCGATCGCGGGCCACCGGCTCCAGGCGATGGACGGCGTCACCACGGCGCTCGACCTGGAGGCCGGGATGATGCCGGTCGGCCGGGCCTACGCGGAGGCGTCCGCGGCGGGACGGCCCCTGCACTACGGTTTCTCCGCTTCCTGGGGGGCCGCCCGCGCGGAGGTGCTGGCCGGGATAGAGCCGGACGCGAACTTCGCCACCGCGCTTTCCGTGCTGGGTGATCCGGCCTGGCAGCGGTCTTCGTCGAAGCCCGAACTGGCCGCCTGGCTGTCCCTGCTGGAGGACGAGCTGGCGGCGGGCGCGCTCGGCGTCGGCGTGCTGCTCGGGTACGCGCCGGCCAGCGACCCGGCCGAGTTCCTGGCCGTGGCGAGGCTCGCCAAGCAGGCCGGAGCGCCTACGTACACGCACGTCCGCGAGCTGGTCGAGGTCGACCCGGACACGCCGGTCGACGGATCGGAGGAGATCGCGATCGCCGCGGCCGAGACCGGGGCGGCGATGCACCATTGTCACGTCAACAGCACGTCGGGGCGGCATGTCGACCGGGTGCTCGCCGCGCTGGAATCGAGCCGTTCCGCCGGCTCGCGGGTGACGGTGGAGGCCTATCCCTACGGGGCGGGCTGCACCGCGGTCGGTGCGTTCTTCCTCGCCCCGGAGCGGCTGCGGATGAACGGGCTCGCCCCGTCGCGGGTGGTGCTGCTGGAGACCGGTGAGCGGATCGCCGACGAGGCACGGTTGCGGCAGGTCCGGGCCGAGATGCCGGGAGCCCCGTGCCTTCTCGAGTCGCTCGACGAGCAGGAGCCGGGCGAACGAGCCCTGCTGCACAGATCGCTCGCTTTTCCCGATTCGATCGTCGCGAGCGACGCGATGCCGACGTACTGGGCCGACGGCACCAGCGAGAGCACCCGATGGCCGCTTCCGCCGGGCGGGGTGACGCACCCGCGCACGGCGGGGACGTTCTCGAAATCGCTTCGGCTGATGGTGCGCGAAACCGGCACCTGGACCTGGCTGGAAGCGTTCCGCCGTTGCTCCTACCTGCCCGCGCGGGTGCTGGACGAGGTCGCGCCCGCCGCGCGGGCGAAGGGCAGGCTGGACGTCGGCGCGGACGCGGACATCGTCGTCCTCGACCCGGCCACCGTCACCGACACCGCCACGTATTTCGAGCCGACCCGGCCTTCGATCGGCGTCCGGCATCTCTTCGTCGCGGGCACTCCGGTGGTCCGCGACGGGCAGTTGCTCACCGACGCGTTCCCGGGACGGCCGCTACGAGGTGAACCGCGGTGACCTTCCGGGAAGCGGCCTCGGCCGCGCGGGCCGCGGCCGAGGCCGCGGGCGTCGAAATACGGGAGATCGCCGAGATCGCGGAAATGTCGGCGGTCGCGGTGATGTTCGAGACGATCTGGCAGACCGCGCCCGCCGCCCGCCCGGTGAACGCGGAGCTGCTGCGCGCCTTGTCCGTCGCGGGGAACTACGCGGCCGGCGCGTACGTCGACAGTGAACTCGTCGGCGCCTGTGTCGGATTCTTCGGAAATCCCGGAAAAAGCAGCTTGCACAGCCACATCGCCGGTGTGACGAAAGCCGGTGCCTGCCGGGGGATCGGTTATGCGCTGAAATTGCATCAGCGGGCCTGGACCCTGGCGAAGAACGTCTCGGTGATCGAGTGGACCTTTGACCCGCTGGTGTGCCGCAACGCCTATTTCAATCTCGGCAAACTCGGCGCGCTCCCGGTGCGATACCTGCCGGATTTCTACGGGCCACTGGACGACGGCGTCAACGGCTCCGGTGCCACCGACCGGTTCCTGGTGTCGTGGGAGCTGACGAGTCCGGTGGTGCGGTCCGCCGCGGTCGGCGAACCGGTCCTGGCCGACGCGAAAGCACTGCTCGGCAACGGTGCCGCGGTGGCGCTCTCGGCGGACGCGAAGGGCGGTCCGGTGAGCGGCGCCGCCGATGCCCCTACCGTGCTCGTCGCGGTACCGCCCGATATCGAAGGCCTGCGCCGCACCGACCCGGGCCGGGCGGCCGCGTGGCAGGTGGCGATGCGCGAATCACTGAGCGGACTGATGGCCGCCGGGGGCCGGGTGACCGGCTTCGACCGGGCAGGCTGGTATGTGCTTTCCCTGGAGGAACGGTGAAACTCGGCGTCGTGGAGCCGCGCCGGGCACGTGCGAGCTGACCGCGGGCGTCAAGCCCGGAATACCATTCCGTCCGGTCGAACCAGCCGGTTCGGGCGAGGCCGGATCTACCCTCGGGAGTGCGGACACCGGTGCCGAGCAAACCGCATACGAGCCTGAACCGCGTCATCGAAGCACTCGGGGACGTGCTCCTCGAGCCGATCGCGGTCGGCCGGGACCCCCGGCGCCACCTCGGCGGCGTGGTGATCCACGACCCGTACGACGACGCCGAGTTGCCCGACCGGGCCGTGGTGCTCGGGGTCGGGGTGCGCGAATCCGCCGAGATCGTGAAGCTGCTGCACGCGCTCGGCGAACGCGGCGCCTCCGCGCTGGTCGTGCGCTCGCCGGTCTCCGCTCCGGCCGAGCTGGCGCGGGCGGCCGAGTCGTCCGGGGTCGCGTTGCTCGGGCTGGCGAGCAGGGCGTCGTGGACGCAGCTGGCCGCGATGCTCCGCACATTGCTGGCCGAGGGCGACGTCGGCGACGTCGCCCCGCAGGCACTCGGCGGAATCCCGACCGGCGACCTGTTCGCGCTCGCCAACGCGATCGCCGCGCTGCTCGACGCGCCGATCACCATCGAGGACCGTGACTCGCGGGTGCTCGCGTTCTCCGGCCGCCAGGACGAAACCGATCCGCCGAGGGTCGAAACGATCCTCGGCCGCCAGGTGCCGGAACGCTACACCCGGGGCTTGGAGAAGAGCGGCTTTTTCGACCGTCTCTACGGCGAGGCGGGACCGGTTTACTTCTATCCGGACGACGATGGCGAGAACCGTCCCCGGGTGGTGGTCGCCGTCCGGGCAGGCGACGAGGTGCTCGGCTCGATCTGGGCCGTGGTCGATCACGCGCTGAGCGAGGAACGCGCGGTGGCCTTGGTGGACGCTTCGAAGATCGTGGCGTTGCACCTGCTCCGGTTGCGCGCCGGAGCCGATGTCGAACGCCGGCTGCGAGCCGATTTGGTGAGCACCGCGCTCGAAGGTGGGCGCCGGGCGCCGGAAGCCGTCGCGCGCCTCGGCCTCCTGGGGCAACCTGCCGTCGTGCTCGCGATGGGCCTGCTCGACTCGGCTGAGGACGGCCCCTGGCTCGCCACCGAACGCCAGCGCGTCGCCGACGCGCTCGCCATGCATCTGAGCGCGGTCCAGCCGCGATCGGCGGTCGCGCTCATCGGCGAGGTCGTGTACGGAATCGTGCCGGTGCCCGGGAACCACGACGATCACCAGGGACGCGCGGTGCGCCTCGCGACCGCGTTCCTGGAACGAATCGGGCACCGGGTCTCCGCGGCGATCGGCGTCGGACCGCCGGCCCTCGAGGGGTCGGGCCTGTATGACTCTCGCACCGGGGCGGACAGGGCGTTGCGGGTGCTGCTCGCCGGCGGCGGCGCCAAGCGGGTGATCACGGCAGAGGACGCGCACATCGACGCGCTGATGCTGGAGCTGGCGGACCTTTCCGCGGCCCGCGGTGATGTCGCGACCGGGCCGATCGCGAGGCTGCTGGCCTACGACCGGGAACACCAGTCGCAGTTCGTGCACACGCTGCGGTGCTGGCTCGATTCGTTCGGGGACACCAATGCCGCGTCGGCGGCGGCCTACGTGCATCCGAGCACCTTCCGCTACCGGTTGCGACGGCTGGCCGAGGTGGGCGGAATCGACCTCGACGACCCGAGGGACCGGTTCGCGGCGATGGTGCAGTTGCATCTGCTGCTCCACGGCATGCGGCCAGGAGCAACCTGACCCGGCGAGTTCCTCCGTGCGGAGGAACTTTCCCGTCCGCTCTCCTCGATCCGGACGAACAAAGGGCGTCCGGCCGGGACCTAGCATTCCCGCAACGCCGGACCATCCACACCGGACAAGAGGTGCACATGTCGAAAATTTCCGAGATCGATACCTGGCTCCGGGAGAATTTCTCCGTCTTGCTGGACCGGCACCAGGTTCCCGGTGCCGCGATCGCGGTGTTCGCCGACGGCGAGGTCGTCGAGCACGCGGCGGGTGTCGTGAACACGAGTACCGGGGTGGAGTCCACAACGGACTCGGTGTTCCAGATCGGGTCGATCACCAAGATCTGGACGATCACCCTGATCATGCAACTGGTCGACGAGGGCCTGGTCGCCCTCGACCGTCCGGTGCGCGACTACCTGCCCGAGTTCCGGATCGCCGACGAGCGGGCCGCGGCCACGATCACCGTCCGGCAGCTGGCGTGTCACACCGGCGGGTTCGAAGGCGACGTCTTCGCCGACACCGGGACCGGCGAGGACGCGGTGGTGAAGCTCATCCCGCTGCTGTCGGACGTGCCGCAGCTGTTCCCGCCGGGCGAGCGCTTTTCCTACAGCAACGCGGGCTACTGCGTGCTCGGCCGCATCGTCGAGGTGCTGCGAGGCCAGTGCTGGGACGACTGCGTGCGCGAACGGCTGATCGGCCCGCTCGGGCTGACCCACGCCGGCTGCGGGGCCGAGGACGCCATCCGTTATCGCGCCGCGGTCGGCCACACCCCGCCGGAATCGGGCGGCGAGCCGGTGCCCACGAAGGTCTGGTCGCTCGCGCGCTCCAACTCACCCGCCGGTGCGACGCTGGTCATGCGCCCGCGCGATCTGCTGACCTTCGCCCGTATGCATTTGAACGACGGCAAGGCCGACAACGGCACCCAGGTGCTGTCGCCGGAGTCGGTGCGCGCGATGCGCGAGCGGCAGGTCGCCGTGCCGGAGCTCGGCGTCATGGGCGCGCACTGGGGCCTCGGCTGGGTGGACTTCGGCTGGCAGGGCGGCACGGTGGTCGGCCACGACGGCGGCACGATCGGCCAGTCGGCCTTCCTGCGGGTCGCGCTGGAGAGCAACGTCGCGTTCGCGTTGCTGACCAACGGAGGGGCCACGCTGAAGGCATACCACGAGGTCGCCACCAAGCTGATGCGCGAACTCGCCGGGATCACGGTCCCGCCGCTGCCCGCGCCGGATCCCGCGCTGGCTCCGGCCGGTCTTTCCCGGTACGTGGGCGAGTACTCGTCGATGGTCGTCTCCACCGTCGTCACCACCGAGGGCGGCCGGCTCTGGATGCGGCGCACGCCGAAGGGGGCCTTCGCCGAACTCGACGAGCCCTCCGGCACGGTCGAGCTTCTGCCGTGGCACGGCGAAACCTTCGTCGCCGTCGTCCCGGAACTGCCGGGCGCCTACCTGGCCCACCAGTTCGTCGGCGACGACGGCACCGGCCGTGCCCGGTTCCTCCACACCGGGCGCGCGGACCGGCGGGTGTCGCAGTGAACGACATCCGCGAACGGATCGAAGCCGTGTTCGCCGCCGCGGGTGCCGAAGGGTCGCTGCATGCGAGGGAGGTCGGTGTGCCGGCCGGTGCCGAGGTGTCGGCCGGTGCCGATGACCAGGTGGTCCTCGCCTCGGTGTTCAAGATCCCGATCGCGCTCGCCTATGCCCGGGAGGTGGTGGCCGGAAGGCTCGACGAGACCGAATACACCAAGGTGACCGCGCGGTACCGGATCGGCGGCATCGGCACCGCGGGCTGCGCCGACGACGTCGAAATGAGCTGGCGCGACCTCGCCCGGTTCATGCTCACGATGAGCGACAACGCGGCGACCGACGTGATCTGGAACCGGATCGGCCAGGAGACGATCTGCCGGGTGGTCGCCGACCTCGGGCTGACCCGCACCTGGCTGATCGGCTCCTGTGAGGACTCCTCCCGGATCGCGCTCGAAGAACTCGGCGGGACCGACCTCGCCGAGATCGACGCGCTGCTGGCCCAAGCCACCGACGAACAGCTGCGGAACCTGTCGATGTGCAACCCGGAGACGGAAACCTCGTCGACGCCGCGCGAGACGACGGAACTGCTCGACGCGATCTGGACGGACAGGGCGGGCGAACCCGAAGCCTGCGAACGCGTCCGGACGATCATGGCCCAGCAGATCTGGCCGCATCGGCTGTCCTCCGCGTTCCCTTCCGGAGTACGGATAGCGGCGAAAACCGGGACGTTGCCGGGCATCCGCAACGAAGCGGGAGTGGTGACCCTGCCCGAGGGCCGCCGGTTCGCGGTCGCGGTGTTCACCCGTGCCCACTCCTTCGACGACCGCCTTCCCGAGGTCGACGCGTCCATCGGCGCCGCCGCCCGGCTGGCCGTCGACCACCTTCTGGCCGAGAACGCGACACCGTAGGAGAACTCCCGTGAAAACTGCTCGGCACATCGCCGTGACGGCAGTCGTGGTGGCTTTGACCGTGAGCGCGTGCGAGGCACCGGCGCGCTCTGGGGCGGACGCGTCCGCGAACCAGGAACTGGCCGACGGCAAGACTTTCACCTACGCGGTCGGTTCGGATCCGGGGACGCTCGACCCGGCGCTCACCGTGCTCTCGATCGCCGGCGAGATCGGCCGCTATCTCTATGACGGGTTGCTCGGCATGGACGGCAAGGGGCAGCCCGAGGCCGGGCTCGCGGAGCGATGGGAGGCGACCACGACCACCGCGTCCTTCACCCTGCGCAAGGGCATCACCTGTCCCGACGGGAGCCCGCTCACCGCGAAGGACGTCGCGGCGAACATCGACTTCATCGGCGATCCGGCGAACAAGTCGCCGATCGCGGGCAACACGGTGCAGGTGGGCACGAAGGCGGTCGCCGACGATTCCGCGGGAACCGTGAAGGTCATCAGCGGGGCACCGGACGCGTTCCTGCTGCGCAACGTCGGCAACGTCCCGATCGTCTGCGCGAAGGGCCTCGCCGACCGCGGCACGCTGGCCAAGGGTGAGAACGGCACCGGCATGTTCACCGTGTCCGAGATCGTCCCGAACGACCACTACACGCTGACCCGGCGCAAGGACTACCACTGGGGGCCGGGAACCTTCGATTCCCGGCAGAAGGGCTTGCCGGACAAGGTGGTCATCCGGGTCATCCCGAACATGACGACCGTCACGAACCTGCTGCTGTCCGGCGAACTCAACGCCGCACAGGTGATCGGGCCGGAGCAGCAGCGGCTGCGGGCGCGCGGGCTGTTCCACGCCGACACGACCGTGGCGTTCGGCGAGTTGTGGTTCAACCAGGCACCCGGCAGGTTCGGCGCGGATCAGGCGATGCGCCGCGCACTGGTGCAGGCGATCGACCTCGCCCGGGTCGCCAAGGTGCTGACCCGGGACTCCGGCGCCCCGGTCCGGAGCTTGATCACCATGGAACCCGCGGCGTGCACCGGTGACTCCGCCACCGGGCACGTTCCCGGCTTCGATGTCGCCGCGGCCAAGGCGGCGCTCGACGCGGCGGGCTGGAAACCGGGCCCGGACGGCATCCGGATGAAGGACGGCAAGCGCCTCGCGCTGACCGCCATCTACGGCACACAGATCGGGGCGACCATGACACCGGCCGCCGAGCTGATGCAGCGGGGCTGGAAGGAGGCAGGCGTCGACGTCACGCTCAAGGGCCTGGACAGCCCGGCGACCAGCCAGACGCTGTTCGCCACCGGCGACTGGGACCTGTCGATGGCACCGGTCAGCCTGAATCTGCCGAGCCAGTTGACCCCGTTCGTGTCCGGCGGCCGGCCCCCTGAGGGCACGAATTTCGCGCATATCGACAACCCGAGGTACAACGCGCTGGTCGCCAAAGCGGCCACTCAGGTCGGGAACGCGGGCTGCCCGGACTGGCTGGCCGCGGAGACGGCGCTGTTCGAAGACCAGGACGTCGCGCAGTTCGCGAACTCGGTGCTCCCGACCTTCGGGAGCAAGGCGCGGTTCGAAATCTCGAACACCTTCCTCCAACCGTCGTCGATCCGGATGTATGCCTGATGACCGGCGTGGTCGCCGTCGCGAGGAAGGCAGGCCCTTGGCCCGCCTTCCTCGCGCGCCGCCTCGGTCGCGTGTTCCTGTCGCTGTGGGTGCTGATGACGGCGGCGTTCCTGATGATCCAGCTGATCCCCGGTGACCCGGTGCGCGCGGCGCTCGGCATGACCGCGCCCGCCGAACTGGTGAACGCCCGCCGAGCCGCGCTCGGGCTGGACGATCCGTTGTGGCAGCAGTACTTCGGCTACCTCGGGGGCCTGTTCCGCGGAGACTTCGGCACCTCGATGCTCAGTGGCCAGCCGGTGGGGGAGATCATCGCCGACCGGCTGCCCGCCACCTTGCAGCTGGCGCTGCCCGCGTTCGTCGTGTGCATCGCTTTCGCCATCCCGCTCGGCTTGACCTTCGCGGTGCTGACCCGCGGCGGGCGACGGCGCGGGGCCGAGCTGGCGTTCACCTCCACCACCGTGCTGTTCGCCGCGATCCCGGAGTTCCTGCTCGCGGTCGCGCTGGTGGCGTACTTCGCGGTGCGGCTCGGCTGGTTCCCGGTCGCCGGACAGGAGGGCGCGGGTTCGCTGGTGCTCCCGGTCATCGCGCTGGCGCTCGGCCCTGCCTCGACCCTGTCGCGGATCGTGCGGGTGGAGACGCTTTCCGTGCTGGGCAAGGATTTCATCCGCACGGCACGGGCCAAAAGGCTGCCCGCCCGGTTGGTCTATCTGCGGCACGCGCTGCCGAACGCGCTGACCGCGACGCTGACGCTGGGCGGACTGCTACTCATCAGCATGGTCGCGGGCACCGTGCTGGTGGAGAACGTGTTCGCCTGGCCGGGGCTCGGATCCACCATCTCGCAGTCGATCCTGCAAAAGGACTACCCGCTGGTGCAGGGGATCGTGCTCGTCTACGGGACCGGCGTGCTGCTCGTGAACCTCGTCGTGGACCTGCTGCTCGCCGTCCTCGATCCGCGTTCGACGATCCGGGAGAACTGAGATGGCGCAACGACGAGCGCAGTGGTCGGCCGCCCTGCGCACACCGGTGGGCGCGCTTTCGGCCGCGCTGGTGCTGCTGGTGCTCACGGTCGCGGTACTCGGCCCGATCTTGTGGCAGGACACGGCTTCGGCGATCGACACCGACGCGATCGGCCAGTCCGCGTCGGCCGGGCACCTGGTGGGTACGGACGATCTGGGGCGCGACATCTTCTATCGCGTACTGGTCGCCACCCGGCTCTCCGTGGTGCTGGCGCTGATCGCCGCGACGATCGGCACGATCACCGGACTCGTGCTCGGCATGCTGCCCACGGTGCTGCCGCGGCCGCTCGCCCGGCTGGTGATCTCCACGGTGGACATCGCGGTCGCGTTCCCCAGCCTGCTGCTGGTGCTGTCCTTCGCGGTGATCCTCGGCGTCGGCACGACCGGCGCGGTGCTCGCGATCGGATTCGCGCTGGCTCCGCAGTTCGCCCGGCTGACGCACACGTTGTCCACCTCGGTGGCCGGGCGGGACTTCGTACTCGCCGCGCGGGTGACCGGGCTGAGCCGGATCCGGTTGCTGTTCCGGCATATCCTGCCGAACATCGGCGAACCGCTCGTGGTCAACGCCACGATCGGGGCCGGTAGCGCACTACTGGCCTTCTCGGGGCTGTCGTTCCTCGGGATCGGCGTGCAACCCCCGGATTACGACTGGGGACTGCTGCTCCGCGAAGGACTCAACGGCATCTATCTCAACCCGGCGGCGGCGCTCGCACCCGGCGTCGCGGTGGTGCTCGCGGGGCTCGCGTTCAACCTGTTCGGCGAGACGGCCGCCGGGGTGATCGGTCTCCGGACCCGGCCGCCGCGGCTGCCGCCGAGGCCGGTCCGGAAGCCGGGAACGGAGCCCGGTACGACCGATGACGCCCTGTTGGTAGTGGAAAACCTGGAGGTCGCGTTTCCCCGGAAGTCCGGCTGGACAGTACCGGTGCGAGGGGTGAGCTTCACCGTGCGTCAGGGGGAGGCGATCGGCGTCGTCGGCGAATCCGGTTCGGGCAAGAGCCTGACCGGGCTGGCGGTGTCGCGGCTGATCGAGGCACCCGGCTCGGTGACCGCCGACCGGCTGGACTTCGCGGGCACCCCGGTGCTCACCACGCCGGAGCGTGAACTGCGCACGCTGCTGGGCACCTCGCTGGCGATGGTGTTCCAGGACCCGATGGCCTCGTTGAACCCGGTCCGCCGCATCGGCCGCCAGCTCGCCGAGGTTTCCGAGCAGCACCAAGGACTTTCCCGCGGCGAGGCCCTTTCCCGCGCGGTCGACCGGATGCGTGCGGTGCGGATCCCGGCGGCCGGAAGACGGGCGCGGCAGTATCCGCACGAGTTCTCCGGTGGTATGCGGCAGCGCGCGATGATCGGCATGGGTCTGATGGGCGAACCGCGGCTGATCATCGCGGACGAGCCGACCACGGCGCTGGACGTGACCGTGCAGCGGCAGTTGCTGCGGCTGCTGGCGCGCACCAGGACCGAACGCGACACGGCGATCATCCTGATCAGCCACGACATCGCGGTCGTTTCGCAGACGTGTGAGCGGATGCTGGTGATGTACGCGGGCCGGGTGGTGGAGGACCTGCCGTCGGCCGGGACGCCGCGGCATCCGTACACGCGGGCTCTGCTGGCCGCGACGCTCGACCTCGAGACCGATCGTGACGCGCCGCTCGCGGTGATTCCCGGCCGTCCGCCGGAACCGGATCGTGTGCCCAACGGCTGCGCGTTCGCCGACCGGTGCCCGCTGGCGACGGACCGGTGCCGCGCCGAGGACCCCGAACTGACCGAGGTCGCGCGCGGGCACCGGGTGGCGTGCTGGCATCCGGATGCGCCGTCAGCGGCAGCGGGCGCCGTTTCCGTGGCAGGAGGTGCGAAGTGAGCGAACTGGCCTTCGAGGCGGTCAGTGTCCGGTACGGCGGTCGCCACGGGCTCACCGCGGTCGACGGAGTGTCCTTGACCGTGCCGGCGGGCAAGGTCGTCGGTCTGGTCGGTGAGTCCGGTTCCGGCAAGTCGACGCTGGCCAGGGCCGCCGTCGGGCTGTCGCCGGTGAGCGCCGGACGGGTCCTGCTCGGTGGCGTGGACGTGCGGAAGCCGCCGCGGCGGCGTCCACTGCAGATGGTGTTCCAGGACCCGTACTCGTCGCTGAACCCGCGGATGACGATCGGCGAGTCGATCGCCGAGGCCATCCCGCGCGGCGCGGCGCGTGGCCGGGCACAGCGCAAGGACGAGGTCGCCCGGCTGCTGGAGCTGGTCAACCTCGACCCGGAGCGGGCCGCGCAGCTGCCGGGGCAGCTGTCCGGCGGACAGCGGCAGCGCGTGGCGCTCGCCCGCGCGCTGGCGGGACGGCCGGAGGCGCTGATCGCCGACGAGATCACCTCCGCGCTCGACGTCTCGGTGCAGGGCACCGTGCTCAACCTCGTCCGGTCGGTACAGCGGCAGCTCGATCTGTCGATGCTGTTCATCTCGCACAACCTCGCCGTGATCCGCTACCTCAGCGACTTCGTCGCGGTCATGCACCTCGGCCGGATCGTCGAGGCAGGCCCCGCGGAGCAGGTGCTCACCGATCCACGGCACCCCTACACACGCGACCTGCTCGACGCCGCGCCGTCGGCACACAAGCCGCTGTTCGAGGGCGAACCCGGCTCGACCGCGGACGCGGAACCGCCGGACCCGCACCACCCGCCTGCCGGATGCCGGTACCACTCGCATTGCCCGGTCGGCCCGCTCGTGCGCGCGGACCGGGACATCTGTCTCACGGCGGACCCGGCCTCCTCCGCCGCCACCGCGCCCCGGTGGGGACACGCCGCAGCCTGCCACTTCAGCGAGTCCGGGTGACGTTCCTCCCCGGGTTCGGCAACGTCCGGGTGCGGGTCGCGCCCGCGGCTCAGCGGCGTCCCTCTCCTGAGGTCGGGCAAATGGTGGGTAACCCGGTCGCCGCCGCGGCGGCAGAGCCCGGATCAGGTCGACGGCGAGGTCGCTGAGGTCCACCCCGCGGTCGCTCGTCGGCGTAGAGATCTTCGTCGTAGAACGACGGCCTGTTCATGCTTCGTTGCCTTCCGATTCGCTGTGCGGAGACTGGGCAGTCCGACGGACGCTGGGTGCGGTGCGGGCGAAAAGGCAGGCGGCTACGGCGATCGCGCTGCTGGCGGCGAGGAACAGCCATGCCGAGCTGTAGCCGGCACCGTCCACGATCAGGCCGAACGCCCAGGGGAGCACGAACCCGCCGACAGCGGAGACGGAAAGCATCAGCCCGATCGCGGTGCCGATGTTTTCCGGGGCGATGGTTCCGGTGCCGCCGGGCACCGTCTGCCAGACCGCGAAGGTGAAGTTGAACATGAAGCCGATGCCGAGTGCCGGCAGCCAGAACGTGCCGCTGCTGCTGAGCGGGACGGCGGCGAGGAAGCCCGCTTCGAGCAGGGCTCCGACGACGAACAGGGTGCGCGGGGAGACGAAACGGTCTCCCAGCCATCCGGCGAGGATGCTGCCCGGTACCCCTGCGATACCGACGAGCAACGCAGCGGCGCCGACCTCGCCGCTGCTGATACCGCGGCCGGTGCCGTAGGCGGAAATCAGCTGGGAAGCGGCGAGGTACGCGCCGTAGGCGCCGAGGAAGGCGATCCCGAAGAACCAGACGTGGCGGTTGCCCAGGCTTTCCTTGATCGCGTGCGAGGTGAGCCGCACGCCGGAGAGCGAGTCGATGCCGCGGGGAACGCGGAAGAAGACCGCGCTGATCGCGCTGGCCGCCAGGCACAGCAGGCCGCCGACGAGCACGGAGGTCCGCCACGACGTCGCGTTCGTGATGTCCGCCCACAGGTACAGGCCCAGCGCGGTGCCCGCGCTGAACGCCGCGGACGAGATGCCGAGTGCCAATGCGTGGTGCCGCTTCCGGAACCACACGCTGACCGCGGCGATGCCCACCGCCGCGAAGACCGAGGCCCCCGCGCCGGCGACCGCGCGCCACAGCACGAGCTGCCAGAAAGAACCCGCGGTCGCCGAGAGCAGCGAGCCCGCTGCTTCGAGCGCCAGGCCTGCCGCGAGCGTCCGCCGCAATCCCCATCGGGTGGCCAGGAAGCCGCCGGGGATGTGCAGGACGCCGTACGCGGCGACGAAGATCGAGATCAGGAAGGCGACCTCGGGCACCGTGAGGTGGAGCTCGTCGGCGATCTCGCCGAAACCGGTGGAGATGTTGAACCAGTTCACCGTCATGGCGATGAATCCGGCGGAGACGATCGCGAGCATCCGCCAGCTGGTTCCCGGGCGCTCGGGTTCGGCGGGGTGGCTGGGTTCGGGCATGTGGCGGCTCCTCTGCGGCGGCGGGACGGCCGTGCGGTCAACGGGGCGAACTGACCTGGCGGCAGCGGGCCATTACGGGGTCGGACTCGGCGTCCGGCACGGCGGGCCGGGTGCGGTGTCCGGGTCGGCGTCCGCGCGGGTCACGGAGATCGGACCCCGGCGCGGATCTCGGCGGCGACGAGTTCCGGCGAGTCGAGAGTGGGGAAGTGGGTCGGCCCGCCGAGCACGCGGTAGTCGAACCAAGGATGCCCGGCGCGGAAATTCGCTTGCGCCTTCTCGTAGGCGGGCTCGGTGGGCTGGGAATAGAGGTGGGTGATCGGGCGGTGCCGCGGCATGGCGGCCATCCGGTCGAGCGGGGAGCCGAACTTCGCGTACGCGGCCGCGATGACCCGGCAGGAGCGGGCCCACATCTCGAATCCGAAGCCGGACATCTCGACGTCGAGGTGCCGCTGCACGCGTTCGTCGCGCCGGCCGTTGAGCCACACGTCGTAGAGCCCTTGGCGGCCCTCGCGCCACCGCTGCGGGTCCTGGATGGCGGCGAGGCCGGCGGCGAACGCGGGGGTGGTCGGCGTCATCAGCCAGTCGGCGAGGAGGACGCGGGGCACCCGATCGGGTCCGGCCCGGTCGGCGATCTCGAGGTTGGCCCAGCCGCCGTGGGAGTGTGACAGCGGCAGGAAACGTTCCACGCCAAGGGAATCGAGCACGGCGAGCGTGTCGGAAGCCTGTTCCGGGTACCCGAAGTCGGGAACGGGGGAGCGGTCGGCGCCGTGGCCGCGCCAGTCGACGCACAGCACCCGCAGATCGCGTTCGAGGTGGGGGACCAACTGGTCGAAGAGCCGGTGGTCGTGGCACCAGCCGCTCATCAGCACGACGACGGGAGCGTCGCGAGGACCGTTGTCCTGATAGGAAATCGGATAACCGTGGACGTCGATCGTGTGCAGTGCGGTGTTCATCGGGTCCTCTCAGAGCGGGGGTGCGCCGGCGAACCGGCCGTGTCCGGTCGGGACGGTGCGGGCGGCGCGCATGCGGGAGGCGCCGAGCCGGGGGGCGAGTGCGCCGGCGTGCAGCAGCGCCGACCGTGCGGTGTCGGGCAGGTTGTTGAGCTTGCGCAGCCGGTAGGACCAGCGCTGGGTGTGCTCGACGACCGGCCGTTGGGCGTACTCCCAGTCGCGCAGCCGCTGGTCGACCGGACTGCCGGGAGTGCTCAGCGCGTCGGCCAACCCGAGCGCGCTCATCATGGCGCAGCCTCCGCCTTGGCCGAGATACGGTGGCTGCGCGTGCGCGGCGTCGCCGAGGAACGCGAGCCTGCCGAGCGACCAGCGCGTCAGGGTGAGGAATTCGAAGGTGTCCCAGCGGCCGGTCGCGCCCGCACACGCGGACAGCAGCGCGGCGAGGTGCGGGAACGAACGTGTCCACGCGGCCGCGTCGACCGGGATCCGGCTGGCCTCGCGATCGTCTTCGTCGGCGACGAGTGCGACGTAGAGGCTGGTTTCGCTGCTGGGCGTGTAGAGGACGCGGCGGCGTCCGCTGAAGTATTCGAGGTACTTGTCCCGGTCCGCCGCGGGCACGTATTCCGCGGACTGTGGGACGGTCAACCGGATCGCTCCCTGTTTCATCCGTGCGCGGCGGGCGACGACGTCGTAGTGCCGGCGCAGGCGCGAGTTCACTCCGTCTGCGGCGAGGATCACGTCGGCGCGGACGGTCTCGCCCGACCGCAGGATCAGCGTGCCGTCCGGATGGGCCTCGACCGCTTCGGAGCCGGTGCGGATCTCGACGCCGGCGTCCTTCGCGCCGCGGACGAGGGTGCCGATGAGGTGATCGCGCATGATCGTGACCACTCGCGGCTGGCCGGGACCGTTGATCGGAACGCGCTCTATCGTGCGGTTGCGGTGGTCGCGGCTTTCCAGTGCCGGGCCGACGTGCGCGCCGGTCGCGGCGTCGGACAGTCCCAGCGCTTCGAGAGTGGCGAGGCCGTTGCCCCACACGTAGATGCCGGCGCCGATGGCGCGCACTTCGCTGTCGCGTTCGTGGAGGCGGACCGACCAGCCACGCTGGGCGAGAGCGATCGCTGCGGTGAGTCCGGCGAGCCCGGCCCCGACGACCTCGGCGGAATGTTTCCCTGGCACGGCGTTCCTTCCTGCGGACGGCTCGGACGTCCATCTTGTGACGCGAGTCCTATGCCTGGCCAATGCTCATTCGGGCGCGTGCTATGCGCTCTTGGGCATAGCTGTCTGGGTATGCCCGGATTGTCATGGCGGACGCGGCGAAGTGCGTTGGCCAGGCGTTCCGGCTCTGCCTGCGCGAACCTCCGTGGCCAGTCGGAGCGGCGAAAGGCGGCCCTTCGACCTGCAGCCCCGGTGCCAGGCGCCCGGTCAAGCCTTCCCACCGGCACGGGTTCTATGCGCTCGACCAGAACCAGCAGGCGGCCGAACTCAGCCGATCCCACTGCCACGGCTTCCTGTCGCGAGCGACTTTTCCGAAGACGCGCGGAACAAGTCGGCTCGTCCGGTAAATCGTCGTGTTCGCCACGAGTGACGTCGTGCTGACGATACGAGGCCGTGCTGTTCAGCTGGGTTCTGAACTGTCGCTGGGCGGAATGTGCCGCAGAACGACAGCGGCCATTACAGCCAGCGCGAGAATGGCGACGCCGGTGATGACGGCGGAGATATTGAGCCCGGCGATGAACGCTTCTTTGGCCTGCGCCAGCAGCTGGGGAGAAACCTGAGGCGTGGACATGGCCCCGGCCAGGCTTTCGCTGACTGCAGGGGTGTTGCCACCGGGCACATCGGTGACGCGCATCTGGTCGCGATAAACCAGCGTCGTCAAGCTGCCCAGCATGGCAACACCCATGGCGACTCCGAGTTCCTGGACGGTTTCGGACATCGCGGCGGCGGAGCCGGCTCGGTGGGCGGGGGTGGTGCTGACCACCAGGTCGGAGCCGAGTGCTCCCACCGAGCCGAATCCGAGGTACACCAAGGCGAATCCGCTCACGATCAGACCGATGCTGTCGGGGCCGCGCACCTGGGTGAGCAGCACGTAGCCGAGAACGGAAAGGACGAGGGTGCCCGCGACGACGTAGCCGGGTCGCACGCGACGCGCGAGCAGGGGCGCGCCGATGGCGGCCACGACCATCGCCAGTGCGGGCGGGCCCATCCACGCGCCCGCGGCCAGCGGGGAGAGTTCCTCGACGAGCTGTAGGTGCTGAGTGACCAGGTACAGTGCTCCGCCGACGCCGACGAGACCCACGAGCAGGACGCCGAGGGCGGTTCCGGAGGAACGATTGGTGAACAACGCGACGTCGAGCAGCGGGTCGCTCAGGCGACGCTGGCGGCGGACGAAGACGAGGGTGAAGACCGCGCTCGCCGCCAGGGTGGCTGTGCTCTGGGTGTCGAAGCCGTGTGTGGCCGCGTGCTTGATCGCGTAGACAAGGGGAAGGATGGCGCCCAGCGAGAGCGCGACGCTGAGCAGGTCGACCCGCCCGGAGTGGGCGGCGCGGTACTCCGGCAGCAGCACCGGCGCGGTCAGCAGCACGAGTGCGGCGATGGGGAGCGCGAGAAGGAACGCCGAGCCCCACCAGAAGGACTCCAGCAGCACGCCACCGACGAGTGGTCCGGCGGCCATGCCGAGGGCGAAGGTGGTCGCCCATACGCCGATCGCCAGTGCTCGTTGGCGGGCGTCGGTGAACATGTTGGTGATCAGGGCGAGGCAGGAGGGCATGAGCGTCGCGCCCGCCACGCCCAGCAGGGCTCGGGCCGCGATGAGGATCTCGGCACTGGGGGCGAAGGCGGCGGCGATCGAGACGAGGGCGAACGCCGCGGTGCCGATCATGAGAAGACGGCGGCGACCGAGACGGTCTCCGATCGCGCCCATGGTGACCAGCAACCCGGCGATCACGAGTCCGTAGGAATCGAGGATCCACAGCGCTTGGGTGCCGGTCGGCCGCAGATCGGCTGAGAGGGCAGGAAGGGCGAGGTAGAGCAGGGTCACGTCGAGACCGAGCAAGATCGTCGGTAAGGCGAGGACTCCGAGGCCCGTCCATTCCTTCGGCCCGGCCCTGCTCGAAGGGATGGTTCCTGTTCCGCTGGGGTTCTCCGGCACGACGGACTCCTTTCGATCAGGTCGAACGTTCGTTCTCCGATGTCAGCAGTCCCTCGGGGGCATCGGGTTCCATGGCGACGACCGCGGTCTCCACCGGGCAGCGCGAGGGAGGGCAGATGCTGATGTCGCAGAGCCGGCACACCTCGTACCCGCGGGACGGGTGGGTGATCATCGCGGTCAACATGCGTTCGAGGAGGCGGTCGAGCACGACGCGCTCCTGTTTGCTCGATTCGGGAAGCAGATGCTCCAGGACCGAGCGACGGGCGGCGAGGACGCGCCGTGCTTCACGATGACCGGCGTCGGTCAGCACCACCGAGGTCGTCCGGCGGTCTTCGTCGAGATTGCGCCGGACGGCGAGTCCGTCCTGCTCGAGGAGATTGACCACGCGAATCGTGGCCGGGCGGCTGACACCGAGGAACCGCTGCAGGGTGCTCATGGTGAGACCTTCGTACTGAGCGGTCATGGCCAGTGTGGCCGCGAGCGCGCCACTACGGCCGGCCGCGGTTTCGACGGCGGCCGCGAGTTGGTCGTGCACTCCGGTCACGACTGCGCCTAGCAGATTCAGGGTGCGGTCCGTGTCGGTAAACATGACGTCATGTTCGCCCATCCGGTGGCTTTGAGCATCGGCCGGTAGGACGAGCCAGGGACCCGGCCCAGTCGAGAATGCGCTGTGCGCCTGTTCCGTCCGGGTCACGATCCGGGTCGTAGACGCAGACGGTGATGCCGGCGCATCCTGGCTCACCGAGCGCGGCGTCGGCGAGTTCGCCGAGCTGGTTCCAGCCCAGTCCGCCTGGTTGGGGATAGCTCACCGCGTCCAGGGCGTCGCTCGACAACACGTCGAGGTCGATGTGCAGCCACCAGTGCGCGGTGTGGGCGCGGATGCGGGCCAACGCCTTCCGGGCGTGCCAGGCGGTGCCGGCCTCGTCGATGGTGAGCTGCCGCGCCGTGATCAGCGGGATCCGTTCGGCCAGCGAGGGGACGTCGCCGGCGGAGGCGATCTCGTCGCCGTCGCGCGGGCCCAACGCGACCACGGCGCTGTCGTCGAGCACGGGGAACTGGGATTCGAGCGACGCCGGCAGCTGTTCACGATGCTGCCCCAGCAAAAACCCGAGTTCGCTGTCGGCGGCCTCGCCGGTGTCGGACTCGTGCGGTGGCCAGGCGTCTTCATGGCCGTCGATGAACAACAGTCCGACCTGGTCGTCGCCGAGCACGTCCTGGGCCCCGCGCAGACAGCCGGGCAGGATCGCGCAGTCCCCGCCGAGCACCAAGGGCCGGTCACCGTCGCGCAGGGTCTCGGCCACTGCCGAGCGCGTGGATGCGGTCACGGCTTCAAGTCCGGGAAGGGACCTCAGCCCCGAAGAGCCGTCGCGGACCGCCGAGGCGCCGACGGCGACGTTGCCTCCGTCGGTGACCGGCTCCTCGGGTCCGAAGGCGGCGCGCAGCCGTTCGATGAGCCCGGCATCGCGCAGCGCTTCCGGCGCCGAAGCTTCGTGGTCCAGCCGGCCGGCGGAGCTGAACGGGGCACCGATCACTCGCATTTCCGTCTGTCTCCTCACGTGATGGTTCGCGGACCCCCGGAGGTCAGGTCAGGCGACGCCGCACGATGACCCGTCCTGGCGAGGGGCGTTCGGTCTCCGTGAACCCGTGACGCGTGAACAGGTCCACGGTGCCCATGTTCAACTCCGCGGAGGAGTAGCGGCGGTGCCCGGAATCGGTGGGGTAGGCCTCGAGAGTGTGGGCGCCGTGGCTCTCGGCGTGGCGGACCGCGGCGGCGAGCAGCCGGTCGGCCACGCCTCGGCGGCGATGCCCGTTCTTGATGTAGAAGCACGGCACCGCCCACACGCCGGCGTCGTCGGGTTCGTCCGGGCGCAGGGTTCGCGAGCCACGCAGCCGTACATAGGCGGGGCGCGGCGCCACCGCGCACCAGCCCACCGGATGCCCGTCGCGATAGGCCAGCAGTCCGGGCACCTCGTCTTCGCGTACCAGACGGGAGAACTCCGCTCGCGCGGGCGCGCCTCGCATCCGGGCGTATTCGGGCCCTGAAGACACTCGCCAGTACATGCACCAGCAACCCTCGCAGCCGCCGTTGTCGCCGAACGCCTCCACGAGGTCGTCCCATCGGTCGCGCTCGACCGGATGGATCGTCATGTCGTCTCGCTGCTTCGACGCGGTCCTTGCGCTCATCGTCCGCTCCTCTCGGTCAGCGGTCTGCGGCGGAAACCGTTCAGGACACCGCATTTTCGACGGGACAGTCGGCCGGGGGGCATACGGAGTAGTCGCAGAACCGGCACACGCGATCCGCGCGGGACCGGTCCTTGACCAGATGAGCGAGCACCGGCTCCACGGCCTCGGCCACGACGGCGCGCTGGGCGTCGCTCAGTGGGGCGAGGACTCTGGCCACCACCTCGCGGCGCCGTGTCACGACGTCCGTGGCCGCGACGCGACCCTGAGCGGTCAACCAGAGCGAGACAGCGCGCTGGTCGGTGGTGTCACGGCGACGTTCGACCAGGTTCGCCGCGACGAGCCGGTCGACGAGCCGCACCGTGCCGGAGCCGGTGAGCCCGATGACCCGGCCGAGTGCGTCGACCCGGGCTCCCGGCGCCGACAGCAGTGTCGCGAGGGCGGCCGCGCCGACCGCCGACTGGCCCGCGACGCGCGTGCTGCCCGCATCGAGTTCGTCGGACAGCGCCACGACGAGCGCGGCGAAGAGGTTCGCGGTCCGGTCGTCCATGGTCCCATTCTATATGACTGACGCAGTCATACAATTCGAGCAGAGTGGCCCGCGGGTGAAATCGAGGGCGGGCAGCAGTCCTGACCTGCTGCCCGCCCTCGATTTCACGCCACGAGAATGTTGGAGAACTGCCAGGGGTCGTCGGGTGGGGACACGCCGAGGTAGTCGTCGAACGGGCCTGGCCCGGTCGCCTGCGGCGTCCAGTCGCTACGCACCGACGGAGTGGGTCCGAGATAGGGCGCGGCGATCCCGAGGATCTCGTGGTGATCGAGGTCGTCGGGCCTGCACAGGCCCCGCCGCGGGTGGCGAACGGCGGCGAACACCGCAGCCAGTACCGAGGCCGCGACCTGCAAGGTGGTGGCGTTCTGTCCGGGCACCAGCTTCCGGGTCTCCTCAATGGTCAGCTGTGAGCCGGTCCACCAAGCCCCGAGGTCGTGGCCGAGGAGCAGTACGCCGAGTTCGTCGGCGCCGGAGATGATCTCGTCGGTCATGATCCGCTGGCGCTCTTGGAGCCGGAATCCCCGCATCTTGCACTCGTGCACCGAGGCCAGCGCCGCGTCGGTGGGCAGGTAGGCGTAGTGCACCGTCGGACGGTAGACGACCGTCCCGTCGTCATCGGTGACCGTGAGATGGTCGCTGATCGTCACGGCCTCGCCGTGCCGGATCAGCATCCCTTGTATCGGCCCGGACAAGGGCACCCACGAGCGCACCCAGGTGGCCATACCCGGACGTGCGAGGCAGATCTGGTTGCCGGTGCCGTATTCCGGGACCACCGCCCCCGGTGGCAGCTCACGCTCATGGGTGCCCCACCCGAGTTCGGCGGGGGCGACCCCTTCCTCGTAGAAGCCCTCGACCGACCAGGTGTTGACGAACTCCTCGGGCTCTTTGGGCAGCGATCCGATCTGGGTGTCGCGCTCGGAGATGTGGATGGCCCGGGTTCCGGTCTCCAGCGCCATCCGCGCGTGGTCGGCCTCGCCCAGCGCCTGCTCGATCCGGAGCCGTCGCCGCGGATCCTCGACGCCGTCCTTGAGCATGGCCGTGGCGACATCTTCGAGGCCGACCTTGGTCCAGTGGCTCACCAGCCCCGGGTTGGCACCGTGCTCGATGATCGCGGTCGGACCGTGGCCACCCCAGTCCCGGCTCAGGCGCCGCAGCGCGTGGTGGCGGGCGTAGAGGGTCTTGTCCGTCGGGTGCCTGGCGTTCATGTCCGCGTAGGGATCCCACTGCTCGACCGAGGTGTCGACGTAGAGCACGCCGTTGTCGTGACACCAGCCGATGATCTCCTCGGTCCCGATGTTCCAGGTCAGATTCACCAGCAAGTCACCGGCACCGACCTGCTCGGCGAGCGTCTCGGCGAGGTTCTCGGGGGTCAGTTTCCGCTGGACGAACCGGCAGCCTGCCGCGAGCGTGTCCGGGATCTCCGGGCGCCGGTCGGTCATGTCGAGCACGGTCAGCCGGTCGTGAGGGATGTCCAGATGGGCGAGCAGCAGAGGCTGCAGGCACTGGGACACCGAACCACAGCCAAGGACCAGCACCCGTCCGGAAACGGAAAGGCGTGCGTGTGCGGTCATGATCCGCCTCCGATGCAATGGGTCGGCAACGGTGGGAAACCGTTGAAGCCGATCGAGGAATAGCTGGCGGTGTAGGCGCCGGCACTGAGGAAGTCGACCCTGTCACCGATTTCGAGCTCCTGGGGCAACGCGTAGGCGGCGTCGCGGTAGATCACGTCGATGCTGTCGCAGGTGGGCCCGGCCATGATCACCGGCTGCGTCGGCCCGCCGCGCTCGGTCTCGACCCGATACTGGATCGCCTCACCCTCGGTCTCGGCGAGCCCGCCGAAGCGACCCGCGTCCAGATAGACCCAGCGGTCGGCGCCCGCGAACGGCTCGCGCACCGAGACCACCTGGGTGCGCAGCACCCCGGCCTCGGCGCTGATCGAACGTCCGGGCTCGGTCACGATCCGTGGACGCCGCGCCCCGGGGAACCAGCGGTCGAGTGCCTGCTCGATCGCTCTCCCGAAATGGTCGATCGGGAGGACCGGTTCGGCGTAACGGGCCGGAAAACCACCACCGAGGTTGAGCATCTGGAGCTCCACGTCGTTGGCTCGCAGCTTCTCGAACGCCTCGGCCGCGGCGGCGATGTTGGGTTCCCACCGCGCCGGCTCGAGCTGCTGGGAGCCGACATGAAAGGACAATCCGTAGGGGCGCAAGCCCCGCTGTGCCGCGCGGGTCATCAGCTCCACGGCGTACTCGAGCGAACAACCGAAATTGTCTCCAAGACGCCACCGCGCTCCGGCGCTCTCGCTGAGCAATCGGCAGTACACAGCCGCCCCAGGAGCCGCTTCGGCGATCTTGTCGAGCTCGCGCACATTGTCGAACACGAACATCGACACCCCTCGCTGATGGGCGTAGGCGATATCCGCACTCTTCTTGATGGTGTTGCCATAGGACAGTGAGCCGGCATCGGCTCCCTTGGCCAAGCACAGGTCGACCTCCGCCCGGCTCGCGACGTCGAAGCAGGCTCCCAGCTCCACGAGCAGGCTGATCACAGCGGGTTCCGGGCTCGCCTTGACCGCGTAGTACGGCGTCGCGTACGGCAGCGCGGCCCGTTGTTCGTGGAAGCGCCGAGCGACCACGTCGAGGTCGAGCACCAGGCAGGGAGTGGGCGGATCGTGGTCGTGGAGCCACCGCGCGATGCGAGGGCTGAACGCGGCCACCGTCATCCGACCACCTCCGCGGTGAAGGAGGCCGCCCGGTCCAGTTCCACGTCGAGGGCCAGGGTCAGGCAGCGGCAGCCGCCGCCTGCCTTGCCGAACTCGGAGACATCGCATACGGCCGGTTCGAATCCGCGGCGTCCGAGTTCGCGGCCCAGCCGCGGTGTGCACTGCGGCATCACCACGGTGTGCCCGGTCACCACGGCGTTCGCGCAGAACGCCGCTCCTTCTTCCGGCGTCAGGATCACCGGATCCTCGACGAGTTCGGCCAGTGCGCCGCGACCGGCGGCGGTGAAGGCCTCCGGCAGCACCATCGCCGTCCGATCGTCGAGCGGGCAGAACCCCAGATCGACGTGGTAGTAGCGGGGATCGGTGAGCTCGAGCGCGGTCACGGTCCAGCCGTTGCGTGCCCGCAGCCCGGCATAGGCCGACGCGGAGGACCGGGTGCCGTAGCCGACGACGAGCCCGCCGTCGAACGCCAGTGCGTCACCCGCACCTTCCTGCGGCGCGGCGGGCGGCGGCTCGATCGTCCAGCCCAGTTCCTCGAACCGAGCGCGGACGTGATCGATCTCGGGGGCGCGTTCGGGCTTGCTCATCCGTGCCGGGGTGAACGTGGTGCCGTCGACGATGCCGGCGTTGGCCGTGAAGACCATGTCCGGCAATCCCGGCACGGCGGGTACGGTTCGTACCTCGGTGCCCGCTTCCTCCAATGTGGACACCAGGTCTTCCCACTGCCGCCACGTTCGATCGAAGTCCACGTGGGCGTCCGGGTCCATCCAGACGTTGATCGAGTAGGTGACATCGAAGTGCTCGGGCGGACACATCAGAACACTGCGGCCCCATCCGAGGCCGTCTTCTCTTGCCTCCTCAGGTGCCTTGGACGTCGGTGTCATGCGCCATCCTTTCCTGTTGGTTCGGCGTCGTCAGCTCAGTACTCGAAGAGCTCCTCGTTGTGTGCCACGCGCGGGGGCCACGGGTTGTGGTACCGGGCGCACTCTTCGATGGGATGTCCGTGGAACAGCCCGTAGTTGACGTGGTCGGGCGGAAACTCCTTCGTGGAGATGTAGTCGAGGATCAGATATGGCCAGATCTCCGCGTCGACCTCGTCGAAGGATTCGTGCACCGTCCGCGCGTCACTGGTGACGTCGGTGGGTACGAGGACATCGGTGTGATAGACGGCCGAGTAGCGGGTCGGGTCGAAGTTGTCCGGGATGTAGTGCGGGCGCTTGCGTTCGGGCGCTTCGCGGTGGGCGTCGGTGTTCTCGTTGTGCCAGCTCGCGCTGGGCATATGCGGGCAACCGATGCCGCCGTTGCCGATCGACCGGAACGCCGTCTCTCGGACGAAGTCGGTCGCGGCCTCGAACGAATCCTGCAGCCCCCGCTTCGCCAGCGAGTTGGCGTAGTGGCCCGGCGAGTTCATCGAGAACATGAGGCCACCGGGCAGGCGCCGATCATGGTTGACCGTGCGGTGAGCGCCGGAGTAGAAGATGTTGCAGCCTGCCTTGAACACGGTCAAAACGCCGTCGGAACGGCGGAACGGGACGGCTTCGGTGTAGATCACGTCCCTCTCGATGGGTGCGTGTTCGACCAGGTAGAGATTCGACAGCTCCACGCAGACGTCGACGAGTTCCTTCCCTGGCCGGGCGTAGGCCAGGCGTCGACTGTTGACCATGATCAGGAATCCGCTGCTCTCGCCGCGTTCGGCGCGGTCCTTCCATACGCGGCGTTCTCGCTGGATCTTCGCCGCGACGTGATCGCGGCCCGCGTCGAGGTCGTCTTCGCCGATCCAGCACATGCTGGCGCCGAGTCCTTTGGGGCCGTCCGATCCCTGCATCGCCAGGCGCCCGAACAGGCACGGCTGTTTCTGGCCGAGCCACTTGGACAGTGCCGCTCGTTTGTCCTCTTCGGACACCGAAGGTGCCAGCAATGTCTCGTGTGCCAGTGAGATGTCGTCACCCAGATCGACATCCGGGCTCATCTGCGGGAGCCGATCGATCACTTCTCGCAACGATCGTTCCGGTTCCGGTTCCGGTGTTTCGCGTGTGTCGGCCAATGTCGTCATCAGACTCGTCACGGTGAGTTCATCCTCTCGTCGCCTCGGTTTTCCATTGCCAGGCCGGGAACCTGCGTCAGGGAATGCATCACCCGATGGACACCGTAGTGGGGGAATACGTCACTCGCTGACGTGAATACGACAGGCATTTTCTTGACGATACCGCCAGTAGAGTGGAGTACCCACGGTGAAAGCAAGTGGTCCAGACCAGCTGATTTCGAGGCGAATTAGCGCCATAACAAGGAAAAACAAGGATTACGAAGAGCGAGCATCCGCACTTCGGCGCGCAGAGCTTGACATCATCGTGCATGGTGGAGGCATCGTCTCTGGCCGAATACCAAGCAAGATGCGGAGGAGCTCACCATGATCACGGAAACCGCCTCGCAGAAAGCTCAGGCCTATTACGAGCAGGCCGAGGCCATGTACGTCAGCCTGTACGGACCGAACTTCCACCACGGCTACTGGCCGGTTCCCGACGACGGCACACCCTACGAACAGGCGCTGGACAACTTGACCGACCAGATCATCGGCCGGGTCGGGGCGGGCCCGGGGGACCGAGTACTCGATCTCGGCTGCGGTATCGGCGGACCGGCGATCCGGCTCGCCCGTACGACCGGCGCGCACGTGGTCGGTGTCTCGAACGTCGCCACGCAGATCGAGCAAGCCGCCGCCAGGGCAAGCGCCGAGAACATGGCCGAACAGGTCAGGTTCGAGCAGGCTGACGCACTCGAATTGCCGTTCCCGGACGAGTCGTTCGACGCGGCCATCGCCATCGAGTCGCTGATCCACATGGACCGCGCCCCGGCGTTGCGTGAAATCGCCCGCGTTCTCCGCCCCGGTGGCGTCTTCACCGCCGCGGACTTCTGCCTCAACGCCTCCGTCACTCCCGCGCGCCGGCGAGTGCTCGACCGGTACCGCGATCTCGATTCACTCGGCGCTTTCCACCGGTTCGACGAGTTCCCGCCGATGCTCCGCCACGCCGGGCTGGAGCCCGTCGAACTTCTCGACGCCAGCAGCCATGTCGAGAAGTCCGTCAAGATGTGGTGGGAGCGAACCGAAGCAGACCTCGAGAACCTGACGAACCAGTACGGTAAGCAGGAGTTGGACGACTTCATCGGGCTTTTCGACGACGTCATCACCCATGGCGGACCCGAATATCTGATCTTCACCGCCCGCAAGCCCCTCAGTCCACACGTGCCGAAGAACTGACCATGGCCGAGCGGGAACCGTGACCATGCACGTGTCGCCGGCTCCCGGGACACTTGACCTGGTGTGCCGGTTCGTGAACAGCTGTGACCTCGAAGCCGGTACCAGCCGGCGAGGGGCACCGCAGGTGCTGAGCGACTGGCTGCGTCACGAGTCACTGCTGCCTGGCACGGTCTCGGCTTCGCCGGAGGACTTGGATTACGCCTTGCGGCTGCGGGATTCCTTGCGGGAAGCCATGGCAGCCAACCTGGTTGGCGCGCCGACGCCGCGGCACGCAAGAGCGGCGATCAACGCGGCCGCTGACTATTCACAGTTGACGGTCGAACTCGACGAGGACGGTGGCTGGTCGCTGAAACCCCGCGCAACCGGGACCGCGGCGGCCCTGGGCGGCATCGTCGCCGAGGTGGTCCGTGCGATGACGACCCAGGAGTGGAACAGGCTCAAGGTATGCGTCAACGACACGTGCCGACGGGCCTTTTATGATCGGTCCCGGTCTCGGTCGGGTCGCTGGTGTTCGATGCGGACCTGCGGCAATCAGTCCAAGCAGAACGCGTGGCGCCGGCGCCACGCGTCTGGAATGGCGAAGCGAACTTGATCCCTGGTGGGCGGCCTTCTTCGCCGTGGGGCAGGCGAGCTTTGACCAGCGGGATCCTCCGATGTTTCAGTGAAATGGAAGCAGGCATTGCTCTTCCTACGGGGTGTTTCTGTTCCGTTGGTTTGCCGATAAGGTCTTCCTACTGTGCAACTCGGTGGGGGGCGGATGACCGCTGTCTGGTCTTTGACGGACCTGGAAGCTGTGTTCCGGCGATGCTGGGACGAGCGAACATGCGACCCCGCCGTCGAGTGGGATTCCGCTAACCCCGCTGCCGGGCAGTGTGGTGTCACATCGATGGCCGTGGCGGAACTACTCGGCGGTGTCTTGCTCTGGTCGGAGGTCTTTCGACGCGATGGCCGGCCCGACGGGCTCCACTATTGGAATCGTTTGCCGAGCGGCTTGGAGCTCGACCTCACTCGTGATCAGTTCCGAGACGGCGAATATTTCGGCGAGTCGTCCGTGCAGCAGCCGATCCGAATCGCAACCGCACGAATGGCCACGCGGTATGACTTCTTTGCCTGCCGTGTGCGAGCACGTCTGGGTGGGTTGGTACCTGAGGGAATCCCGGCGGCGCGGGCTCGGCCGGAGACAAAGTACGAGGCGTAGGCGCGCAGCGCCGAGGCCCTGGTCGAAGACCTGGTCACTTGGTCAACGCGCATCCCGGCAGGGCGAGGTTTAGCCGGGAGTCGGCGCCCAGGCAGGCCGCGATCCCATCGACCTGCTGGCCGTAGGAGCGACCCGGCACCGAGGTCGTGCTTCCATCCGCCCCGACCTCGCACGGGTTGTTGTCGCTGCACGCCTGCCCGCCGTCGTTGTGCGTGTTGTGCACCCCGACCACTGTGGAGCCGTCAGCCGCCAGGAGCGCCGAACCCGACATTCCGTGGAACGGCTGGCACTGCGGGCTGGTGGCGTAGCGAATGGAGTTCTCGAACTGATAGCCGCCTTCCTTCAGGTGCGGCACCACGGCCTCGGCGGTACAGCCCAGACGGCTGCTGGTGTAGGCCAGGGTCAACGCGTCGCCGGCCCGTACGGGCGTGGAGGCGAGCCGGAAGACTTTGGTGCCCTTCGCTGCCAGCTGCGCGTAAGTTCGGTTCAACCGGTAGAGCGCGATGTCGGTGCCGGTCATGGTCGCGTACACCAGACGATCCGCACGGGCAGAGACAAGCGGGTAGCCTTGAGCGTTGGCGACCGACACGGCACGGTCGGCGGGCTGATCCACGAGCGCGGCGCCCGGCGCGGGACGGTCTCCCCGCACGCAATGCCCGTTGGTGAGCAGCAGCGCGGGATCGTTCGGGCGGGAGACGGCAGTGCGGACCACCGAGCCCGAACAGCCGGAGAGATCCACCGCGCCTTCCACGTTCGGGATCACGTCATCGGCGGGCACGGTGGCGCCGCTGATGATGCCGTTGATCCAGTCAGCGTGCTTGGTGACGTCGGTGTACAGCACCGGCTCCCCGTCGGAACTGGGGCCGCTGACCACGCCGGCCAACGCCCAGCCGTCACCCTGGCGGATCAGCGCGGGCCCGCCGGAGTCCATGTTCCGCGCACCGACGGTGCCATCGAGGCTGCCGATGCACAACTCGCCTGGAGAGGCGACCGTACACTTCGAGGCCGGCTGCACCGCGGTGTCGGCTTCGCGCAGCTTGTTCGGGTAGCACTTCGGTTTGTCTTCGTCGCAGGTCATGCCCCAGCCCAGGATACGAGTCGGGGTACCGTCCGCGGGCGTGCTGGATGCGATCGGAACGGGCCGCGCGTGCACGGGCGCGCGCAGGTGCATCAACGCGAGGTCCTTGCCCCAGAAGCCGCCTTCGTCATGACTGGTCGCGAGCCGGTAGTAGTGGTCCACCTCGGCGACCTTGCCCCCGGCGGTGGTGTCGAGCGATCCGATCCGGACTTTCCAGCCTTGGGGAATGCCGTTCTTCGCATTGGTCGGGTTCTTGCCCGCGCAATGACTGGCGGTCAGTACCCATTGCGGCGCAAGGAGTTCCACACCGCAACCGTGTCCGTCGGCGCGCGGCGGCCTGGGGTAGGACGGCTGGAACGAGCCCATGAACGAGTACGCCTTGGCGGATTTGGTGCCGCCCACGATGGCCTGCGCGTTGTGGGTGGTCAGGAAGGTCGCGGCCAGCGCGAGCACCGCGCCGGCCGCGACGAGGAGTGAACGACGTCGCATGCACCCCAGCCTGTCCGGTGGATGTCCGCGCAGCGCTAGCGCTGTGTCATCGTTTTGTCACAAGCTTCACCAAGAGCGCATTCGAGGTGCCGGCGGACGGCAGAGGGAGGTCTCGGTTGCGATGACCACAGATCGACGACCGGTCCTGGGACAAGTGAAGGCGAGACCCAATCACCAGTCCTAACCGGAGCCTCGTTGCCCTCCAGGCCACCACGCCGACAACCCTCGAACCGTGATCAACACCAGCCTTGAGTTCCTGGCATGGGGAATCAGAGTCCCTCAGGGTTCGCACACCTGCCCCGCCGCCGGTCTCCCTTCGATCTGGGCAACCGCGCCTCAGGCGCGCTCGGCCCGCCGCTTCGTCAGCAAGGTCCACCCGATGAGCCCGGCGAAGGCGACGATCATCAGCACCTGAGACCAGGAAGCCGCCGTGTCGAACGGCAGGGTGTACACGCCCACGATGCGGAGCACAGAGTCGGCGATCAGCCCGACGCCCCATACCAGCGTGAGCTGGTACCAGCGGCGGCGCCGGGGCGCATTGTGCGCCGTGGCCTCGAATTCGCGCTGCTGATCGCCGCCGGCCGACTGCGCGAAGCGTCGTGCCGCGTAGTACACGAGAGGACGGCCCAGGGCACAGCTGCCGACTAGGGCCACGCCTGCACAGAAGGTGGTCACCGATTCCTTCGCCAGCAACAGACGCGGGTCTCCGGTGAGGAAGCTCAACCCGAGGCCCAGGCCGAAGAGCAGCACGAGGGTTTATCCGTCTTGGGCTAGGACTCGCACCGGAGTGCTGAGCATCGACGCATGTCTGAGCCGTGATGTCGTGCGTTGACTTTGCGTTCGGCCTCGTGCACCGGTGGGAAGCTCCGGGCGGAACCTTGCGGACGCCCTCACCGGCAGGTCGGCACATCCGGAAGCGGAGTGTTTTCACGGGGTGCCGCATAGCGCGGAGTCGATCACCTGAGCCCGAGTTGTCGTGTCTTCGGTCTGGACGAAGGCGTTGGTCACCAGTGCCGCGTGCCGTCCGTCGTCGGTGGCGAAGGTCGCGGACGAGTGACCGGTGGCGACGTCACCGATGTGGCCCCACGCTCGCCTGCCACACGACAGGTCGAACCGGATCAGCCCGAGGCCGTAGGCCATTCCCTCCGGTGCGCCGGGGATGGGGACCGTCGTGCGCATTTGGTCCAGCGTCGCGGGGGAGATGAGCCGGCCGTCGGCCAGTGCCTGCGTGAACGTGACCATGTCCTGTTCGGTCGAGGCCATGGCTCCGGCCGTGGCCCACTGGGACAGTTCCCAGGCGAAGGTCCGGTCGAACCAGAAGAAGAAGGGTCCAGTCCGGCCGCCGATGTAGCCGGGTAGATAGGGCGTGGCGAGCTGTCGGTCACCGGGGCGGGGGTAGGTCGTCCTGGTCAGTTCGAGCGGTCCGATGATGCGGCTGGTGATCGCGTCTCCTGCCGACCTGCCGGTGATCTGTTCGATCAGCAGACCTGCCACCAGGTAGTTGACGCTGGAGTACCCCCATTCGGTTCCCGGCGGAAACTGTGGCGGGTTGGTCAGCCCGGCGCGGACCAGTTCCCGCAGGCTGTAGGTGCCATTCGGGCGAGCCGCGGGCTTGCCCAGGTGGTCGGTGATGCCGCTGGTGTGTTGCAGGATCTGGCGCACGGAGATCGCGGTGCCGTCGTAGCCGTTGCCATTGAATACGCCGGGTAGGTACCGCTCGATCGGGGCGTCCAGGTCGACCTTGCCTTCGTCGGCCAGTTGCAGCACCACGATCGCAGTGAACGTCTTGGTCTGGCTGCCGATGCGGAACTGGTCGTCGGAGCTGATGGGTCGCTGGACGTTGGTGTCCGCGGTCCCGGCGCGCACCTCCCATGTACCGGTCCGGTTGCCGGCATGGACCGCCGCGCCCGGTCCGGCACCGCCTTGGTAGCGATCGAGCACTGCCTGGGTGTCGGCGTGATCGGTGGACGGTGCCGCCTGCGCGGGCGCGGGAATCGCCAACGTCACGGCGACAGCCGCCAGGATGGGTAGGACGCGGTTTCTGTTCACGCTGTTCTCCAAATCATTCCCGGCTGCCGCCCACGGAGGTCATCGGGGTGGGCAGGGCGGGTCGTAGGTGATGGCGGGGAAGTACCGATTCCATTCGGTGGGGGTTAGCCGGGTGCGGATGTGGTCGCAGGCGCGGGCGATGAGTTCGTCGGTGTCGGTGGGAGTGATCCGAGCGGTGCGGTCCCAGCCGCTGGTGGATAGTGCCCGCCCGTCAGGGCTGAAGGACACGGACCACACACCGGTGATGTGGCCGGTGATAACGGTCTGTTCCGCGGGGTGACGCGGGTCGGTGATGTTCCAGATCCGGGCGGTGGTGCCGCCGCTGGTGGCGAGCGTGCGGCCGTCGGGGCTGAAGTCCACGCCGAAGAGGCCGCTCGTATGGCCGGTGAGGGTGGCGAGTTCGGCGGGTACGCGCGGATCGGTGATGTCCCAAAGCCGGGCGGTGTTGTCGTTGCCCGCGGTGGCAAGCATGCGGCCGTCGGGACTGACGGCCACTCCGTACACCGCGCTCCCGGTGTGGGCGGTCAGCGCGGCGAGTTGGATGGGCCGTCGCGGCTCGGTGATGTTCCAGATTCGGGCGGTCTGGTCCTCGCCGGCGGTGGCCAGCGTTCGGCCGTCGGGACTGAAGGCCGCCGAGTAGACCACGCTGGTGTGGCCGGTGAGGGTGGTGAGTTCGGTGGGGCGGCGGGGATCGGTGACGTCCGACAGTCGCACGGTGCCGGCGAAACTGGTGGTGGCCAGGGTGCGGCCGTCAGGGCTGAACGTGACTCCGTACACCGCGTTGTTCGCGTTGGGGATGGCGGCGAGTTCGATGGGGTGGCGAGGGTCGGTGATGTCCCACAGCCGGACGACGTTGTCGCCATTGGCGGTGGCCAGTAGATGGCCGCGGGGGTCGAAGTCGACGCCGAAGACCGTGCTGGTCGCGTTGGGGATCGAGGCGAGTTCGTCGGGGATACGCGGACCGGTGACGTCCCACAGCCGCACGGTGTGGTCCCCGCTCGCGGTTGCCAGGACGCGCCCATCGGGACTGAAATCGACCGAGTAGATCTCGTGCGGCTGGTTGATCAACGTCGTGGCCAGGGTGCTGATCAGGCTGTCGCGGGTTTCGGCGGTGGGGGCGAGACGGTGGGCGGTCAGACTGAGTTGTGCGGCCAGATCCTGGTTGGTACGGAACAGTTCGATGGCCTCGACGGCCACGTTCTTGGCGATGGCGGCGTTGCGTTGCTCGGCGGTGGCCGTCCGGGTGTGGACGGCGTAGACCGTGGTTGTCACGGCGAGCAGGAACAGCACCGCGAGCAGCGCGACGAGTTGACGCAGGCGTCGGGACCGGCGCTGGGTGGCGGCTCGTTCACCGGCTTCGGCGTCGAGACAGGCGTGGAGGAAGGCGCGTTCCCGTGCGGTGAGTCGGTCGGGCGCGGAGTCGGACCAGTCGCGGGCGATGGCCAGTCGGGTACCGCGGTAAAGGGCGCCGGGGTCGCGGTCCAGACCTTCCCACACGGTGGTGGCGTCAGTGAGCTGGCGGTGTGTCCGAAGGCCTTCGCGGTCTTGGGTGAGCCATCCGGCTAAGCGGGGCCAGTGCCGGATGAGGGCCTCGTGAGCGATTTCGATGCCGTCGTGGTCCAGGGTGATCAACCGGGCCTGAGCCAGCTGGTCGAGCACGGCGACAGCGTCGTCGTGCTCGAGGTCGAGTTCGCCGCGGCCGAGGCGGCGTTTGGTGTCCTCGGTGCCTTCGCCGAGGGCGACCAGCCGGAGGAACAGTTGCCGAGCCCATCGCTGCTGGGTTTCGGTCAGGGCGATGTAGGTGGTCTCTGCGGTGTGGGCGATGGCTCCGGCGATTCCGCCGCTCTCGTGGTAACCGGCGAGTGTCAGGGCGTTGCCGCGGCGGCGGTGCCAGGTCTCGCGCAGGGCGTGCGAGACCAGTGGCAGCACGCCGATCCGGCCGTCTGCCTCGGCGCAGAGGGTGGCTTGCAGGGCGCTCTCGACCGAAAGCCCCGCCAGGGACGCGGGCCGGGTGATCACCTCACGGAGCTCGGGCGTGGTCATCGACCCCACCAATACCTGTGCTTGCTGCAACACCTGGACCAAATGTGGGTAGCGGCTGCAGTGACCGTAGAAGTCCGCGCGCACGCCCAGAACCACCCGCAGCCGGCTGCCGTCCGCTGTGGTCGCGGTGACGAGCAGGTCGAGGAACCGGGACCGTTCGCCCGGGTCGGTGCACAGGGTGAAGATCTCTTCGAACTGATCCACCACCAGCACCAGGTCGGCTTCGGCTGGGTGATCGGCCAGCCCCTGGCGGACCAGCCGATGCACAGCCCTGGTGTCGGCGGCCAAATCCGCTACGAGCAGGGTGGGCGTGGCCCCGGTGAGGGCGCTCAGTGTCAGGGCGCATTCTTCGATCGGATGCGCCTTGGGGGTCATGACCGAGACGGGCCACGCGTGCTCGGCGATCGCGGGCAGGAGCCCGGCCCGTAACAACGACGTCTTGCCCGCTCCCGAGGCGCCCACCACGGCGGTGAATCGGGAGTCGAAGACCCGCGCACGGACCTGTTCGACCAACTGATCGCGGCCGAAGAAGCGGTCGGCGTCCTCGATCTGGAAGGCGCTCAATCCGACATAGGGCGCGGCCTGTTCGCCTTCCGCGGACCGCGGTGCGGGCTCGGCCAGCTCGGCCGCGACCTCGCGCCAGCGCCGCTCCCACGCCGCGGTGTCCCCGTCGCAGGCTTGGACATAGGCCAAAGCCACCGCCAGGCTGGGCAATTTGCGCCCGCCGGCAGCACCGGAGAGCGCGGCGGTCGAGTAGTGCGTACGCCGGGCGAGTTCGCGATAGCCCGGACTTCCCGCCTTGTCCCGCAGGTTCCGCAGATCCGCGGCCCAGCGCAACAGCGGGCCGTCCCCCGAGCCCAACGGACGCTCCCCACGCCCCACAAGCCCACCCCTCCAGTTGAAAACAACCCCTGCTCGAATTGTTCACACTTGGTTGTTAACCGTCCACCCTCCGGCACTGAACAACCTGAATCCGTTACGCATACCACCGTGGCCAGCGCCGACATCGGTGTCGCTGGTCCGCCGTAGCCGTGCTCGTGTTTTGCAGAGGGGGTTGGGGCATGTCTGTCCTCGCGTGGACTCTTCGTTCAGTTCGTGGTGGCCGCAAGGGTCTGGTTGTGGCCTTGCTGGTGGCGCTGGTCGCGTCGTTGGCGCAGGTGGTGGTCTGGTCGCCGCGACCGGCGGAAGCGGCACCGGTGGAGGTGCCGCGGGATCTGCCGGTGTTGTCGGTGCCCACGGGGAATCAGGGGCGCCCAGTGCCGGATGCGGAGCAGCCGAGGGCTGATTTCACGCCGTTGACAGGCAAGGGGGCCGGCGCCGCGCGCACTGGCGCGGCGCCGGAGACGAGCCTGGTCAGTCCGGTCGATCAGGCCGTGGTGGCGACGGAGACGCCGACGTTGCAGGTCGCCGCAGTGGGTGAGGACATCCTGTACTGCTTCAAGATTTCCACCGGTTTCGATGGTCGTTCGGGCAGTGTGGTGGATTCGGGGTGTCTGGATCAGCCGACCTGGACGGTGCCGAAGCATGTGTTGCGCGACGGCGGCCGGTATACCTGGACGGCGGGTACGGCGGTGGCCGGCGCGACGACGGCGACCCCGCCGAAGTGGGTCGGGCATTTCACGGTCAATCAGCGGGTGGGGACCTCGGGACCGGCGCCGACCGACCAGATGGGTCCGGTGACGGTGAACCTGTTCAACGGCAACGCCCACATCGAGACCTCGGGGCCGAAGTTCGAGACGGTGGGCGGGCCTGCAGGGGTGAACCTCGCCTACAACTCCCGGCAAGGTGCACCACGGGGGGTGCGGGCGTCGTATTTCAACGATTCCCGGCATACGGGGACTCCGGATGAGCTTCCGGTGATGGTGCGTGGTGAGTCGCAGGTCAATCTGGATTGGGGGGTCGCGTGGAGCGACAACCCGGACAACCGGCCGTGGCGGGACGACCCGATGCCGCCGGCGTTGGCGAAGGACTGGTTCGTCGTCCGGTGGGAGGGCCATTTCAAGGCCCCGGTGTCCGGTGATTTCCGGTTCGCCGGCGGGCACACCGACGGCGCGAAGATGTGGGTGGGCGACAAGCTGGTCTACGACAACCCCAACGCCGCCGATGTCGGCGACGACTTCCTCCAACCTGGCCCCAAACAGGACCGCGACGTCACGCTCAAAGCGGGCCAGCAGGTGCCGATCAAGATCGAGCTGTATCACCACACCACAGAGCGACCCCGAATGGTGTTGTGGGCCACCAGCAGCGTCGGCGAGGGTGAGGACCGCCACCATAATCTGGATCCGCGGATCGTGCCGACGGAATGGCTGTTCTCCGCCGACACGCAGTCACTGCCCGCGGGATGGACACTGTCGGCGCAGTCCAGTGGTTACAGCCACGCGGAGATGCTCGACGGATCGGTGGTGCTGACCGACGGTTCCGGTGCCAAGCACACCTGGGCCAAGGCGTCCGCGGGTGGCTACACCCCGCCGGTGGGTGAGGACGGTGTGCTCGCCTTCGATGCGGGTGGTCGGATCACGGTGACCGAGGGCGATGTGGTGTCGGTGTTCAATGCCGACGGCACGCTGTCGGCGGTGTCCTCAGCGTTGGACGGCAAGAAACCCGCTGCCCTGCAATACTTCTACAGTGGTGCGGTGCCGCGGCTGACGCGGATCAAGGATCCGGTGTCGGACCGGGCGCACGAGTTGTTCTACAACACCGACAACAGTGATCGTTGCTATGGCGGGGTGTCCCGCCCGCCCGGCGCGGACTCGGCGCCGCTACAGCAGTTGTGCCGGATCCGGTACTGGGACGGCACCGAGACTCGGCTGTGGTATCAGATGGAGACCCTCGCCCGGATCGAGAACGCGGGTGCGGTCATGCAGGACTTCGACTACCAGGGCAGGGCCGAGGCCAAGAGGCTCTACGACGAGGCCGGTGACAACGAGGAGGAAAAGCAGAAGGCTCTGGACAGCGTCGGGGCTCTGACCACGATCCGCGACGCTGTGGCCTATGACTGGGTGGCTCGGCAACCGGCGTCGGACGAGAACGGCTGCACGACCACCACCGACAACGCCGCCGTGTGCACGGTGATCGGGTACGACGCCAAAGTCGAGCAGCCCCGTGAGCCGCCTGTCCTGCGGGCGGTCAAGGTGCTGGCCCCGTCCCCGAACGGTCGTGACAGCGGCCCGCGCGCCGAGCACTTCTACCAGTACTACCTCGACCGCAAGCAGACGACCGTGGCCGTGGCCGGGGTGGACGATGACACCCGTTCCCGCACGTCGACCTACGATGATGCGGGCCGCGAGTTGGCCACCACCGACCTCGACGGAGCCACGATCGCCGCGGAGTGGAACGCCAAGGACCAGTCCATCGCCGCGGTCGACAGCGCAGGCCGGCGCTCCACCACGGTGTATGACCACGCCGACCGCCCGATCGACAAGTACGGGCCCGCGCCGGCGTCGTGTTTCACCGGCCAGACCCCGACACCGGCGTGCGCGGCCACAGTGCCGCGCGAACACACCGGCTACGACGAGGGCCTGACCGGGCTGTCGGCCGCGTTGTATGACAACCCGTTCCTTTCCGGTGTTCCTACGGTATGGCAGACCGGGGTCGGTACCGGCGATGGTTCGCTGTCCGGCAGTTGGGGTGGCAAGCCGCCGGTAGCGAACAAGTCCGGCTGGTCGGGCCGGTTCACCGGTGAACTCCAGTTCCCCGCCGCCGGTGACTACGGTCTCGGGTTCACCGCGACCGACGGGGTGCGGTTGTGGATCGATGACGTGCTGGTCGTGGACAGTTGGACCGACAAGGCCAGCACCGCGGCCGCGGGCACCTACAAGAATGCGACGGCGGACAGCAGGCACCGGGTTCGGGTCGACTACTACAACCGCGCCGGCACCACCGGGGCGTTGAATTTCACCTGGACCCCGCCCGGGGCCACGGCCGCGGTGACCGTTCCCGGCCGGTACTTGGCGCCCCGCTACGGGCACGAGACGAGCAAGGTCGCCGACAGCACCTCCGGCGGCCGTGCGGAGCGTGCGCCGTCGACGAGGACGGCAACCGGCTACTCCGACCCCGCGGCGGGGATCGACCCGGTGCTCGGGTTGGTGGTGTCCACGACCGGCGACCCGGGCGGGGCCAACCTGGTCCGGCGCAACACCTTCGAGCGCCCCGGCGACGGCTATCTGCGCAGGCTGGCCGAATCCCTGCCTGCCGGGGATGTCACCGACCCCGCCAAACGGGGCACGACGGTGTACTACGGCGACACCGAAACCAGGTCCAACCCCTGTGTCCCCGGCTCGGCAGCGGTCAACCAGGGCGGCATGGCCAAGACGACCACGGCGGCCAAGAACGCGGACGGCTCGGCCAACACCGCCGAACAGGTCCACGACGCGGCAGGCAGAGTCGTCGCCTCCCGGGTCAACAGCGAGCCGTGGTCGTGCATCGGCTACGACGCCCGCGGCCGGGAGGTCAAGAAGACATTCCCGGCGATGGGCGGCCAACCCGCACGCACCATCGTCACCGACCACGCGGTCGGGGGCGACCCACTGACATCGAAGGTGACCGACGAGAGCGGGTCGACCACCACCGTGAGCGACCTGCTCGGGCGGGTCGTGTCCTACACCGACACCACCGGCGTGGTCACCACCACCGGCTATGACACGGCCGGACGGAAGATCAACGAGACCACCACCGTCAACGGGGCCTCCAGCACCGTGGCCTACACCTGGAACGACACCTCCAAACTGACGAAAGTCGTCCTGGACGGGGTCACCGTGGCCACTCCCAGCTACAACTCCGCCTGGGAGCTGACCAACGTCGCCTACGGCAACGGATCCCGACTGGACGCGCTCGCCCGCGACGACGCGGGCCATCCCACCGGCCTGACGTGGAAAGCGAAAGACTCGACGGTAACCGACACGGTCACCCGCACCCGCGACGGCCGCGTCACCGACGACACCATCACCGACACCGACACCCCTGGCACTCCCTACAAGTCCGCCTACACCTACGACGCGGCGGGTCGTCTGGTCGCGGCCACCGTGCCGCACCACCAACTGACCTACGCCTTCGCCGGGGACGGCGGCTGCGGGTCGAACACGAAAGCGGGGTTGAACTTCAACCGCACCGCGTTCACCGACAGTGTCAACGGCGCAGCCCCCACCACCACCAGCTACTGCTACGACGACGCCGACCGGCTGACCTCGACCAGCGGCGCCACCGCGCTGTCGTTCGCCTACGACACCTACGGCAACGTGACCAAGATCGGTGGCGACACTCTGGGCTACGACTCCACCCGCCGGCACGTGTCCACCACCACCGAGACCGGACGCGCGGTCCGCTATACCCGCGACGTCACGGACCGCATCACCGCACGCACGGTCCAGGAGCCCGGTAAACCCGCGCAGGTCACCCGGTACGGGTTCACCGCAGACGAAGGCGGCCCCGACCTCATCCTCGACAGCGCCGGGAAACTGCGGCAACGGGTGCTGAAACTGCCCGGCGGGGTCGTGCTCACCAAAACCTACGACCAGGCCAAGACCACCAACTGGTCCTACCCCACCATCCACGGCGACATCCTGTTCACCACCGACGGCACCGCCACCCGCACCGGCAAGATCCACCTCTACGACCCGTTCGGCCAGAACATCGACCCCACCACCGGCGCCATCGGCGACATCCCCATCCCGGCCACCGCCGAAGGCGGCCTGGACTTCGGCTACCTCGGCGAGCACACCGTCCCCGTCGAACACATCGCCAGCCACCAAGCCCTCGAAATGGGAGCCCGCACCTATCTCCCCATCCTGGGCCGCTTCCTGCAAACCGACCCCATCTCCGGCGGCTCCGCCAACAACTACGACTACGCCAACGCCGACCCCATCAACAGCCTCGACCTCGACGGCAGGAAACCAAGCTACGCGCTCGATGTTCATGAGAACAGCCGATACGAAGGAAAAAACAACACCCCCCTCGGGGCAGTCGGTAAGGATATCGCCTCGTCACGGTGGGAATTCGGCGACGGCAGCTATTTGGAGAGCCGGTGGTGGGGTATGCACCTGCACCTGGATCCCGGGATGGTGACAAAGCTCCAGGGCTTGCTGGGTGTAGGCACCGGAGCAAGCAGCATTACGGCTGTACTTCTCAAAGAGATAGGGAAGGCCGTAGGGAAGGCCGCTGTCCCGTTGGCGATAGTCACGGGCCTAGCCACGCTTCAATTGGGAATGATTGTGCTAGGCAAAAACGACGACGGTTCCTCGGACGTGTATCAGCCTCTCGGTTCTCCTCTGTGGTTTCCGGGATTTAGGTGACAGTCCCAGTGTCACGTGTTCGAATTGGCTTGACATTTTGTGATTCCGCGAAGATGGGTATGCGTGTTGATGCATTGGAGCCATTCAGGGACTGGACGACTGGCGCGACCCGGTGCTGGAGCGCATCCGCGACAAACAACGTGGCGATCAAGCCGTCGATGGTGACCGTGTCGACGGCACGGACCGCCCACTGCCGGTGACTCGTGGAGAGTTGGCGGCCAAAGATCAGGCACAGCGTTTCGTGGCCTCGTTGGCCAGCGCCGAGACAGTCAAAGCGCGGCGCCGATGGCAAGCCCGAGCGCAGGCGACCGACGCGAATGCGGCCGCTGCGCCCAACCCACGAACGTCACCGAAAACCCACTACGGAGGGTCGCCCTGTCCACCCTGCCTGGCGGAGAACCAAGGTATGAGCACTACGAAAGGAAAACACTAGTGGCAATCAAAGCAGTGAGACACACAAGATTGGCGTGGAGGAGGGTAGCCGCCATCATGGCGGTGCTATGTGCGGCCGTGGGGAGCATGACGATTCCGGCTACGGCCGCGCCTCAAGGGGACGTGACCACGATGGCGTTGATCCGCTTGACGTTCACGTCGGTCAAGGACGGCCGTCTCCTGGACGTCGAGGACGGGTCCCGCGATAACGGCGAGCTCATCGTCGTCAACCCGGCGCCCGGAGCTGCCTCGACGTGGCGTGTCAACACCGCGGCGAGCGACGCGGGTTCCACCATCGTCAATGACAGCACCGGCAAGTGTCTCGACGCGGACCGCCCTTACTACAAGCTGCAGCAGCAGCCCTGTGATGGGCGTGCGAGTGAGAAGTGGTACTTCCAGCCGGTTGCCGGATCGACGGAGAAGGCGTTCATGATCCGCCACGGGGCCGACAACACGTGCTTGAGCCCACAAACCCCGCCCTATACCGACAACTCCGTGTACACCGACGCCTGCAATGGCACGCAACTGCAGCAATGGACCATACCGGCCGAGGCCTACTCGGCGGTGATGAACATGGCCGTCGATTACGCCGCTGCCCGGTGCGCCAAAGACGCCTCGAACTGCTCATGGTCCACGAACAGCCAGGAGAAGCCCAAGGCGCTGCCGTTGGTGTGTGTCTCGCCGGTGTGGTTCAACGACACACAGACGTCGATACCGTGGACTTTCTCCCTCAACACCTCCACGGGCTGGACGAACACCCTCGGTGTCAAACTGAGCGCAGGTCTGACGGTCGGCAGCGAATTCGTTGGCATCAAGGCCATGGTTCAACTCGAGGTGTCCGGCGAGACCTCGCTGAACCTCAGGGAAGACCTGGGCAACAGTCTGGTCGTGACCGTGCCCCCACGGAACTACGGCTGGGTCACGCTGTCCAAACTGGCGACCAAGGTCAAAGGTACCTGGACGTTCGACGTGCAAGGCTTCCCCTGGACCGCCGAGGACGAGGTCACCGTGCCCCTCAAGCACGACTCCGACGGCGGCGCGAGTGTCTATGCCGCGCACACCAACACCGCCTTCACCTCCTGCAACGCAACCGCATAGCAACACCCGATACTGACCGGGTACCTGTGGCCCGCACCCTGACCCTCGAGTTCGGGTGCGGGCCACAGTGCGTCCGGACGCAAGCTCTCGACTCGGGCTGTCAAGGCACCCGACAGCCTGCATGAAGCTGCAAACACTGTCGGCAGACTGATCTTGAGCCGAGATGTTGCGAAGGCGTTCGGCCGTATCTGTGGACACCGCACCGTCGATACCTGACGAACATCCGCTTCTGCCGCGGACCGGTTGTGCATCGGGTCGCGCGCTCATGCCGACGCGCGCGCGGACGGTCTCCAGGATGAGGTAGGAAGGTCGGGTTCTTGGAACCTTGCGAAGTGGGTGGTTCGGGTGGGAAACGTCTTGGCGGGCATTGTGGGAGCGGTGGTCGGATTGGCAGGTGTGTTGCTCGGCGCTTGGGTCAAAGGACGCGACGAACACCGGAGTTGGCTGCGGGATCAGAAGCTGAAGAGTGCGGCGGATCTCGTCGCCGCTGTCTTGCACCTCTATGAATCCCAGCGCGACAGCAGTGACCAACGCCATCTCACCCCGGCGGACCGCGTGGCATGGCAGGACAAGCTACAGACCAGCAGATCGATTGTGCATTTGCTGTGTCGCGACGAGACGCGCGAATCCGCCGACAAATTCGCGAGCATGGGATGGCGTGCGAAGGACGCCGAGAACGTGCCAAAGCAGGCGGATGGGCCGTGTCATGACAACCGTGTAAGCCGCGGATGGACCAAGATCGGGTCGTCGGACGCGACCCAGAAGGGCTCCATCTGTGACTGAGGACACAT